>JBLHGI010000124.1:0-15523 GCA_047616505.1 Planctomycetota bacterium
GGCCACCGCTTATAAATTCGTCGGCCGAGCGATTGACGTGTCGCCGCGAAATCAAATAGCCCGCGACAAAGATGCCGACGAGATAAGCGGCCACGATATAGGAGTCGATATGCCACATAAGATTTTAGTCTCGGTTAAAGAGGGTGCGCAGGTTGCCGCCGAGGATTTTCTGTCGGTCCGTTGGATCTAGGAACTCGCAGTGGTCCATATAGGACATCGTCTGGCGATAGGTGCAGTAGCGTTCGACATTGGGCATATCCGAGCCCCAGATTAAGTGGTCTGGGCCGAGTTCGTCGTAGAGCGCGCGGATGTGATTCTGCGCGCGTGTATAGGGATACTCCGTACGGCCGCCCCAGGCGATGGGGTAGAGCACTTCGGAATAGACGGGAAACTGTGTCAGGATCTCGCGCATATAGTTGGGCAATACAACGCGGTCATCGTCGTCGGCAAAGAGTGCGGTGGGCACGCCGTGTACTAGTATGGAAGGGATCTGTGGATAGCGTTCGAGCCAGCTGCGAAAGAGCGCCATCTCCTCTTTAAAACCACCGGCGGGCGAATCGCCAAGAAAGACCCAGAACACGGGAATGTTTAGACGGGCGACGGCGTCCCAGAACGGGTAATAAGAGGGTGCGTTAAAGAACTCGCTGTAGCCGTTGCGGAAAAACCCCGAAAGTGTGTAGTAGAGCCCGCTCATGTTTAATGTGCTTACGGAATGGTGCAGTTTTTCTATTTGTTCGTCTCGGTAGGCGAAGGCCTCGTCGACATTGGCCAGGCCGATAAAGCGATCGGGATACTGCGCGATGGCCTCGGCAAAATACTCGGCCAGGTCGCCGTATATATGGTCGTTTTGCAGCACGGCCGTGTCGATGCCGGCGTAATCCATCTGCGTGACGAGCGCCTCGGCGGGGCAGTGCATATCCTGCAAACTCGGCGGCAAGAACTGCACGTAATAGTCTTCGCCGCCTATGGTCCATTCAAAACGACCGAATTGGCCGACGCGGAAGTTGACGTCCGTTGCGCGCCCCGCCTCGGAAGGATCGTCGGCGTCCCACAGGTCGCGCGCTTCGACTAGGGCGTGGTCGCGTTTGCGGCGCACGGGCTGGTTGCCGTGCGTGTGCATGGCGCGCTGTTGGAAGAGCAGGTGGGTTTGGGCATCGGGCAGGCCGCAGGCCTGTGAGAGCGGCGGGAATATATGCGCGTGGCAGTCGACTATATCGATCGCTGTTGTCATATCTGTGGGCATAGCTCCTGTTCTGATTGCGTGCAGGCCGCGCATATAGAGCAGATAGGTTTATTTTCCTAACGCGTTGCAAGCTACGAAGATTCGGCCTCCCCTAGCAAGTTCTCCCGTTTCCACAGCTGTCGTGTCATCGGCCATAACAGCGACAGGTAGACCACCCAGCCGACGAGTAGTGCTGGCGCTAAGCCGAGCGTTTCTTGCGTGCTGTAGACGGTGGCGAGCAGGGCGCACATGCCCAGTATAAAAACGGGGGCCTGGCGGCAGATGCTCCACAAGCCTTTGCGCGCCTCGTAGAGGCCGACGACGCCAACGAGCGGGAAGAGTGTGGCAAAACCCTGCAAGGCACCCTTGATCAAAATCAATAGACCCACTACAGCGGCGACGGCGGGTAGCTTAAAGTAAATGGGCAGGGGGGTGCGGTGGTTGGGCTCGCGGCGCGGCGGCTGAAAAAGAAAGAGTACCAGCGCCAGTGATCCGACGCCCAGTGCGCTCAACCAAAAGGAATGCGGTGTTATCGGCAGCAGGTGTATTACCAAGCGACTGACACCAATATAGACCACTAAACCCAATGCGATGGAAGGAACGATGGGCAGGCGCTGGTGCAACAAACGTATAAAGTGGTAATAAACTAAGAGCGCGAGCAGCGCTAAAATGTGGGTGGCGTCGATGGGTTTATCTTGGCTGAGGGCGATGGTGGTAAAGGGGAAGGGCAGGCTGAGTATGAGCGCCTTCAGGCGCGCCCGGGACAAATAGGCGATGGCCGTAATTTGCAGGGATACTACGCCTAGTAGACCTAGGTCCCAGAGGTTCAATTAGCGCCGAATCGGCAGCGGGCGCCCGGCCAACTTTTTGGCGAGGGCAAAGACGACGAGGTTGGTGCCGAACTGTAGGCTGCGGTCACGGCCTTCGGCATCGGCATTGGCCCAGAACCAACTGATATTGAGGTCGCTAAAAATGACGGCGGTCCGCCCCTTTATCTCGATAGTCTCGAGGTAGGTGACATCGCCATTGGGGGCACCGCTCAAGGGGGGGCCGTCGAGGAATTCAAAAAAGGAAGTGAAGAGCGGGTGGGTCTTGGGTACTCTGTTCCACGCGCGACCCTGGCGCCCGAGCACGAGTGGGTCTTGGATTAGCGCTTTGAGCTGGCGATCGAAGGGCGTGCCCATGCGGCCCGCACTGATCGATGGTCCCGACGTGTTGCCGTCGCTCAAGGGTATGATGTCTTCGGCGTAGAGCAGGCCGCCGCCCTTTAGATAGTCACCGAGCGCCTTCTTCTCCGTGTCATTCAGACGTATCGTCGCATCGTATCCCGTCATGTAGAGCAAGATAGATTCGGCGATGCGCGGGTCGTAGAGCTTGCGTTTGTTCGAGCGTATTTCCGCTTCTAATTTGACGGCTTTAGACATAAACGCCACCAGCTCGGGCACGGCCTGGCCCAGATAGTCGCGTTGTTTGATGGCGTCGTTATAGTCGACGACGGTGATGATAAAGGGGCCAGAGGGCGAAGATTTTTTGCTCTTGCGCGTCGGTTCCGGTACGGAAAGTTCGGGGCGTTCATCTTGGGCGAACGCGGCAGAGGCTAGTAGGATGGCAAAGAGAGGAACAAATAGTCCTGTGCACAAGTGCCGACGAACAAAACAGATCATAAGTAGGGTTTTTCTTTCCGTTTTGGGCTGGCTGGACGGATTTGTTCTGCGCCGCTCCGTGAAAGTCAAGAAAGGTAGATAGGTTGTTGTAGTCAAGCGGTTATGTCAAAGTGTCCATGGGGCCTGTGGCAAGAAAAACATAGCGACAGAGGGGACCTTTTTTGCTATGTATTTCAGTACTGCTATTGTACTGCTACTATCTCAATACTACTATTGTACTGCTACTATCGCAAAAGGGAGCTCGCCCATGCATTTGTTGCGCTACGCCGGATTGCTGTTGGTCTTTATCATGTCAACGGGTCATTCGCCTGACCCGGCCAGGGCCGAAAGTGACGATCAGGCCAAGCCGCGCATCATCGTTGAGCAGGTCAATCCGTGGTCTGGCCTCGACCTCAACAACGATCCCAATAATTTCCAGTTTGCCATCGTCACCGACCGCACAGGTGGGCATCGCCCCGGCGTTTTTCCCGATGCCATCGGCAAGCTAAACTTGCTCCAGCCCGAATTTGTTATGAGCGTTGGCGATCTGATCGAGGGCAATACCGAAGACCAGGCGCAGCTCGATATGGAGTGGGACGAGTTTAATGGTTTTATCGACGAATTGGAAGTGCCATTTTTCTATCTGCCGGGCAACCACGATATCACCAACGAGTATATGGCGAAGGACTGGGAGCGGCGCTTTGGCCGCGCTTATTATCACTTCGTCTACCGCGATGTGCTCTTTCTGTGTTTGAACACCGAAGGGCCGCCGACTTCGCAGATATCGCCTGAGCAGGTCGAGTATGCCGCCCGCGTATTGGCCGAAAACAAAGACGTGCGCTGGACACTGGTCTTTCAGCACAAACCGCTCTGGGCCTATGACAACGCGCCGGGTTGGGCCGATATGGAGGCTCTTTTACAGGGGCGAGAACACACGGTCTTTGCTGGGCACTTTCACAATTATCTCAAATACGAACGCAACGATAGCAAGTATTTTATTCTGGCTACGACAGGGGGTGGGTCGGGTTTGCGCGGTCCGCTCTTCGGGCAGTTCGATCACGTCGTCTGGGTGACGATGACGGATTCGGGACCGCGGATTGCCAACTTGTTATTAGAGGGAATTTGGGACGAGGACGTGCGCACGGAAAAAACGAGCGGCTTGATCGATGCGTTGCTGTGGGGTCGTGCCGTGACGATCAAGCCGCTCTTCGCTGAGCAGGACGACTTTAAAGGCGGCGCGACCGTGCTGCGCTTGATAAATGACGCCGATGTGCCGTTGGAAATTAGCGCGCGCTTCGTCGAGCAACAGGGGCTGCGCGTAGAGCCGACTTCTTTCGATATAGAAGTGCCGCCCAATTCGACGGAGCATATCCCACTAAAAGTCGAGGCGGCCGAGGCGATGCCCGTAGTGAAACTTACTCCGGCGGTTTTAGAGTGGACGGCGAGTTACTCGGGAGGCGAGCTCGGCGCTATGGATTTCGAGGGAAAAACGAGCCTGATGGTAACGCAGGTCTACGAGCTGGCCGAGCGCAAGAAACGCCTAGAGATCGACGGCGATTTGAGCGACTGGGACCATTTACCCTTCGTAGTAAAACAGCCAGCGGGTATTGTAGGCAACCCCGAATCGTGGACGGGCCCCGACGATTGCTCGTTTAGCTTTGGCATTGAGATGGATGAAGAATACGTATATATCGGCGTCGAGGTCGTCGACGAGCGGCCCGTCTATCTGAAGAAGGCACCTTGGCGACAGGACGGCATTGAGGTGCGTGTAGACGGGCGGAGTGATCCCGTGCGTTCCGCCGCGCGCGAGGGCGGTCCGGATATGGAGGAGTTCCTCATCATCGCGCTCAGCCCCGACGCGGGAGCGGGTGAAGGCGTGACGGTTGCCAAGGAGCTTTTGGATGCGCTTGGAGTGAAGGCGGTCTGTATCGCGACGCCGGTGGGGCATCAGACCGAAATTGCCATTCCCCAAGCCTATTTTGAGCAGCGTCAGGGCGAGGACTGGCAGGCGCTGCGCTTGAATATCGCCGTCGATGACTTTGACGAAGAAGCAGGCCCCTTGGCACAGCTGTGGTGGATGCCGAGCTGGCGCAGCGCCGAGAACTTTGCCGGCTCGGGGACTTTTGAGCGCAAGTAGAGCGTATAAAAAACGATCATACACCATAGAAATCTGTGGCGGTACATCAGTTTTCTGAGGTCTGAAGCGCTCCAGAGAATGAATTATCATTTTCTTTTAAAATCCAACTCTCTGGGGCGTCCGTACTTATGGACATTTTGGATCTTGGGCTACAACTGGCACAGTCTTTGCGAAGAAGCAAATGTTCACATCTAATATGGAGGAGAAGGAGAAATGCGCAGATATGTTCTAGTGGGCCTACTGGCCGCAGGTGTTTTGGGCGCTTGTTCCGGCGAGGATCCGCTTTCGGCGGAATATACCGAGGAGCCGGCGGCAAAACTGACATTGAGTAGCACGGCCGTGGGAAGTTCGGTCGAAGTACCTAGCGCGTCTCCCGTGCGGCCTATAGAGATCGCAGCGTTGGCATTAAAATTTGACCAACCTCTGCTAGTCGGCGATCTGACGCTGACCCTAAAAGACGTGCAGGATTCGCGTTGTCCCGACGAAGCGGTATGTGTTACGGCGGGTGAAGTGAAGCTGACGCTGGGTGCGGTGCAGAATGATGTCGACCTGGGCATGTTTGAACTGGTGTTGGGCGCCGTGAGCCGAGGGACCTCTTCACTGCGAATAGGCGATTATAAAGTGGGCGTGCGCGGTGTGTTGCCCTATCCCGTGTTGGATGAGGTAACGGCTCGTGAAAGTTACGAGGTGGCATTAGTCGTCGTGCGCCGCGCGGGCAACTTGACTATTTCGAAAAACAAGGCGGGTGGTTATCGCGGCAAATTGCCCGAGGTGATTTTTCCCGGCACGAAGCCGCCGGTAGGAGAGAAACCGGACCACAGTAAGTTGACGGTGCTAGTGGCCGAGAACCGCGCCAAGTGGGCGACGCAGAGCGTGGCGGAATACACCTTTAACTTTAGCCGCAGCTGTTTTTGTTTGCCCGACTATAGGCGCGAAGCGGTGTTGGCCATTTCGTCGGGGCAGATTAGTTCGGCGACCTATGTGGACGACGGCGCGGCTGTAGCGGTTGAAGTGGTGCGTTCCTACAAGACTATTGAAGGTCTTTTTTCCGCTATTGACGAAGCGATCACGACGGGGGCAGCGCAGATTGATGTGGAGTTTGATGCGGATTTGGGGTTTCCTGCGAAGGTCTTTATAGACCAGGATTTTCGTATTGCGGATGAGGAGGCTTCGTATAGTGCGGGGAAGGTGGTGCTGGTGGGGACGGTCCCTTAAGGGGATAGGCCGAGAGAAGGAGAAAAAGGGGCAAAGATCAGAATAAGAGACTTCTAAATAGAGAAATCCCCGCTAGCACTTTTGCCGGCGGGGATTTTTTTGTTGTGCTGGTTTGTTGTCTGTTGGGCTTATGTGATATCGTCTTGGCTTTCGTCTTGCAGATGGCTTATATCGCCTAGGGTGTGTAGCATCCAACCTCTTTTGTCTCGCGCTATGAGATTATAGCTGGTATTGGCCATGATAAAGCGGCGCTCGGCCTCTAAGCTTAGACCGAGCACGTATTTGATGGCTATGCCAATGGTACCGCCGTGCGTGACGATGGCTATCTGTTCGTTGTCGTGGCGGCCTGCTAGGTCTTCTAAGCAGCTCGTAATACGCTCGTGAAATTGGCGCGTGCTCTCGCCTTCGGGGATCTGGAAGTCGGGGTCGCCCGAGTGGTAGCCCGCGTAGGCCTCGGGGTGTAGCGTGGCGACGGCCGTTTTATCGAGGCTTTGAAAGATGCCGTAGTGGCGCTCGCGCAAGCGTGAGTCTATACGCAGTTCTAGACTGCTGGCTGCTACGAGGGGTGCGGCTGTTTCCTGTGTTCGTCCCAAGTCGCTAGAGTACAGGGCGTCGATGGAGGTACCGCGCAGGCGCTCAGCCAGAGCGATGGCCTGTTGGCGACCTGCTGCCGTGAGCGGGCTGTTGAGCTGGCCTTGGTAGAGGCCGCGCGCGTTCCACTCGGTCTCTCCGTGGCGTATGAGAATTATCCGAGTCACGGAGAAAGCTTTTCTACGACTTGGATGAGGGCCTGCATAAAACCTACACAGTGGGCGCGGCCGCGGTGGCCCCACGGCGAGTCGCCGGCCATATGCGGCACGTGGTCGGTGATCATAAATCCATCGAAGCCGATTTCGTGCAGCACCTTGACTACTTCAAATGTATCTACCTGGCCGCAGTCTATAAAAGTCTCGTGGAAGTTGTCTACGGGGCCGATGACATCGCGGAAATGGATATAGATAATCTTCTTTTCGCCGGCGAAGTGTTTTATGGCGCGGATGACATTATCGTGGCCACCCATTTCCGACCAGCAGCCCATGCAAAAGTCGAGGCCGTGATGATAGCTGTTGAAGGTGTCCATATTGCGCTTAAAGTCGTCGAAGCTAGAGCAGATGCGCGCAATGCCGCCGAGTGTGTTGCCCGTGGGTGGATCGTCTGGGTGCAGGGCTAGGCGGACGTTGGCTTCTTCGGCCACAGGTAGGATACGCTCTAGATACCAGACGTAATTGTCCCACATCTCTTCGTGTGTAAAGACGCGGCCGTGCGTCAGCTCTTCGGGGTCGTGTTCGGCTAGGGCAAAACGGGTACCGCGCGCCCCACCGCGCAGCGTTGCCGGCTCCTGTGTGCGCCAGACGCTATTGGGAATCCAGTGATAGCCGAGAATGGGAATGCCGGCCTTGCCCATATTGCGCACGGTGTTGATCATGTGCTGCAACTGTTCTTCGCGACCCTCTAGACCGAGCATTATTTTGTCGTAGAAGGGTACGGGGACATTCTCTAGGGCCATAAGGCGCAGCTCCGCTGCATCGGCTCGGGCCTTGATGGCGGCGAGGTCCTCGTATTCCCACTGCGCATTGCCGGGCAGTTTGGGGGTGTTCATCAGAAAATCATCGGCGCCGAGCTGTTTTATAAAAGCTAGTAGCTCGTCGCTGATTTCGTTAAATTGGCCAAGGCCGACGCGCATCTTGAGCGACATAGTGAATCTCCGGTCATCTAGTAGGGTAGGGACGGAAATCTGAAAAAAAGCAGCTAAGGAGTCAAGCGCAGCGACCCACGGCCTCGCCGGTGCGCACGTGTACTTCGAGGCCGTTGCATGAATCCCCTATAAGGTCAGCGTCGAAGGCTGCATGCCCGGCTGCAAAGAGCAGTACTATAGTTGATCCCCCAAACTGGAAGTACCCCTTTTCGTCGCCGCGTTCAACGGGGCCCTCTACGTGGGTTTGCACGATGCTGGCGACGTTGAGGGCACCGACTTCAATATAGGCGATGCGGCCGAAGGAATCCGTTTCGATTTCGGTGATGGCGCGTTTGTTGAGGCAAAAAATGTCGGGCGTGCTCTGCAAGGCAATGGGGTTGACCGAATGGTAGTGGCCGGACAAGAGCTGAGTGGCACCTGCGGTGCCGCTGTCAGGAAAATGAAAGCGGTGGTAGTCGTAGGGGGCCAGGCGCACCACTAATGCGGCGCCGTTGATGTAGTAGCTCGGGTCGGCGGCCTCACCCAAGAGAGATTCGATACTGGCGTGGCAGCCCTTGATGGGCAGCTGTATATCGGTCCCTAGGTGTGGGTAGACCAGGGCTTTGCCATCGGCTGGCGAGCAGAGTATATCAGGCTTGGCCGAGAAGGGCCGTGCACCGGCTCTGAGGCGGCGGATAAAGAATTCGTTGAAGTTGGGATAGTGGTCGAGTGGGTGTTCGATTTCGCTGGCATCGACGCCGTAGCGCTCGACAAAGGGACGAATATCGCGGCGCGTAAAGGCGCGCTGTTGCCACCAGCCGTAGAGGTCGGAAAAGAGCTTATGGCGCGCGACAAGACGCAAACAGACTTTGCCGGAGTGCCTTGTATAGAGCCAGCGCAGTGCGCCGAGCCCCGGTGCTTTTTCGACGACGAGTTCACGGCTGTTCCGGTTGCGATAGCGCACTACGTCGCCGCGCAGCGTGGCAATAGAGGCTTCGGGGTTGTGATCGTTAGCAAGGGTCATTTCGGCAAAGAAAGGGGCCGGAACTCCACGGCGCAAGCACTTTGTCGGCAACGGTGCACTTTTGTTTCTGTAGAAAGAGGGAGAATTGGGCCGTAGAGATGAGGTCTGATTGACAAATGCGCGGGCAGCGGTGTTCTTAAATCGCTTAAAACAAGGGACATTATGGATAAAGTAGATGGGGCAGCGGTAAAACAGTACCTGCTGGAATTGCAGGATACGATCTGTGCGGCGTTAGAGACAGAAGATGGGGCCGTTTCTTTTAGCGAAGATGCTTGGCAGCGCCCGCAGGGCGGCGGTGGCCGCTCGCGGGTTTTAGAGGGCGGCGCGTTTATCGAGAAGGCGGGTGTCAACTTTTCGCACGTCAAAGGCGATACATTGCCCCCTTCCGCCTCGGCGCGACGTCCCGAATTAGCCGGGCGCGGCTTCGAGGCGATGGGCATGTCGCTCATCGTGCACCCGCTCAATCCCTACGCGCCGACATCGCATGCCAACGTGCGTTTCTTTATAGCCAATAAAGAGGGCGAAGACCCCGTATGGTGGTTTGGCGGTGGTTTCGACCTGACGCCGTTTTATGGCTTTGAAGAAGATGCCGTGCACTGGCACCGCACCGCCAAAGCGGCCTGCGATCCCTTTGGCGCCGATACCTATGCAAAATACAAGAAGTGGTGTGACGAATACTTTTATTTAAAACACCGCGACGAGCCGCGCGGCGTTGGCGGCCTGTTCTTCGACGATGTCAACGAGGATGGTTTTGACGCTAGCTTCTCCTTTATACGCAGCGTTGGCGATCACTTCCTGAAGGCCTATCGACCGATCTTAGCCAAACGCAAGGCCACGCCCTATGGCGAGCGCGAACGCGAGTTTCAGCTCTATCGGCGCGGGCGTTACGTCGAGTTCAACCTGGTCTACGATCGCGGCACGCTCTTTGGTTTGCAGTCGGGCGGACGCACGGAATCGATCTTGGTGTCGATGCCGCCGCTGGTGCGCTGGCAATACGATTGGCAGCCGGAGCCGGGGTCGGAAGAGGAGAAGCTCTACGAAGTTTTTCTCAAGCCGCGCGAGTGGGCAGAGGCTTAGGCTCATTTTTAAATTGAGCGCTATAGGGCCGAGAGCTCTGGGTGCTGAGTTATGACGGAAAGAGAAATACCGCTTGCAGGCGGCAACGTGAATGCGGGCGTCGTGCGCGTCGGCGATACCGTGCGGCGCCACGAAGTGATCTGCCACAACGATTTTGCTCCCTACAACTTTGTGTACAAAGACCAGTTGCCGTATGCCTTGATCGATTTTGATCTGCCGGGGCCGCGTCTGCGCGATATCGCCTATGCGGCCTATTGGATGACGCCCCTGTCTTTTCACGGCGATGATAGGAGGACCTTTGCCGAAACGGATCTTCAGGCAGAGGGCAGGCGGTTGCGCCTGTTCTGCGCTACGTATGGCGTGCCGATGGATGGCGCTTTTTTTGATATGGTTGCAGAGCAGCTGAGTTTCATGGGCAGCCAACGAGCAATGCAACAGGTCTTGGGAGTAGAAACAGCGGCAAAGCTCAAACGAGAGGGGCATTTAGACCACTGGCAGAGCGAGGCCGAGGTTTTTCAAAAGTATCGGTCTCGCCTAGAGCGTGCTGTGGTCGAATAGCTCTAGTTATAAAGGGGAGGGGAGGGAACGGTTGTCTCCTAGGGATTGGGAGATGGGCCTAGGAGGGGATAAGTGCCCTCTTCGTCGTGGACTTCGGTGCCGGTGAGGGGTGGGTTAAATACGCATACCATACGCAGGTCTTCCGATGCTCTGAGCAGGTGTTTTTCGTGTTGGTCCAGGGCGTATAGGGTGCCGTCTTCGATGGGGTGAATTTCTCCGGTTGTCAGGTCTTCAATTTCGCCTCTACCTGCGACGCAGTAGACCGCTTCGAGGTGGTGTTTGTAGTAGATATAAGTTTCCGTACCGGCGCAGATGGTGGTGTCGTGCATGGAAAAGCCCATGCCATCGCCTGCTAGGAGCAGGCGGCGGCTGTGCCAGTTGCCATTGGGAGCGGCGACGTCGCGGTCCGTGCCGAGTAGGTCTTGTATTTTTTTTACGATCACGAGATGTCTTCTTTGTTTTTTGAGTAAGTGTCCCTAATTAGACCAGTGCCTTCCACACTTCTTCTTTAAACCCCACCGTGCCACCGTCTTTTCCCAGCAAAAAGGGTCGTTTGATCAGCTTGCCGTGCTGCGCTAATAGTGCGATGGCCTCGCTGTCTTTCATAGCGGCGACCTTGTCTTTCAGACCCATTTCCCGATAGAGTTCACCCGAGGTATTAAAGAGGCGTTTTGTCTGTCCATCGAGATGGTCGAGCATGCGTTTGAGCTCGGCTGTTGAGGGCGGGATTTCGACGATGTCGACTTTTTTGTAGGCGATATGTCGTTCATCGAGAAACTTTATCGCCTTGCGGCAGGTCGAGCATTTGGGATAGTGATACAGGGTATAGGCCATGTCTATAGGTGCTCCAGAGACAGGGTGCAATCGGCTGCTAATATTGCACCGGGTGCGAGGGAAATCGTGCCGCAGGTCGGGTCGTCTTGGGCCAATAAGTTGGCGCCGTTGTTGGCATTGGTCACGGGTTCGACGGCGAAATAGCTCGTGCCCGCCGGGTTGTAGAGCACGAGGTGGCGGCAGTTGGCAGAGGGTAGAAAGCGCAGGCGCACGCCGCTTTCGGGCCAGGTGATATAGCCGCCGTCAAAGCCGTAACAACACGTGTCGAGAAAATTGTTGGGCGCTAGTACTTTCTCGCGGCTGAAGTCTTGGTGTAGTGCTAGCGGAGCCAACGGGCCGGAGGGGATGCGGGTGTCGTTGGCGTCTGGATAAGCGCCGTCGAGGTCAAATTGTAGCGCGACCGCTTCGCCTGCCTTTGTCAGGCTGCGGCTGAAATAAGGGTGCCAGCCAAAGCCGGCGGGCATCGGCGTTTCGCCTTGGTTTGTTAGTGCCAGGTGCATGTGCAGGCTGCTGTCTTTGAGCGCAAAGAGCGCTTCGGCGGCAAAGGGCCAGGGCCAATTGATATCGGTGTATTCGGCGGACGAAAACGTGCAGCGCAGCCTGTCGGCGCTTTGCTCGGCGATATGCCAGGGGCGTTTGCGCACGTCGCCGTGAATGGCGTGTTGGTCGCCGTTTTGCAGCTGGTGCGTCTGGCCCGCAAATTCGAAGCGGCCATTTTCTACGCGGTTGGAATAGGGCACCATAAGGAAGTTAGCACAGGCCAAAGCGCCGTCGGGGCTCTGTGTGTCGGGCATCAGCGCTAGCCATTGGCCGTTGATTAGGGCGCTAAAGGCCAGGGTGCCGGCGCCGTTTTCAGGGTCGACGACGAGGCGCAGATATTCGTTTTGCAGTGCTACTGTGGACATACTATGCCTCTTGGGTAAAAGACGGTTTTCGCGCGCTTTTGATGTGTGAAGTGTCGCGTCTGCTTACTTTGTTCCATCCACCTCTAAAGTGGTCTGCTCGCCGTAGTGCGGTCCAAAGAGCGCTAGCAGTTCGCCTCGCTCTATTTCGCCGGAGCCCACTTTGCGGCGCACATCGCCCAGCGACCAAGATGGATCAAAGGACCAAGGCGTATGCTGGCTGCACGCAAGGCCGATAGAGCCAGCAAAAACATCTCTAATGCGCTGGGCGTGCCAAGAGACGAGGGGGGCAGGTAGCTCGTCTGGGGCAAAAAAACCGCTGTCGATCACTTCGTCGCTTTCGCGTAACAAGCGGCCGCCGACGGGGCGGGCGGCAAAGAGTATGTCGTGGTCGCCGCCGTCGCACCAGGCCGGTCGCGAGTAGAGGCCTACTAGGTGTGTTAGCTCTACTTCGAGGCCCGTTTCTTCCCATGCTTCGCGCACGGCGGCTTGGGCTAATGACTCGCCCGCATCGACTGCGCCGCCGGGCAGGGCCCAAACGCGGAAGTCGTGGCGTTGGATCAAGAGCACCTTGCCCGCGTCGACAATAGCCGTTTCTACGCCTAAACTGGGCATCTTACGATATGCTGAAGACCAGCACGCGCAGGTCCTGGTCGCCGTCGTTTAAAAGCCCGTGTTCGCCGCCGGGGTAGACGGCCGTAATATCGCCCGCTGCGACGCGGAAGTCTTCCCCGTCGAGCGACATGGTACCGGCCCCGGCGAGGATATAATAGTATTCCTCGTCGTCTTTGTGCGAGTGGATGCCAATGGAAACGCCCGGTGCCAGCACATCGTCGTGGACGAAGTTGAGATGGCGGTCTTTTAGATTGTCCGGTGCCAGCACTTCCTTCCAATCGAGCGCGCCCTCGCCGTCGTGGCAATTTTCAAGGGGTTCGTGGCGCATATCGGGGTGTTTTTTAATCAGCGTGGTATCAGTCATTGAACTCTCTGTATTTGCATGAGCGGAATACGTCGCGGCCCGTCAGGGGCCATTTTCCTCTATGGGGATACTTTAGTGTCGTCGGGCATAATTCTCTCGGGGTCGACACTCAAGCGCGCGGCTGCCAATCGGGATTGGGCTGTGGGATCTTTGCCTCGACCTTTGCACGCCATTCTTTTAAGAGTGCGTGCAACTCATCGCGCTTTTCGGGCTCGCTATCGGCGAGGTTCTTCTCTTCGCCAATATCTTCGTGCAGGTTGTAGAGTTCCAAGTTACCATCCTCAAAAAACTCGATCAGTTTGTAGTCGCCCGCGCGCACGGACGAGCCCGGCGTGCCGCCCTGGTTGCCGTAATGCGGGTAATGCCAGAAGATGCCCGCGCGATCGAGAGACTCTTCACCGCGCAAGAGGGGAGCGATACTGAGGCCATCGCAGTGTTGTGCAGGTATGGCGTCTAATTGAGCCACCTCCAGCAAAGTCGGGTAAAAGTCGGGACTGATGACGGGTTCCGAGCAGGTGCTGCTCGCTTTTATAGTACTGGGCCAGCGCACCATCAGCGGTTCGCGCGTGCCGCCCTCGTACATCCAGCCCTTGCCTTCGGCCAGCGGTGCATTGCAGGTTGGCGAGCCTTCGGAAGTGGCCAGACCGCCGTTGTCCGACGTAAAGACGATGAGCGTATTGTCGGCCTCGCCCGATGCATCGAGTGCATCCAGAATGCGGCCGACGCTTTCGTCGAGACTTTCGATCATACCGGCGTAGACCGGATCGGATTGCACGAGACGGCGTTGGACGCGCTGGTCCTTTTTGTGCTCGCAGGGATAGAGCTCGCCTTCGGCAAAGGTCGGCACCTGGTCCAAGCCCATCGCCTTGGCCTTGGCTCTGTATTTCTCCACTTTTTCTTCTTTGGCCTGTAGCGGCGTGTGCACTTGGTAATACCAGAGGTTGAGAAAGAACGGGCGCTCGTCTTTGTTGGCTAAGAGGTCGAGGGTCTGGTCCGTCAGGTAATCCGTCAGATAGGTGCCCTCGGGCACGTCGGCATCCTCTAAGGGCGGAATGGTCCAGGGGCTAAAATAACCGCCGCGCCCGGGAGAGCCCTGATGGGCGCCGCCGACATTGATCTCAAAGCCGTGGTCCTGTGGAGAATGGCCTTCACCTCCTAGGTGCCATTTGCCGACGTGCCAGGTTTGGTAGCCCCCTTCTTTGAGGGCGCTCGCCAGCGAGTGTTCTGCCGTGGGCAGGTTTTTTAGATAGGGCACGTCGATGACTTTGCCACGCGCCGGATGGATATGATTGTTGGCATCGATCCAGTCGGTGAGGCCAACGGTGGCGGGATACTTGCCCGTGAGGATACTGGCGCGGGTGGGCGAGCACACGGGACAGGCGGCGTAGGCGTCGCTAAAGCGCATGCCTTCTTTGGCGAGGCGGTCGATATGAGGCGTCTCGTAGAAGGGGCTGCCATAGCAGACGAGATCTTTCCAGCCCATATCGTCGATGAGCATAAAGATGATGTTCGGACGTGCCATAGCTCAGGCCAGCGTTTTCTCGATGGCGGCGACTAACTCTTCGTCGTCTGGTGCGGTGCGCGGCGAGAAACGCTCGACCATCTGGCCCTCGCTATCGACGAGGAATTTTTCAAAGTTCCAGGAGATATCTTCGCCGTCGCCTATCAAATAAGTATAGAGCGGATGGCGGCCGTCGCCGTTGACTTCGATCTTGGCAAAGAGCGGGAACTCGACGTTGTAATTGGTGCTGCAAAATTGTTGGATTTGCTCTTCCGTGCCCGGCTCTTGGGCGCCAAACTGGTTGCAGGGAAAACCGATCACGACTAGGCCCTGTTCGCCGTAGCGCTCGTATAGCTCTTGTAGCTCGGTGTACTGTGGTGTCAGGCCGCATTCGCTGGCGACGTTGACTATGAGCAGTGTTTTTCCGGAAAAAGAGGAGAGCGAGGTGTCCTCGCCTATGATGGATGGGGCACTGTAGTCGTGGGCGCTGGGCATGGTATAGTCCTTCCTTTGATATGGTGGTTAACCGCTAGTTCGCATAGGGTAATTCCTCGCGTTCGCGTAGTCAACCTTCCCTATAAATTGACACTCTATCCCCATTGCTCTATCATCCTGACAGTTTGTCTGGCAGGTGGTTCTAATACCATCTATTTATCTTTTTGGCGCGAGATTAGTTTAGCGGAATAAATTGGTGGAGAAAAAATATGAAACTAAAAG
>JBLHGI010000125.1:0-15515 GCA_047616505.1 Planctomycetota bacterium
TCTGGCCGGAAACTGGATGGGGAATTTATAATGAAACTACGCTTTGTTTGTTCTTGGGTGGCGATTCTTTCCTTTGCCTATATAAACCCTGCGGTGAGTCTGACGATTTACCGGATCGGCGGTGAGGATGCACCGCGGCCAGATCTCGCTAGTGCTTACGAGTTTGTCCAACTGAGTTGGAGTGATGTAGATGCGGCGCGTCACGGTAGTTCGGAGCTGCTGGGAATCAATTCTTCCCTAATTCGCCCTCAGCAACTGGATCCAACGGTCAATCTCGTTCCGCTCATCGAAGAGCAGGGCGGTCAGATTCTGAACCTCGTATGGATCGGTTGGGGGCCGCCGCAACAAGACGACTTTTTTATGTTTGACCAAGACCCGAATACGATTTATTTGGGCGACGGCCACTTTGCTGCTCACGGTCCTAACTCTAAGTCTATGACCTTTGATTTCGGCTCGCGTCTCTTGCTCGAGCGCATTCGTTTTTATCCACGCGAAGAGCACTTCGTCGATCGTTTTGTCGAAAGCTTTCGCATTGGTATTAGCGATGGCGATCCCCTGAAAGATGGGACCCGGGACTTAACTGTAGGGCAAAGAGGCAGTAATCTCGATTTTGATATAGTGCATGAAGTCAGCGAGAATACCGAGGCTGTTATCGATTTAAAGTTGCCGGCCGTACCCATTCGCCGTCTGCGATTTGAGGCCGATGAGAATACGCGCGGTATTTGGGAAGTGGCCGAGGTGGAGATTTACGGCAACGGTTATGCCCCTTTCGCCGGCTATGTGTCCAATGTGATCGACCTCGGGGCGGCCGCTAGTTTGGGACAACTGAGCTGGAGTGGCAGCCAAGACGAGGGCGCACAGATTGAACTTAGCATGCGCAGCGGCTCCGATGACGACCCCAACACCTATTGGCGTAGTACCTTCCGCGGCGGCGAACGCACGCGCTTTGATGCCAATGGTCGGCCGCTGAAATTGTCTTCTTATAACAAGCTACAGCGCGGCGAACAGGACGGGATCACCCACGATACCGAAAATTGGGCTTTCTGGAGTGCGGCCTACGATTTCGAGCAGCGGGTTGGGCCGATGGTGGGAGATGGTCCGCAGCGCTACGTGCAGATACGCGCCGACTTTGCTTCGGGGCAGGCGGCAAGCAGCCAGTTGGACTACGTGCAGTTTGCCGTTTCGATTCCGCCGGTCGCCAGCGAGGCGCTGGCCGAGATTGTGCCCGTTTCGGTGCCGCCGGGGCAGGTGACCAGTTTTACCTATAAAATAAAACCCAATCTCGCCAACGAAGATCTGGGTTTTGACAGCATCGGCATCGATACGCCGAGTCGTGCCGGCAGCGTCGATGCGGTGCGTATCTCGGGTGTGCCCGTTGGTTTCGAGGTGATGGAGTTGGAGGACGAGGGTTTTGTCATCAAGATCCCGCGGATTGATGTACAGCGGACGGAAGAGCTGATCGAAGTGGATTTCCAGGCCGAGGTCTTTAAATTTGGCACGGTGTTTTCGGGGCGTGTCTTCGACAGCGAACGCCCTTTAGAAGTGCCGCAGAGCATTACGGCGGGCAACGCCGATGTGTTGGAAGACAGCGACCAGCTCAGCGTGGACCTAGCGCGTTTTGGCGAGCGGACGATCCGTTCGTTGGCGCTGAATCCGCCGGTATTTAGCCCGAATGGCGACGGCATCAACGACGTGGTGCAGATCGACTACGACTTGCTCAATCTGGTGGGTGCCGTGCCGGTAAAGGCCGAAGTATACGATCTGTCGGGGCGCTCGTTGGGTGTGGTCTTATCCGATCAGATGGCCAGCGGTCGTTTCTCGGCGCAGTGGGACGGGCGCGATAGCAGTGGTAAGCTGTTGCCGCCGGGTTTGTATTTGTTGCGCTTGAGTGTGGAGGCCGACAAGGGTGAAGATGCCCGTCAGGCCATACTCTCTATCGTTTATTAAGCATTTTGATCTATCTTGAAAAATACGCATAGCGTATAGGGTGCTCATATGACCGGATTTACACGAGTTTATTTGGCCGTCGCGACCGTTGGGTTAATCCTCTTGGCGCTTGGGACTACAAGCGTATTCGCCCAAGGTGCTGGTCACCGGGTGGGTAGCAACCAAGTTACTATCAGTGGGCGGAGTCAGTGGCAAAACTGGGATTTCCCCCAGGGGACTTTGGTGATCTCTCCAACGGGGGAAGTGCAGACACAGCGCATAAAGAAAAACACCAATGCCGTCTTCGGTATTGTCGACTATCTGAGCTTTAATCCGCCGGTTAGTTTGGGCGGGGTCGATCCCGAGGAGATCGTCTTGGCCGACGCGATCAAGGGCGATTCCAATGTTGAAGACGTAGTCAATGTATTCGATGGCGATATCTCGACCTATTGGGAACCGGCCGAGCCACGGGGTGATAGTGAACTGGCTGCTCAGTGGTGGTTTGTGGTTGATCTGGGACGTCTCGTATTGGCGAAACAACTCGTTGTGCGCTTTGTTGAAGAGGGGGCAGGGGATCCATTTTTGCAGTTTGAGGTCCTCGTTTCCGACGGCCTGAAACCCGCTCGTTTATCGGGGGGTGATACCCCGGCCTTTAAGACGGTTCTGCGCACCTTGAAGAAGAATAAGAGTCAGCGCGTTTTTGAGATTGATTTGACCAACCAACAGCCCAGTATAGAGGCGGCCCCCGTGCGCTTTGTACAGTTATTAGTCACGGGCACAGACGGCGCTCTTGCTGCGGAAATCACCCAGGCTGAATACGAGGCATTGGATGCGGGGCTTCGCGGTGCCATCCAGTATTCCAAACGCCAGCCAGATGGTCGCGAAGTGCCGGTCGAACGCGAACTCTATGAGGCATTAGAAGCAGAGCGCCAGGGCACGGTGCGCTATTTTCGCCGCGAGGTGCCGCGCTTAGCCGAGTTGGAAGTGTGGAACGAAGGGGACGAACTCGTCGCCGGCATTTTTGCGCGCGGCGGTACCGTTACGACGACGGCGACGCAACCGCTGGCACTGAGGAACTTTATCGACGGAGATCTGGAGTCCAAAAATCGCATTTTCTATGGAGTATCCTCCGCCGTGGCCAACCCCGATCTGGAATTAGTTTTCGATCTGGGATCTTTTTATTGGGTTGACACGTATCGCCTCGCCTATAACAGTGGTTTGTTTCCGAGTTATCGGATAGATTTCTCCGATGGGTCACTCGCCCCTGATGGAAGTTTGCAATGGACGACCAAAGCATCGCTGGGGACGCGTGCGAGCTCTCGTTATGAGGGCTCTGGGTTCGAGCCCATCAAGGCGCGCTACGGCCGCTTTCAATGGACCTTGGATCCGATCGGGGCGCGCACGGCCGATATCGCGGAACTGCAGTTTTACGGTGAGGGTTTCCAACCAGAAGTCTCTCTCAAATCCGATCTGATCCGCCTAGGGGGGAGCCGCAACTTGCTGTCGATTGAATGGGATGCCGATACACCACCGGGGACTCGGGTGGAGATTCAGACGCGGACGGGTAGCGAATTAGGCGAGAACTTTCACTACTTTAAAAATGATGGAACTGAGGTAACTGAAAGCGAATACGGTAAGCTACTCTCCTTATTTAAGGGAGATATCGTGGCCGAGCAGGTGCCGGGTAACGATTGGAGCAATTTTAGCGAACCCTACGAAAACTCGTTGGGCAGCCCGGTTAACTCGCCTTCGCCGCGCGAGTTTCTCACCGTAAGGGCAACCCTCATCTCGGATGATCCGGACATCAGCCCTACCTTGCGTTCTATTCGCCTCAATTTTTCTAGCCCTGTGGCGCAGAGCTTAGTGGGAGAAATATCTCCCTTCCAGGTGGATGAACTCGGTGTCAGGACCCCGTTCTCGTTTTATGTGCGCCCGCAATTTGATCGCAGTGATCCCGGTTTTGACGAATTGCTATTGGTGGTACCTTCTAATATGGAGTTGAACTTAGTCGATCTATTCGGCGGCGGAGAAGGGGATTTCGACGAGAATGGCGGCGGTATGTCTGCTCTAGAGGAAGTGGAAATTCTGCCAACGGGACGAGATTCTCTGCACCTGCGCTTTGCCGAAATTAGACCGAATGACGGCACGGAAGTCTTGCGGCTGGATTTTGAGACTTCGCTCTTTGTTACCGGAGTAGTTTTGCAAGCTTCCTTGCGCAATAGCAGCGAGGCTGAGGGCGGAACTTGGCAGCGCATTGATTCAGGCGATGCCTTGAGTCAAATTGTTAGCAATACGACCACGGTAGTTTCATCCGTTGCCAACAACTCCTTACTCACGGACGTGCAGGTGACCCCCGCTGTGTTTTCTCCGAATGGTGACGCGATCAACGATCAGGTGGTGTTTGCTTTTAACGTCGTGCGCGTTGGGGATGATAGCCCTGTTGCAGCTACGATCTACGATTTTAGTGGCCGCCAGGTGCGCAGAGTTACCGAGCAGCGTCTGTTCAGTACGGGACAATACTCAATCGCTTGGGACGGTCTCAACGATGGAGGGGCGATGGTGCCGCCGGGTCTCTACTTTGTGAAGCTAGAAATTCAGACGGATATAGAAGGCGCTAACGTCAAAGACCAAACGGTTCTACGCACGGTTGCAGTGACCTATTAGGGCGCAATCGTGCGCTTGTTACGATTCTTTATTCCTGAGATTTGATCCTATGCCTAGCGCCCTGCTCCTCGTCGTTCTAATCGCATTATCCGGTTGTAGCGGCGATTCTACGCCGACTGTGAAAGGGAAGAAAATCGTCTGGTACGCCCTTATGGTGCATCCGTACTTGGCCGAAGTGCAAAAGGGAGTTGTCGCCTATGAAAACGACAGCGGCGTGCCGGTTCGACGACAGATTGGTCAAGACTGGACCCAGGACAATGAAAATGCCAATGTAGAACCGCTCGCGGCTCAAGGCTATAACGGTTTTGCACTCTATCCGGCCGATGCCAGTGCCGCCAACGGGCTCTACGAAGAGTTGGTGGCCAATGGTGCCTATGTCGTCAGCTATGGCGCGCCGACGATGACGCCGACGCCGGCCTCGTTTTGCGTCGCTACAGATGTTAAGCAAGCTGCTCGTGAAGCGACCGAGGCGCTCATTGGTTTTATGGGTGGTAAGGGGAATATCCTCAACGTCCTCGAATTGATCGAAGACCCCAATACGATTTTGCGCAAAGAGGGGATTGAAGAGGCCGTCGCCCAATATCCAGAGGTCAAGATCATCCAAGAAATCGCCGGTATGGAATCGATTGAGTCGAGCACTGCCAAGATTCAAGATGCGTTGGCGGCTCGCATGGATGAGATCGACGGCGTCATCTGCACGGGCTATACGCCGACTGTGGCAGCGGCGACCATTCTCGCGGAGTGGAACAACGCGGGTAATAGGCGCATCCGTTTTGTCGGCATGGACACCGACCCCGTCGTGCTCGAGGCGATTGCTACAGGCGCTATTGATGCGACTGTTTCGCAAAACCCCTATGGGCACGGTTATATCACTTGTGCGCTCTTGAGTCATTTGCTCGACGGCTGGCGCGCTAACCCCGACTTTTATTTCGTAAATTCGGGTACGGTGCTAGTTACGCGCGACAATGTCGAGACCTTCCAGGGCGAGATCATGGCCGTCACCCGCAAGATCATGGGTGAACTGGAGAGTAAATACCTGCTACCCCCCCTCTAAGATCGTGCTCGAACTCCGCTCCATCAGTAAGCGTTTTCCCGGTGTCCAAGCTCTTAATGCAGTATCGCTGTCTTTTGCCCCCGGAGAGATCCACGCCCTCGTCGGTGAGAATGGCGCGGGTAAGAGCACGCTGATCAAAATAATTACCGGTGTCCACCAGCCCGATTCGGGTCAGATATTCCTCGGAGACGAGCCGGTCCGTTTTCGCAGTAATGGCGAGAGCTTAGCGCGGGGTATTGGCATTGTCAACCAGGAAATTCAGGTCGTCCCCGAGGCTAGCGTCGCCGAGAATATCATGCTCGACAAACTCGCGAGCTTTAGTCGCGCCGGCATCATAAACTGGAAGCGGCTAAAAGAGAAGGCGCGCGAAGCGATGGATCGGGTGGGGTTGGAGGTGGATCCTGGCGAGCCCATCGGCGGGTTGAGCGCGGCGCAGAAACAGCAGGTGCAGATTGCGCGCGCCCTTTCTGCCCAAGCGCGTATATTGCTGCTCGACGAGCCGACCTCATCGATAACCGAACACGAAGCAGAACGGCTATTTGTCATATTGCGCCAGCTGCGAGAGCGGGGCGTTGCCATCATTTTCGTCTCACATAAATTCGACGAGGTCTACGCCATTGGCGACCGCGTCAGCGTGCTCAGAGATGGCGAGCATATTGCCACCCGAGAGTTAGATGGGTTGGAGCGCAACGAGTTAATTGAAATGATGATCGGTCGCCAGGCGGTGGCCGATCATTTTTCCGCTCCTGACCTCGGCCAACGACAAGAGGTGTTGCGCGTCGAGAATCTATATGCTCCACAGCGCGCCGATGGCGTCAGCTTTTCGCTGTGCGAAGGGGAGATTCTCGGGCTCTACGGATTAGTTGGGGCAGGGCGTAGTGAAGTGGCGCGCTTATTAGTAGGCGTAGACCGGGCCGAAAGCGGTAGCGTCTATATTCGCGGCCAGGAGGCGAATATAGATTCTATGGCGACGAGCCTGTATCAGTACGGCATGGGCTATGTCAGTGAGAATCGCAAAGAAGAGGGGTTGTTTTTAGAGGCGACGATAAAAACGAATATTGGTCTGACGATTTGGCAGCGGCTAGCTCACCGTTTCAGCCGGTGTATAAGCAGCGACAAAGAGCGGAAAGTGGCAGAAGAGATGGTCGAAACGCTCGATATTCGCGCCACGGGGGTAGATCAAGTGGTCGAAGATTTGAGCGGCGGCAACCAACAGAAAGTGAGCATCGCCAAGTGGTTGGCTGCCGGTTGTGATATTCTGATCATCGACGAGCCCACGGTTGGGGTCGATGTCGGAGCGAAAGCGCATATACACCGACTCATTTGGGATCTGGCGACCAAAGAGAACCGCTCGATCTTGTTGATTTCGTCGGATATGCCCGAACTTATTCGCCTGGCGCAACGCATATTAATCTTTAAGGACAAGCGCATCGTCCACGAGATAGAAGACCCGCGTCGCCTCAGCTATGACGAGGTCAGTCGCCAGATAGGACGGCACTTGAACTAAAGGGGTGAATGCTTGAGTGTATTGCGTAGGTTGGCTACGGACAGAGATGCGGGTATTATCCTATCGGCATTACTTCTCGTCCTCGTCTTTTCGTTGAGTTCCGAAGGTTTCTTCTCCGCTTATAATCTGTTCAATGTCTCACGGACAATTGCTTTTTCTGCCCTAGTTGCCCTGTCGCAAGCGGTGGTATTGGTGGCCGGGGGCATGAATTTATCGGTGGGGGCTATTGGTGGGTTAGCGACGATAACGACGGGTTATTGCATCCAGGTATTGGGGTGGCCCGGTTGGCTGGCGGCGACCGCGGCTTTAGCTGTTGGTGCTGCGGCAGGTTTGCTCAATGGTTTGATTATAACCCGTCTGAATATCAATTCATTTATCACTACTTTGGCTACGCTCTTCGTTTTTACCGGTCTGGTAAACGGCTTTTCCGAAGGCTACGCCTATACGGATATTCCACGAGAATTCACCTTCTTGGGTCGGCAGAAACTTTTTGGGTTCTCCAATCTGTTTTGGGTTCTGGCGCTTGTCTTGGCGTTGGTATACTACGGATTCCAGCATACGGTTTTGGGCCGGCGACTGTTAGCTACGGGGGGCAACTTACAGGCGGCGCAGATGTCGGGTATCGATACGAAGCGCATGATCCTCTACTCACATCTACTCTCGGGCGTATTGGCGGGGCTGGCGGCGGTGCTGTGGGTCTCGCGCATGGGATCTGCGCAGCCGGCTACGGGCAAAGATTGGTTGATTACCAGTTTTTCCGTAGCCATCGTGGGAGGCACCGGACTGGCGGGTGGCAGTATCTCAGCATTGGGTATCCTGATGGGGGCGATCATCATTGTCTTGATCAAAAACGGGCTGGTGATGCTCGAGGCCAACGTCTATTACGAGCAAGCCTTCCTCGGCTCGATTATTCTATTGGCGGTGGTGGTGAGCCGTTTGCGCGAAATATACAGTGCCCGTTTGAAGAAGTGAGTTAAGCCAGCTAGCTTACTCGAAGAGTTTAGGTTCTATCGGCATCAGCTTGAAATCGGCGAGAAACTCACCGCTGCAATATATTTTTTTCTGTTTGTTCAGCGACCAGAAGGCATCGTAGTCGTCGTCTTTGTCGTCGGCGTCTAGGAAGCCCCAACTCAGCCCCATGATGGCATTTTCTTTCAGGTCGTGCATGGTGCTGTGCTCGGGACCGTCGGGGTGCAGGTCGTCGAAGGGCGTAAGATAGCACTCATAGGTCACGCGCCCCGCCCCGAGGTGCTGTACATCACCGCTCCAGCCGAAGGAGGAAAATTCCTCGCGTTTGGTCCACAGGGCCTTGCCCCAGAGCCAATGCCAGTAGTGGCCATTGAGCGGTGGCATAAAGAAGTGATAGTTCTGGGTATAGGCGCTGCGGTAGCGAAATTCGGCCTCGGGCTCTTCCGAAAAATTGATGACGCGATCGCCGGCATGATCGGCATCGACGACAATTTCCCATATATCTGCACCGTGCACATGTGCGCCTTTCATACGGCTGTTCGGCGTGTCGAGCGAGTCGGTATTAGCGTGAGAAAAACGCCAGACATCGTCGTAGACTTCCGCAATAAAGTAGAGCCGGTTGAGGCGGTCATTCCAGCCGGCGGCGGCGCGGATTATATGGTGATCGGTGGTGTCGTGCGCGGCGCCGTCGCGGTGTTTCTCCTCGTGTATAGTATAGTCGACGAAATAGTCGGCGGGCACTTTGTCCCAGTCGGAAAAACTGCCATCCATCGCCGGTACGTGGTCGTCGGGAAACTGGAAGACTTTAAAGGTCTGGTCCTCGGGGAAATGAGCGAATACTGGCTGGCTTATAAAGGCCGGTAGGGCAAATAGAAGGGTGGCTATAAAGACGAGCGAATGCATGCGGAACTCCTGGTTGGAAATGTGTTCGCAAGATAGTGCAAGCTAAGATACAACTCAAGGCAAAAAAGAATAAAACTGCCTCCATTCGTCGGCAATTCCCATGTCTGCTATGCCAGAACTCTTGTATGATCGTCCGTATTTAAAGTGGAGCAGAGGGAGAGAGTCCGTTGGCTATGGTCCGTTTGTCAGCTGTGAC
Source organism: Planctomycetota bacterium (assembly GCA_047616505.1). Classification (GTDB taxonomy): domain Bacteria; phylum Latescibacterota; class UBA2968; order UBA8231; family UBA8231. The sequence continues at coordinate 9,220 of JBLHGI010000125.1, forward strand.
CTTGGCACGTTTAAATTGCTTGCACCGCACGCGTAAAACACCTAGACTGAAACCGCATGACTGGACAATTCACAGTGCGCGCGTTGCTCGTCGGCGCGTTGCTCTCCCTCATCATCAACGTTTTTTTCGCCTACGCGCGGCTGGCCATGGCTACGGCCGGCATGTCGTCGGACTATATCACGGCGGGGGCGGTCTTTCTATTCTTTGTCGTGGTTGCCGTATTCAACCCATTGCTAAAGGTGGGCAAACGCTCGTGGGGGTTTAATCGCGCCGAGTTGGTCGTGCTCTATTGTATGATGATCGTCGCTTCAGCTATTCCGACGTGGGGTTTTACGGGCAACCTGATCGCCATGTTGCCGAGCATTTATTATTATGCGACGCCAGAAAATAATTGGGCCGAACTGCTGCACCCCTATGTAAAGGATTGGCTGGTGCCGCACGACCCAATGGCGATCAAATACTTCTTTGAAGGCTTGCCCAAAGGACAGCGCATCCCCTGGGAGCATTGGGTAAAACCCTTGCTTGCTTGGTGCTCGTTTATTATTGCTATTTATTTGATGATGATCACGATCATGTCGATCGTTCGCCGCCAGTGGGTCGACTACGATCGCCTTAGCTTCCCGCTCCTACAGTTGCCGTTAGACATGACCGAAGAGAGCAAAGACGGTTCTGTTTTTAACGCCTTCCTCAAAAGCCCACTAATGTGGCTGGGTTTTAGTATTCCCTTTCTCATATTTAGCACCAATGCGCTCAATCACTATTTCCCTTTTGTGCCGGCGATCCAGCTGCGCAATAGCTTGCCGCTCTTTAATCATGCGCTCGTATTGCAGACCAATGTCAATTTTGTAGCTATGGGTTTGGCGTATTTCCTCAGTTTGGATGTGGGGTTGAGCATCTGGCTCTTCCACCTCTTAACAAAGGGGCAACTCGCGCTAGAAAACGTGCTGGGGTACAGTATTCCCGGGCGCAGCGATTTGTTTATGGAAGGCTCGATGGCCGTGTCCTATCAGGGTATGGGGGCCATGCTGGTGTTGGTGCTCTACGGGATGTGGAATACTCGTACCCATTTGCGCCAAGTCTGGCGCCAGGCTTGGCATGGGGGCGTGCTGGACGACTCGCAGGAAATCCTCTCCTATCGCGCATCGCTCTTAGTGCTGCTCTTTGCCAGCATCTATGCCTTGATGTGGTTGACGCTTTCCGGTGTGCCCCTATGGGTCGCGCTGTTCTTTCTTTTTATTGCCTTCTGCGTCTTTTACGGGTTGGCGAGGATTGTTGCCGAAGGGGGCTTGGGGTTTGCGCGTGCGCAGATGACGGCACAGCCCTTTGTAATACACGCCGTCGGCACGGAAGCGATTACGCCGAGTGGGCTCGTGAGTTTGGGCATGACCTTTAGTTGGGCCGGTGATTTGCGCACGATGATCATGGCTTCGACAATTAACAGTTTAAAACTGGCAGACGCCGGCAACGTGCGCGGGCGACCGCTGTTTTGGGCGATTATGCTATCGATCGTCGTGGGCCTTATGGGGTCGGTGGGCATGGTCGTGTGGATGGGATATACCTATGGGGGCATCAACCTAGATTGGTGGTTCTACAACAGCTTTGGCTCGATCATTCACGGCGATACGGCGCACAAGATTGCCAACCCAATCCACCCATTTCGCGATTGGACTACGGTCGGGCCGCGCTATATGTTTTCGCTAATTGGGGCGGGCGTGATGGGCGGTTTGATGTGGGCACGGCACCATTTTCTGTGGTGGCCGGTGCACTATCTGGGTTTTCCCATTGGCGCGACGCTGACGATTGTCTTTACGTGGTTTAGCATTTTTATCGGCTGGACATTAAAGGCGCTTATTCTCAAGTACGGCGGTGTGCGGCTCTATCGAGAGCTGCGGCCGTTTTTTCTGGGCTTAGTGCTCGGACATATCTTTGTCTCTGGTTTTTGGGTGGTCTTTGATTTTATAACAGGAGAAACGGGCAACCGCATTCCCATTTTTTAAGAGGAGCAATTTTATGAAAGCCAACGACAAAGAAAAAATGGGGCCTTACGGTCTGCAGGTTACGCGGCTCGGTCTAGGCGGCACGGCCTTTGGCAATATGTACTCGGCACTCGACGAGGCGGCATCAGTAGAGGTCGTCGATGCCGCTGTTGCTGCGGGTATCCGCTATTTCGACACGGCGCCGCTCTACGGCTATGGTCTGAGCGAGACGCGCTTGGGGCAGGGGCTTGCCTCTCATGCGCGCGACGAGGTCGTGATCTCCTCCAAAGTGGGCTATATGTTGGTGCCGCGTCCAGAAGGACAAGAGGACCACACGCCCTTTGTCGATATCCCGCCGCTGGCCAGTATTTTTGACTATTCGCGCGACGGAGTGATGCGCTCGATTGAAGGCAGCCTGGAGCGCTTGCAAACGGACCATCTCGATGTGGTGCTCATCCACGACCCTGATGAGTCTAGAAGCAATGACCCCGGTTGGCGGCCCGGGGATAAGGGACATTTTGACGAAGTGATGGCCGGTGCGTATCCGGCGCTGGCCCAACTGCGGGCAGAGGGAGTGATCAAGGCCATTGGTCTGGGTATGAACCAGTGGCAGATGTTGGCCGACTTTGCGCGCGCTGGCGAATTTGATGCTTTTTTGCTGGCCGGGCGTTATACGCTGTTGGAGCAGGAGTCGCTGCGCGAGTTGTTGCCGCTCTGCAGCGAAAAAAATGTGCGCATTATTGTTGGTGGCCCATATAACTCGGGTATTTTGGCCACGGGAGCGATAGCTGGGGCGATGTATAATTATGTGCCGGCAACGGAAGATGTATTGCAACGCGTGCGAGGCATCGAGGCCGTTTGTGCGCGACACGATGTGCCACTGCGGGCGGCGGCGCTGCAGTTTCCATTTGGGCACGAAGCGGTTGCGACGGTGATCCCGGGCGCGCGTTCGGTTGAGGAGGTGCGGGAGAATGTCGAGCTGTTAGAAGTGGAGATCGCGGCGGATTTTTGGGCGGAGATTAAGGCCGAAGGGCTGGTGGATGGAGATGCGCCGGTGCCATAGTAGACTCAATAATAATAAAAAGCATAGACCAGAGCGGACCCACCGACGCCCATACACGTCCCCAATATTAATCCGATAAAGAGCGGTAGCACTTGGCGATACAGCGCGATGCCACCGTAGCGCAGTATGATTAGCTTGAATAGCCACGCTAAAAAGATGCCAAACCAATCAATGCTGATGGTATTCGTCAGGGCTACGGCCAGCCCTACTGGGTGTAGCGGCCAGCCGGTCCAGCGATAGGAAGCCAACGAGAGCAGGCCCGTTAGACCGGCGCCGATAGCCAAGAAGAGTGCGGCGAGCGGCTCGGCGGGGTTGGGGTTGTTAATCGTGTTGGCGACCCAAGACCAGTGATACTGCGGCGAGATAACAAAATACCAGACATAACCGTGTACCAATCCGTGGCGATATCCCAGCCAGATATAGGAGACCATGGTTGTGACAAGGCTGACGATCATGGCACCGCTGAGAAAGAGCAGCAGCTTGCGCCCACTAATTTTCAGCCGCGCCGGCTCGCAGACTTTAAAAGCGTGTGCCAAGGTGCCCATGAAAAAGAGCTGGAGATCGGCTGTCCATACCATACTCAGCCCCAAGGCGCTGATTCCCTGTGCGCCTATGGCCTCGGAGCCGAAGAGGTTGGTGAGGATCGGCGGCGTGGCGATCGGGGCGCGCAGGCGGCCAATGCCCGTCTGCGCCAGCAGGCGCGCGATGCCGAAGAACACCATGATTGAGAGCAAGAGAAAGGCGATGCTCCAGCCTAGGGCCAGACCGCTGGCGTTGAGAAAGGCGGTCATATAGGTGAGGCCGATCAGCCCTAAGGTGGCCGCCCAGCGCGGAGAGATGAGATTGTGCTCGTTGGTCTGGTGCCCGGCGATGATGCGCCACTGCTCTTTGAGAAAGTCGCGCCCGAGCCACAGCGAGATGGCGACGATGCAGAGCAGTGAGCCCACTTGTTGATGGGCCAAGAGCACGTTGGCGGGAGCGTGCGGCTGCGCCGGTAGTGGGGCTGTAATGCTGAGATAGTTGAGCAGGGCCGCTTCGGCGCCGACTAATAGGTGAAAGAGCCAGATGCTGGCCAGCACATTGAGATTGACCAAATAGCTCAAACCGACGACGAGCAGATCGGTATTGGCCTGGTAGCTGAGGCCAAACTGCCGCATCTCGATGCGGCCGCTGGGAATGCCGAACGACGTGATGAGCTCGAAGTCGAAGATCTGGTCGAGCATATTGACGGTGGGTAGCATCCAGGCCAAGAAGAAACCCAGCCAAAGCAGCTTGCTTTTTAGGATACTCTGGCCGGGTGTTTCCAAACTCTCTAAGAGTAGGTTGGGTACGGCTGCCAGCGGATAAACCAAGCGCTCGCGCTGCGACCATTGGTGATGCATCAAGGCTATTAGGGCAAAGCTGACTAAAAAGAAGGCGAGCATAAAGAGTCCCCACCACAGCAGGGGTTCGCTCCAAAGGTGCCAGGGAATGGGCGTGTCTGCCGTCGTACCTTCAAAGAGCTGGCGGATCGCTTCTACATCGTGCGGCACCGCCCATTTGGGAATATGGGGCCAGAGGATATCAGACCAATTGTTTTCGGGCGAGGCGTAGTAGAAGACACCGGCAATTAACGGGATGAAATAGCCGCCAAATCCCATAGAGGGCAACACGGTGGCCACCATAAGTCCGGCGTACATGAGAGCGAAGTTGCTCGGAGACAGTCTCAGCAGTGGGTGTAATAAACGCAGCAGGAGAGCAAAGGCCGTAGTCCAGAAAATGAGGAAGATAACGCCAATGGTATTGAAGTGGTCGGTCAGGCCAGTATACGAGCCGTAGAGGATATAGGTGCGCACGCTGGTGAAGGTCATAAATACGGAGAAGACCAGGACCAGGGCAAAGGATAATATGCTGCCCCAATAAGACGTGTTGTTATTGGTCAATTAGGCCGTGGGGACTCCGCATATATCGCGCAATTCACCGCACTCGCGCTTGCGCAAATGCGCGCGCGCTTGGTGTGCGGAATTGCCTTCTAATGCGGAGAGCAAACCGAGTAATTGTTGGTCTTCTTTATTGATGAGCGTTAGGATTTCTCTGATTTCTCGTACGGTGAGAATGGGCAGGTCGCGCATGGATATTCCCCTATGGCGGATGGTCGCAGTCCAGTCTGTATAGGGGAGCGGGGTTTTCTAATTTAATATAGTCGAGTGTGAATAGCCAGCACATAAGTGCCGGCGTTTTTTATGGCGATTGAAGCGTTTGACATAAGTTCGGCGAATGTGTATCCATATCCCACTGCGCACGATATTAGAATGAGTGTAGTCAAAGAATAATAGGATGATAGAAAGGGTTTTATGGAAAAGGTACGCGTTGGCATTATTGGTTTGGGTGGCATGGGCAGCAATCACGCGGGCTACCTTTCGCGTGGTGAGATCGCCGGTGCCGAGTTGGCGGCTGTCTGCGATGTAGATGCGGCGCGTCTAGCCGGAGTGCAGGAGAAGTACGGCGAGTCAGTACAGGCCTTTGAGTCGGCCGATGCGCTCTTTGCCTCTAAGTGCGTAGATGCCGTAATCGTGGCAACGCCCCACTACTTTCATCCGCCACTCGTCGTGCAGGCATTGGAAAGCGGCCATCATGCGATGAGCGAGAAACCCGCTGGCGTTTACACCAAACAAGTGCGCGAGATGAATGAGGTTGCAACCAAGAGCGACAGGGTCTTTGGCGTCATGTTCAACCAACGCACGCGTGGCGACCACCAGAAGTTAAGAGAGCTGGTTGAGTCGGGCGAGTTGGGGGAGATCAAGCGGACGATCTATATAATCAACAACTGGTTCCGCGCGCAGAGCTATTACGATTCGGGTGGTTGGCGTGCGACCTGGGCGGGCGAGGGCGGCGGTGTGCTGGCCAACCAGTGTCCGCACAACCTCGATTTATGGCAGTGGATCTGCGGCATGCCCGAGCGCGTGCGCGCCTTCTGTCACTTTGGCAAGTACCACGATATTGAGGTCGAAGACGACGTGACGGCCTATGTCGAATACGAAAACGGCGCGACCGGCGTATTTATTACTTCGACGGGGGAAGCACCGGGCACCAACCGCCTTGAGATTTCCGCCGATAATGGCAAAGTCGTATTGGAAAATGGCACCATAACGTTCTGGCGCACGCGCGTGCCGGGCTCGCAGTTTTTAAAAGAGTGGCCCAACGGTTTTGGCAGCCCCGAAGTGTGGAAATGTGAGGTGCCCTTCCGCCAGGGGGGTGAAGAGCACAAAGGTATTACG
>JBLHGI010000126.1:0-15497 GCA_047616505.1 Planctomycetota bacterium
GTGCATATCTCTGACGAGGTGCACGCGACGATGGAAGAGCTCAAACAGCACCCTAAATTACAGGGTATGGACTTCGTGTTGTTCTGGGACCAGGGTGAGCACGTGACCAGTTCGGTCTACAACTTGCAGGCCTCGGGGTTATGGGGCGGCATGTTTGCGGCAATGGTGCTGTTTTTCTTTTTGCGCGCCGTGCGCATGACATTGATTATCACGCTGGCGATCCCGCTGTGTATTATGGTGACGATCACGGTGCTCTACTTTATGGGCTGGTCGCTCAATATGGCGACGATGATGGGGCTGTTGCTGAGCTTGGGTTTAGTGGTCGACAATGCCATCGTGATTGTCGAGAATATTTTTCGCAAACGTCAGGAAGGGCTAGATCCGCGCCGAGCATCTATCGAGGGAGCTGGCGAAGTGGGGATGGCCGTGACGATGGCGACTCTGACGACGGTCGTGGTATTTTTGCCGCTGATCTTGATGGGCTCCAACGATAATATGGCTTTCTGGATGCTGCGCATCGGTTTCCCGGTGATCGTTGGCCTGGTTGCTTCGTTGGGCATCGCCTTGGTCATTATCCCACTGGCGGCACTCAAGATCGGGTCGGGGCGAGACCGCGGTGAACTCGGTTTTATACTGTGGGTGCGCCGGCGCTACGAGAATGCATTGCGCTGGGTGCTTACCCATCGGATCGATGCCTTTATTCTGGTCGTGCTCGCTATGGCCAGCGTGCAGATTCCGATGGAAGGCATGAAAAAGACGGACCAACAGGATCGCAACGAGTCGCGTATGGACCTGGCTTTTGAGATGCCATCAGGGCAGTCGCTAGAGCAGGCGGAGGCGTTTATGACGTCGGTCGAAGACTCGGTGATGGTGAGTAAAGAGGCCTACGATGTCCGTATTATGCGCACGTTTTTTCGCGCCGGCTGGGGGCGGGTGACCATGTTTTTTAACGAGGAGAAGGGCCTGGAGTGGTACGAAGTGGCCTGGGACGACCTGTTGAAAAACTTAGAGCTGCGCGAGAAACTGCACCTGGACTACAAGGAAATCGAAAAAGACATTAAAGAGCGTCTAGACATGCCACCGGGCATTACGCTGCGCGTCAATTGGGAGAACTCGCAGCAGGATGCCCGCGTCAATGTTACGCTCTACGGCGAGGATACGCAGACCTTGATCAAGCTGGCCGAAGAGGTCGAGCGGCGCATGAATAGCATTCCGGGTTTGCTTTCGGTCAATACGGATATGGACCAAGGCAGCACCGAGTTACAGCTCAAACTCGATCGCGGCCAGATGGAGCGCTTGGGCGTAAGTGCGCAGATGATTTCGGGTAATATCGCCTACGCGCTGCGCGGTCACGATATCAACAAATTCCATACCGAAGATGGCCGTGAAGTCGATATTCGCGTGCAGCTGGAAGAATTCGATCGCAAAAGCTTACAGGACCTGCGCTCTCTTACATTTCCTACGGCAGACGGCCGCGAGGTGCCACTGGAATCGCTGGCCAATATCTTTGTCGAGCGCACGTTGGGGGGGATTCGTCGCGATGACCGCCAGACGATGCTCAACGTCGTAGCACGCGCGCCGCAGGACGATGCGAAGGAGCTCTTTTCTCAGGTCGATGTAGTCATGCAGGGCTTTGATATGCCGCGTGGTTATCGCTGGGACAAGGGGGCTCGCTACGTGCGCATAGAGGAACAGGATGACTCGATGATGTTTGCGTCGATCATGTCCGTGACCTTTGTGTTTTTGTTGATGGGCGTGCTCTTTGAATCCTTTGTCCTGCCGTTATCCGTTATTATTTCAATACCATTTTCTTTTCTCGGCGTCTATTGGACGCTTTATCTGACGGATACACCGCAGGATATCATGTCGGTTATCGGCATGGTGATCCTCATCGGCGTCGTCGTCAATAACGCCATCGTGTTGATCGATTTGGCCAATAGGTTGCGCGACGAGGGCATGGATCGGATGGACGCGCTGATGGAGGCGGGCAGACATCGGTTCCGTCCTATTCTGATGACTACTTTCACGACGGCATTTGGCCTGATTCCGATGGCCGTTGGCAATTCTAAGATGGTGGGTTTGGCCTACGCCCCGTTGGGGCGCACGATGATGGGCGGGCTACTCGCCTCGACTGTTTTAACGCTGATGCTGGTGCCGCTCTTCTATACCTTCTTTGACGACTTTCGCGAGTTGGTGCAGAAGGTGATGGCTTCGGCTTTTGCGGAAGAGGAAGAGAAGGTGCCGGAGACGGCGGGGTAGGAAGTAGTGCGATAGAAGATGAAAAAGCCCCCAACTCATCGAGCTGGGGGCTTTCTACATTGCTATAGCGGCCGGTGAGCGCGGCTATATATTGGCGCATTTTAACTTGGCCCTAGTTCTATGCGCACTGGGAGCAATGTGAAAGCGCCGAGGGCTTGCGTCGTCTCTTAAATCTGCTCGGGCCAAAAAAATAAATATAAAAGAGGCCCATCTCTAGGGATGGGCCTCTTTTATAGTAGAGCTCGGAGAATAGGTAGTCATAATACGAGCGGCGCACTCCCCCGCTGCCCGCTATCGGATATCATCCTCCCACTACCCACCTTAGGTAAGTAGTGGGAGAGCGAATATCCCAGTTTGTTATTTAGAAACTGCGTCCGAAGACGAGGAAGGTGCGCTCCGCATCGGGGTTGAGAATGTAGGAGGCGAAATAGTCACCCTTGCTCAAGTTGACGCCGATCGTTACTAACGTCGGATCGGTGTCTGTCGTGTAGGCACCGTTGCCGGCGCCGGCCGTGATACTGACGGCCGTCTCGTCTACTTCGCCCAAGTCATAGGTGGCTTCCAACCAAAACGAATCTTCGGAATCTCCCGAAACATTGAAGGCACCGGTGATGCTAATGGGCATATCCTCCGTGGCGTAACTGGCCATGACCTCGAGAATGTGGACGCCTTTATCATTGCCGTAGCTGAAAAACTGAGCGTCGCCCGAAAAATAATCCGTCACAGTAATGCCAACGGGGCCTGCTGCGAAACTGACGTAGAGATTATTTTCGTTGGCTCCGTCGCCGTTAATAGCCCAAGTAGACCAGGCGCCAATTTCGACGGCACCCGTGCTGTAGGAGATTCCTGGTTGCACGCTGGCGGCATCGTTAGATCCCCCGCGCCAGACATAGCGACTTACGGCATCGGCGCCAAAACCTACTTCGGCGCTGGCGGGGATGGCCGTTAGGCCTAGGCTCAACAAAGCGGCGGAAAATAGAAACTTCTTCATTCTGCAAATCTCCATAAAGGTGGGATGGGTGATACCTGTTTGGGTGGTGCCTTTTTTGCCAGATACCAATTGATAAAGACTGAAAGTAAAACTATTCAATAATAATATGGGCATTGCCGAAATTTTGCAATCAGATTTGACCGACTTAAGGCGAAAAAATATATACCTGATATGAGATGGGTAAACAGCCGTTTACAGCACGTGTTAGATGGCCTAATGGCCTCATCGAAAAGTGCTGCAAAGACTGCGAGAGAGGCGTTTTTTTTCTCGTAATAAATAACATGGGACCAATGCGGTCTGGCGCATTGGCATAGAGATCTGTCAGGTCGCGAAAGCGAGGATCGTCTACCGTATAATAAGAGCGTGGTAGCGATGAATAATAGGCCACAGTAAAGGGAATACTGTATTGACTACTGACCAACGGTAGATTCTGCACTATACCTTTTTGTGCTAAGAGCTTTTGTAGGTCGTGGCTAAAATTTTGCCAGCCGCTGTACTCGCAAAGACGCTCGCTCCAAGAGTAGGAGGGTTCGCGGCTACGGTCTTTCTTTGATACGAGGCCGACATAGCTGGCATCTATATCGTTAGCAGAGAAATATTGGCTAAAGGTAGCGGGGTATTTTAGTGCAAAGCCGATGGTTAGTGCCTGCGCTAGGCCGGTAATGACGGTTGCGCACAATAGCCAGCGTCGCACGGGCAGGGCAAAAGCCAGTGGCCACAAACTTAGAAAACCCACTAAGATCCAATTGCCTTTTATCTGTCCTCTATAGAGGGCGAAAAACATAAAGGCGCCAATGGCACATAAGGCGGGCAGTAGAGCTAATAAATGCGCTTCGTTGCGCCGTTGTTGCAGACTGTGATAGCCGGCGCGATACAGCAAGTAGAGCAGCGGGGGCGATACGAAGAGCAGTGGATTGGTCAAAAAGAAAAATAGGCGCGAGAATGGTTCACTGGTCTTTTCTATTTTGGAGAGAGTGCTAAGGGTTTGCGGTAAATAAAAAAACGTGTTCAACTGGACGTGTATAAGCGGGATGGCGACGACCAGTGCCGGAATGATAAAGGCGGCCAATGCTAACCATCGGCGCTGCGGTGGGCGAGTAGTCAATAACCAGAGCCCGAGCCCTGCCGTCAGAAAGGCACCGGAATATTTGCAGAGCACGGCGAGTCCACAGGCGATGCCCATATAGACGTAGTCAAGCGTTTTGTCGCGCCCACACGCGCGCTGTGCTGCAATGAGGGCGAGTAGCCAACAAGTGACGAGAAAGACGTCTGGGTGTAGATACGAGCTGGTATGCCAAATCCAGTGGCTCGAAGCAAAGGCTGCCGCAGCCCAGCGCGCCCTATTGGCTGAAAGCCCGGCGCCGGTGCACAGTGCAAATAGCAGGTAGGTCGAGAGTGCGCCCAAGAGCACAGAAGGAAAGCGCAGAACCCATTCGCTATAAGGGGCCAGTGCATGCGCCGAGGCCATCAGCGAAAAGGGCAATAGCGCGTAGCTCGCATCTAAGTGCTGGCTCCAATACCAGTATACAGCCTCGTCCTTGCCCAACTCGACGTCGGCTACGAGCCATAGTTTGGCCAGGCTATATACAACTAGTGTTAGCCCCCACGCTGCATTGACTCTGTCTGGGGTGCCCATTATATTCTGGTCGCGGTTAGATGCCGTGTTGGATTTCATATTTGGAGAATATACGATGGCTGAAGAAAACGAAGATCTACTCAAAAATCTCCAGGAGAAAAACCTGGAATTGAGCCTGTATAAAACGCGAAAAATATTTTTATGGTCGGACGTAAACGACGAATCGGCTCGTGGGGTCGTCACCCGTTTGCTGTCGCTCGATACGGAAGATCCAGAAGCAGAAATAGTGCTCTATATCAATAGCCCCGGTGGTTCGGTGAGCGATGGCATGGCTATTTACGATGCCATGCGCGCTATCGAAGCGCCCGTTTCGACGGTGTGTATTGGCATGGCCATGAGCATGGGGTCGTTTCTGCTGGCGGCCGGTGAACCGGGTCGTCGTTTCGCTTGGCCACATGCGCGTATCATGATTCACCAGCCGTTGATCATGGGCACGGTGACGGGCACGGCTACCGACCTCGATATTCGCGCCCGCGAGACGATTCGCTTGCGCGAAGAACTCAACGAGATCTACGCCGAGCACACGGGCCAAGACGTAGAAAAGATTGCCAAAGATACCGATCGCGACAACTTTATGTCATCGGAAGAAGCCAAAGCATATGGCCTAATCGACGACGTGATCACTACGACGGCACCGGCGCCCAATGTGCAGGTAAAGAAATAAAGTAGCTGTTGCCAATAAAAAACAAAGCGCCGACTCTCTCGCGAGGGGCGGCGCTTTTTATTGCTGACAATGCGCACAGTAAAACGTGTTGCGCCCAGCGAGTGTCACGCTCTGGATAGTTTGGCCGCAGCTGCGACAAGGTTGGCCGTCGCGACCGTAGACGGTCAAGCGCTGTTGAAAGCGCCCTCCCTCTCCCGATCCGAGATAGTCGCTGATGGTGGTGCCGCCCTTGCGCACGGCACTGCGCAGTACGGCTTTGATGCTTTTGACGAGCTGTTGCAAACGCACTTCGTCGATGTCTCCGGCTGCGCACTGGGGGTGAATTCCTGCACCAAAGAGCGACTCACTGGCGTAAATATTGCCAACGCCAACGACGATATGACCATCCATAATCAGACTTTTGATCGGCGTCTTGCGTCCTTGGCAGGCGGCTGTTAAATAACGCTTGTTAAAAGCGGCTGTTAGCGGCTCGACGCCGAGCTTGCTGAGATAGCGACAGTTATCTTCTTCGCCTTCTTCTAGCACTATGACCATGCCGAAACGGCGCGGGTCATTGAAGACGAGAGGGCGTTCGCTGTCTAAGTGGAAAACGACATGATCGTGTTTTTCGCCTGGGGCACGCAGCAATAAGTTGCCGCTCATGCCTAGGTGGACTAGCAGCGTCGTTCCCGATTCGAGTTCGAGCAGTAGGTATTTGGCACGGCGGCGCACGGCGATGAAGCGCTCGCCGCACAGGGCGTTAAGGCGCGCTCGTGCCAGCGGTTCGCGCAGGCGTTTGTCGGAGGTCTCGATGCGTTTTATTGTGCGACCGGGCAGCGCCTGCTGCATGGTGCGGCAGACGGTTTCGACTTCGGGCAGTTCGGGCATGGGACTGAGTATATGGGGGATGTGTGGAGACGTCAATATGGCATGGAGTTGGCATTGCCGTTGTGATAACGACTTATATATTGAGAGTAGAGACATCAAAGGAGTTTTAAAATGGATTTAACTAAGCAGCCGCCGCGCAGACCTTCCAACGCCAATATGGCGGGAATCGTTGGTTTGGCGCGCATGACGGACAAGGGACGTGGGCACAACGCCGAAACGATCGGTCTCTATTTGTACGGGGCTGATTCCAAGCTGGACACGAGTATTTTACAATTTGTCCACATGGGGTTTGAAGAATTTGCCGAAGCGGCCGATGCGATGAATGATGACGATCTTTCCGCACTCGTTTTAGAAAAGGCACAGCGCAGCGAGGCGGAGATCGAGGCATTCAACCACAAGAATTTAACGCGCGAACCAGAGGACGATTCACATCGGCAAATACTCAAAGAGCGGTTGGCAAAATACGCCCCGGAGCGCACGGATATAAAAACCATCTTTTCTTCCATAGAGTTAGACGATTGGGGTGATTTTCGCGATGTGGATCTAACGCAGCGCCCGCCGCGTAGCCCGTATTGGCGCAGCGTCTTTGGCGTGATGGGCGCGGCGCGCATGGCTGACAAGGCGCGCGCCGCTAAGATCGGCCAATTGGGCGAATACAAGTACGGCGAAGATTCGGGACTAGACCGGGCGATTCTCGCTTTTTTAGGCGTGGGTGCCGACGAGTTCGTGCAAGCGGCCTATGCCAATCCCAACGATAGAGAGCTGGCGGAATGGATTGGCGAACGCGTGCAGAAGACGCCGCCCGAAATCTGTGCCTTTAATGCTAGCCGCGCACAGTTCGGACGTTTTGGTGAAGTGCGCGAGCGCTTTATGGTGCGCCGAGCCGCCGTGTGTGGTGAAAATACGAGCGCTATAGATACGTTCTTCGACCTGATAGACTACGAGGATGAGCTGAGTTTTGGCATCGTTGACCTGACCCGCCGTGCTCCGCGCAGTATCTACGATACGAGTGTCGGTGGAGTCGCTGGTCTGGCGCGGGCGATAGACAAAGCACGTGCCTATAACAGCGATCTATTAGGTGAGTACTGGTACGGTGAAGATTCGGGCGTCGATCGCGGGGTGCTGATCTTTGTCGGGACTAAACCCGAGCAGTTTGCCGAGGCGCTCAAAGAAAACGGTGGCGACGAAGAGGCACTGGCCTGGTTGGGAGAAGGCTTGAGGACCAAGACCCCTGAAGAGATAGAGAAGTTTAACCACGATCTATGGACCATGGGACCGCGCAACGACCATCAGTGGGCCTTTGTGCGCAAGGTTGTGGGCTCTCTCGATCCTCAGCGCCAGGACATCTGTTGCTTTGCCGCGATGACGGCGCTCGATGACAAAGTCTATTTCGCGCGTTTTAAAGCGGGAGTATAAATGAGCCGTCCGCTCATCGGCATCACTACGAGCCTAACGGATTCAGCGCAGATTTTGCCGCATCGTTATGTCGAAGCGGTAGAGCGGGCGGGTGGTGCCCCGCTGCTGCTGCCCATGACGGCTAAGGCCGAGGCGCAGCGGCCGGTGCTGGAACAGATTGATGGGCTAGTTATCACGGGTGGGCCCGGTATCACGCAGGGCCTAGTGGGAGATCTTCCCCAAGACCTGCCCGCTGTTGATGAGAGGCGCTGGCAGGCCGATTGTGTGGCCTTTGCCAGTGCGCAGGAGCGGCAGCGTCCCATCTTGGGTATCTGTTATGGCATGCAGTTTATCAACGCGCAATTGGGAGGCGGTCTCTACGCCGATGTGCAAGAGCAGTTGGGGGTCGAGGCACACTCGCCTAAAAGGACCCAGGGACGCGCAATTGAACACGATGTGAAAATAGAGCAAGATACGGTCTTGGCAGAGATGGTGAGAGCGCCAACGGCCAAGGTCAACAGCTTCCACATCCAGGCGCTAGAGCGCATCGGCACGGGCTTAGAAGTGAGTGCGCGCGGTGCGGATGGCCTGGTCGAATCCGTTGAAGGAGAAGAAGGGCGCTTGGTAGGCGTGCAGTTTCACCCGGAAGCTATGCCGGGGTCGGTGTGGGACGGCCTTTTTTTGCATTTGGTGCGCCGGGCGGCGGCGCTTTAGGCGCCGCGCTTTCGCCAGGCGTTTGGTGCTTGGCGGCTTTTAACTTCTAGTAGGCGCTGCTCTTCTAGGATATAAGCACTCAGGGCGTGCCCGTAGACACAGCCCGAATCGAGGCCCAGTAGGTAGGGGTGGCCGTCTCGCTCTTTGGTTACCAGGCCACCGGGGGCATCGTGGCCGAATACGAGTAGGGGATATTCTTTTTCGTAGTAGTCGTGCCAGCGCGGGCCATCGATACGGCCTTTGACGGGGGGCCAACTGCGGATCGTAATAAATTCTTCGAAGCTCGTATGCTCGAGGCCGCGCTCTGGATTGATACCGGCGTGGACCAACAAGAAAAGCTCCTCACGTATATACAGAGGGGCTTTTCCAAGCCATAAACACAGTTCCTCATAGACGGGTTCGAGGGCTTTGAGCGCATAGCGTTGGTCGGCGTTGGTCTTGCCGGGCTTGCCCTTCTTTAGCAGGGAAGTCAGTTGTTGGAGCAGGCGCGCATCGTGGTTGCCCAGCGTCATTTCGGCGCCGTGTTGGCAGATGAGCTGCCAGACGCCAAGAGGGTCGGGGCCGCGCGCAAAGGCGTCGCCGGTGAGCAGGAGCCGGTCTAGACCCGATGTGAAGTTGGCTTTTCCTAAGAGGTCGCAGAGCTCGGCGGAGCAGCCGTGCACATCGCCGACGAAGAGCGTGCGCATAATATCCCTTTTTCCTTTTCGTTAGTGTTGCACCGACTCGGTGAAAATACTATCATAACCACCACTTAAACTCCAGTCCACAGAATTGATATTACATGACTGAAATGGCAACAACGGCTCAGCCCCCAGCATCGTGTCACGTGATGGCAAAACCCTCTGGCTCGGTGTGCAATATCGACTGCAAATACTGCTTCTATTTAGAAAAAGAGAAGCTCTACCCCGAGGTGGGAAAAAATTGGCGCATGTCGGAGGAGACGCTGGAGCAGTATGTCAAACAGTATATTGAAGCGCAGGATGTGCCCGTAGTCAACTTTGCATGGCAGGGCGGCGAGCCGACGCTGATGGGACTGGACTTTTTTCACCGCGCCATCGAACTACAAGAACACTATGCCAACGGCAAGGCCGTCACGAATGCCTTTCAGACTAACGGCATTTTGCTAGATGACGAGTGGGGTGAGTTTCTGCACAAAAACAAGTTCCTCGTGGGTTTATCTATCGATGGCCCGGAGGAATTCCACGACCGTTACCGCGTCGACAAAGGGCAGAAGCCCACCTTCGATCGCGTCTACGCCGGTTTGCAAACGCTTAAACGGCACGACGTCGAATTCAACACGCTGACGGTATTGCAAAATCACAATGCCGAGCATCCGTTGGAAGTCTACCGTTTCCTACGCGATGAGGGCAGCGGCTTTATGCAGTTTATACCCATCGTCGAGCGCTCGGCGGAGCAACCGGAAGAAGACGGATTAGAGCTGGTCGATCCCACCTTTGAGGGCAAGGCCTTAGTGACGCGTTGGTCGGTGGGCTCGGCACAGTACGGGCGCTTTTTGTGCAAGGTCTTCGACGAGTGGGTGCGCCACGACGTTGGTCGCGTCTTTGTGCAAATGTACGATATCGGGCTGGGCGCGTGGATGGGGCAAGAGCCGAGCCTGTGCATTTTTGCCAAGACGTGTGGCAAGGCGCTGATAATCGAACACAACGGCGATCTGTACTCCTGCGACCACTTTGTCTATCCGGACTATCGTTTGGGCAATGTGCACGAAGAGTCGATCCGCGATATGGTCGACAGTCCGCTGCAGGAGAAGTTTGGTCAGGACAAGGCGGACACGCTCCCTCAATACTGCATTGAGTGCGACTATCGTTTCGCCTGTAATGGCGGTTGTCCCAAACAGCGTTTTACGCGCACGCCGAAAGGGGAAGCGGGTCTCAACTATCTGTGCAAGGGTTACAAGATGTTCTTTTCCCACGTCGATCCCTATATGCGTTTTATGGCCAACGAAGTGGGCCGCGGTCGTCCGGCGGCCAATGTCATGGAGTGGGTGCGGCAGAGGGATGCGCAGAAGGAGGCGGCGAAATTGCACCACGACCCGGGGCGCAACGATCCGTGTCCTTGTGGCAGTGGGCACAAGTATAAGAAGTGTTGTGGTAAAGCGGCGTAGGGGGAGTAGCCTCTGGAGGCATGGTTAAAAAGCGCGTTGTAAACTCGGCCGTTGGCCTCAGACATACAACGCGCTTTTTAACCATACCCCCAGAGCGCTGATATATATAGAAAATATTTGATCCGAACTAGGGAGAGATAGGATGATAGATATTGAGTTGAAGCCCGGGGAAAACAAGGCGGTTGTTACGGTAGATGGAAAGTTGTTTACCGAGTATCGCTATGGGCACTATGTGTGTCGGCCTTATTTATATCCGCTGTGCACGCCCGACGGGCAAGGGTTGACGCGGGCTTATCCGATGGAAAATGTCGAGGGGGAGACCCAGGACCACTACCACCACCGCAGCGTGTATACGGCGCACGGGCTGGTCAATGGCTTTAATCTCTGGGACGAGGGCACCGATCACGGCGCCATGTTGCAGCGCGGCGCGCCGGTCGTCGGTGTGGTCGATGGCGTGGCGACTATTGATGGTATCGTCGATTGGTATGGGCCGGAGGGGCAGAAGTTGTTGGAGGAGCGGCGCAGTATTTCAATTAGGGACGCAGGCGAATTGCGCGTGCTCGATCAGCGTAGTGAATTGCGTGCGCTCTATGGCGATGTGACTTTTGGCGATACCAAAGAAGGCGGTCTATATTCAATTCGCGTGCCGGCTTCGATGGATGCCAAGGACAAGGGGCGCATCGAAAACTCCGAGGGACAGGTCTACGAGAACGGCGAAGGCGAAGAAAGCACATGGGGTGTGCAGGCGGCTTGGGTCGACTATTCCGGGCCCTTAGCTAGCGGCCAAGAATGGGGCCATACGGTGGTAGACCACAAAGACAACCCGCTCTATCCGAGCTATTGGCACGTGCGTGGCTATGGTCTCTTTACGGCCAACCCCTTTGGCGTACACGATTTTAAGGGCGATGAGAGCATCGACGCGAGTTGGACGATTCCAAGTGGCGAAAAGCGCATATTCAACTTTCGTCATATCGTGCATCCCGGGCGCGGTGTCGACGACGGCGTGCGTGGTCTAATCGAACAGTTTCAGGCTTGAGATCCCCCGCCGTTATGCCGCTGCACTACAGGACACGCTCTACGAGGCCAACGCGCGCTATCGCGCGGCAGTTGCTCGACGTAGAGGCGGATATTCGCGGCTCTCACGCAATTTTGAGACCGGCACAGAGCGGTAGCGCAACGCCCTGGCACCAGGATGAGGCCTACTGACAATCCGGGCGATGACTATCTCTCGCTGAGCGGGGGGATACCGCTGCCGTCGAGGGAAAATCCGCGCGACTTCTACTGGCAACAGGAGACGGATACCTATGCTGCCAAGAAGCGCGTGGAAGCGGCAAAAAAACAGCCGGAAGGCTGAAGTGCTGGCTGCGGTGTGAGCATTTTATAAAAAATCGGTCTTAGGGCCGGTTTTTTTGTGTCTATTCGCATGTGTTCTCTTGCCGTGACCACAAACCCACTTAATTTATTTAGCATTCATTAATTTCATCTTTTATTGCATAAAAAACGAGGCAAAAAATGGGTAAGACGAAGAAGAAATTGCGCGTCGCCTTTATCGGTGCTGGCGGTATTGCCGGGGCGCATATGCGCTATTTTAAGGAAATGGAAGACGTCGAAATGGTCGCCGCTTCGGACGTGGTGGCCAAGGCCGTTGAAGGCCGCTGCGAAGAGTTTGGCATCGGCGAGGCCTTTACCGACTACAATAAGATGTTGAAGACGATCAAACCCGATGCCGTTAGCGTCTGCACGCCAAACGGTTTGCACGCGCCCTGTTCGATTGCCGCGCTCAACGCCGGTGCGCACGTGATCGTCGAGAAGCCGTTGGCTATGAATGCTCGCGAGGGGCAGAAGATGCTCGATGCGGCCAAAAAAAATAACCGCAAATTGGTGATTGGTTTCCAGTATCGCTACGATGCCAAGACGACCTTTATTAAAAATGCGGTCGACAAAGGGCAGATGGGCAAGGTCGTCTACGCGCGCGTGCAGGCACTGCGCCGTCGCGGTATTCCCAATTGGGGTGTCTTTGGCCGCAAAGATCTGCAGGGCGGTGGACCGATGATCGATATTGGCGTACACGCGCTGGAGATGACGCATTACGTGATGGGCTCGCCCAAGCCGGTGGCCGCCAGCGGCAGTACCTATACTTATTTAGGCGACAAGAAATCGGACGTGGTATCGCAGTGGCCCAATTGGGACCACAAGAGCTATACGGTAGAGGATCTGGCCGTGGGGCTAATTCGCTTTGACAACGGTGCCACCTTGCACCTAGAGGCGAGCTTTGCTGCGCATATCGAGAAAGATGCATGGAACTTCACGATTATGGGCGAGAAGGGTGGGGCCTCCTGGGATCCGCCGGGTCTGTTTAGCGATGAGAACAACTACATGGTCAATACGCAGCCGAATTGGTTGCCCAAGAACGATGCCTTCGCCGACAAGATGCGCAACTTCGTCGATCACGTGCACTACAATGCCCCGACGCTGGCTCCGGGAGAGCACGGCCTGATGGTACAGAAGATGCTCGATGGGATCTACGAGTCGGCTGCCAAAGGTAAAGAAGTCGTCATCAAGTAGTCTATTTATTAAATAGTCTACTGCCTAACGCGCTGAGTATATATAGCCGGTCCCGCTCTGCGGGGCTGGCTATATTATTTGCCGTTTCAATGTAGCGCGAGTTCACCTGTTTTATTAAGCTATGCCGTTGGAATCGATCTTTCTAAAAAGGAGCGAAATACGATGAGGACGAATTTTTATCAGAGTACCCTGCGGCTGGCATTGGCCTGCTCTATGCTGTGGGGCGCGTCGGCCTTTGCCGAGGATGCAGACGAAGCGGAAGCCTATGTCGAGTATCGCGAGAAAATAATGAAAAATTTAGGCACCCAATCGGGTGCGATCGGCGATATTCTCAAGCACAAATTGCCCTATGGCGATCATATTCTCATCCATGCCAAGGGTTTGCAGGCCGCGAGTCGTTTGGTGGTGCCCGCTTTCAAAAAAGAAGCGATGGAGGAGGGGGGCGAGGCCAAGGCCGAAATCTGGCAGCAGTGGGACAAATATGTAGCGGCTGCCAAAAAGTTAGAAGATGCCAGCGATGCGTTGGTCGCCGCCGCTGAAAAAGGCGATATGAAGGCCGTCGGTGTGGCTATGCGCGAGGTCAGTGGCTCCTGTGGCAGTTGTCACAAGCCGTTTCGCATTAAACACAACCATAAACATTAGACACTTAACATATCAATGAGTCGCAATGCGGGGGAAGGCGTATGCTTTTCCCCGCATTGTATATTTATATCTATGAAAGAGTACACCTACACAGCCCTATGGCTCAGCTGCGGTCTAGCGCTGGCCATGGCCGTTTCCGTTCAAGCGCAAGAGACGGGTGCCGTCGAACGCGGCGCCTACGTCTTCCAGGCCAGCGGTGGCTGTAGCTGTCATACGGATATAGAGCGCGATGGCGCGTTGATGGCGGGGGGGCGGGGTATTGGCACGCCCTTTGGTGCGATCTATGCGACCAATATCACCCCCGATATGGAGACGGGTATTGGTCGTTGGAGCGATGTGGATTTTATACGCGCCATGACGCAGGGCATCGCGCCGGACGGCAGCCACTATTATCCCGTATTTCCCTATACGTCTTTTACGCGCATGACCGAGCGCGATATAGTAGATCTAAAGTCCTACCTGTTTTCGCTGCCGGCTATAAAAAAGAAAAACTCGAAAAACGAGCTGGCGCCACCTTTTAGCTGGCGCTTTACCTTAGGGTTTTGGAAGGTGCTCAACTTTGAGCCCGGCGAGTTTCACCACGATAAACAGCAGTCAGATGAGTGGAACCGGGGAGCTTACCTAGTGGAGGCGCTGGCCCACTGCGGCGAGTGCCACACGCCGCGTACGGCGACGGGTGCTTTGCAAAAGGACATGACCTATGCCGGGTCGGCCGAGGGGCCAGAGGGCGAGTTGGCGCCGAATATCACGCCAGATAAAGAGACGGGCATCGGCACTTGGAGCACGGCCGATATCACCTGGTACTTACAGAACGGCTTAGAGCCGGAGGGCGATGCGGCGGAGGGCTTGATGTGGGAGCTGATCGAGCATGGTTACCAGTATTTGAGCGACGGCGATTTGGCTGCTATAGCGTTGTATCTGCGTTCGATAGAGCCTATAGAACACTCAGTCCGCGGCGAATAAAACGCGCTAAGCGTTCGTGATATTGCCGCCGTCATCTATATGAATAACGGTTTATCTTATTCTTCCGTTAGTATCTCTTTCACCAAAGACAGACTTTGTTGCAGTGCCGCTGCCGGATCGGGTAGTTCTGGGTGTAATTCCAGACTGACGGGGCCGTCATAGACGCTTTTTTCTAACGCCTCCAAGGTGGCAGCCAATGCGTCGCGGCTGAGTACGCCATCGCAGAGCGACCAGTGTAGGTCTTCCTCGCCATCGTTGTCGTCGAGATGGGCATAGCCGAGTTTGGCACCCGCTTGGACGATGGTCTCTACCGGACTTTCGTTGGAGATTTGTAGATGGCCACTATCCATTAAAAGATAGAGGTTGTCATGGGCTAACTTGTCGAGGTAGGCGAGGGTGCCGCTGGCCGTGGGCAGCGCTTTGCCGGGAAAGTGTTCGACGCAGAGTTTGATATTACGCGCGGCGGCCAAGTCGGCAGCGGCTATAAAACTCTCACTAAAATAACCGAGTAACTCAGGGTCCAAACCGGGCACGACATAGGCGGTATCGACCCCGTAGCTGGCAGCTTGGTCGAGACCTGTTTCTATATGGGCTAAGGCGGCGCGGCGCGCGGTCGGTTCGGGGCTGTCGAGCGCGGCTTCTTCCTGCATATTAAAGGAGAGGGCGACGCAGCGCA
>JBLHGI010000127.1:0-15495 GCA_047616505.1 Planctomycetota bacterium
GTCGTTGTCTTACCTACGCCGCGCGGGCCACAGAGCAGATAGCACTGGGTGATACGTTCAGAAAGGATGGCATTCTTTAGGGTGGTAGTAATGTGGTCTTGCGCCACCACCTCATCGAATTTACGCGGGCGCCATTTGCGCGCTGTTACCTGATATGCCATGAATGTCGTTCGGGACGGGCGTGGAGGTAGGAATATCCAAGTGCCGAAAAAAAATTGCGCCGAGCCTCTACCCCAAAGCCCGCTATGGGCTTCGAGACAGAGACGCTAAAAAAAGGCCGTGCACCCATCTTCGATCTCGACCTCCGATTTTTCCGGCGTCAGTTAGCTCAGACCGGACCACTCTGCGGCACACGTGAAGAAGTTCTTACCGCTGCTACCTTCCGGTCCTGACGGAGTTCAGAAACTTCACATTGCGCAGAATCCGATCTTCAACACCACTTATCACCAGTCGAACTGGAGACTCGAGGCCTCTGGATGGGAATTCAATCCCGCTATAGCGGATTGCGGGTACAGGGCACCGCTATCTCCCCATCTAGCACGACCTATATTCGGAACAAAAACACTAGTTTGGTGGAGCAGATGGGGATCGAACCCACGACCTCCAGATTGCGAACCTGGCGCTCTCCCAATTGAGCTACTGCCCCACATTATAAATGGCGGAGAGAGAGGGATTCGAACCCTCGATAGGGGGTGACCCTATACACGATTTCCAGTCGTGCGCCTTAGACCACTCGGCCATCTCTCCAAAACAACTGCTATGTACAAACAAATGGCGGAGAGGGAGGGATTCGAACCCTCGGTGACCCAATGAGCCACAACGGTTTTCGAGACCGTCCCGATCGACCACTCCGGCACCTCTCCGGTATTCTATTTTTTTTCTGCGCGCAAACGGGCGAAAAATGCTTTTAGCAGATCGGCCCCCTCACATTCTAAAACGCCACCTATTACTTCGCAGCGGTGGTTGAGACGTTCATCCTGCACGATATTGCGCAAGGTGCCACAAGCCCCTCCTTTGGGGTCGTAAGCCGCAAAAACCAAACGTGGTATTCGCGCCAATACGATAGCACCAGCACACATGGCACAAGGTTCAAGCGTAACATACAGCGTCGAGCCTAAGAGGCGCTTATCGCCTACTTTTTCAACAGCCCGACCGATAGCGAGCATTTCGGCATGCGCCGTAGGGTCTCGCCGATCTTCAATGGCATTGGCCGCCTGCCCGAGCAAGCCATCCGGCCCAACGACCAAAGCCCCGACTGGCACTTCACCGCGCAGACCAGCCGCTGACGCAATGGCCAGCGCCTCCCGCATCCAGCAAATATCGCCGTCGTCTGGGGCACTGTTTGCCACCACACTTCTTTGCGACAAGTAAATAAGTCCCCGCGAAGAGATTTAAAAATATAAAGGCTGCCTAGAACAAGATCAAGGCTTGATCAGAACTGCCGTTCGTAATGTTCTCGCGTCATCAGCGGTTGCTCACGGCGATGCCAATAACTAGATGCTTTGGCTGAGAGCTTGCGATCTAAAGGATCACGCCCGACGAGGCGCATAATACCGCCGATCAGCGTAAATAGCGAGTAAAATACGAGGGCTAACAGAATATGCGTATTGACGAAGGCCAGTATTCGCGCCAACGCCATCCAAGCTAAATACAGTGGCTTGAGCACGATGGGAACTACGAGCCCAGTCACGACAAAGAAAGCGACGATCCCCCCGGTAATCTGCATTACCGTTGTCGCACCATCATACCAAGCATATCCAGCAACCAACCCCGCCGCCACCGCCATGACCCAGGCGAAATTGCGCAACTCCTTTTTGCCAGGACTAGGCACCCCGGAAAAGCCATGTTCATTATTAATCAAGCTCAAACTCCTCGCGCCAATCCGTCTCTTCACTCCACTCCGGCTGGCCTTTTTTATCGAGAAAATAGCTGCCTAATACGAGATAATCCATCCCCGTACGCATAAAGCAGCGATAGGCATCTTCTGGCGTACAAACGACAGGCTCACCGCGCACATTGAACGAAGTATTTACTACGATGGGATAGCCCGTTAAGCTTTGGAAGGCCTTAATCACATCGTAATAGCGCGCATTGTCCTCGCGGCGCACCGTCTGTACGCGCGCCGAATAATCGACGTGGGTAATGGCAGGCAGATCCGAGCGCGGCACGTTCAACTTCTCAATACCGAAGAGCTGGTCCTGTGCATCTGTCATGGCAATGCGCCGCTCCTTTTTTAAAGGAGCAACTTGCAGCATATAGGGCGAGTCGGCATCCAGTTCAAAATACTCGTGCACATGCTCGCGTAACACCGATGGGGCAAAGGGGCGGAAGCTCTCGCGAAATTTGATCTTCAAGTTCATCACGGACTGCGTTTCCACAGAGCGCGAATCCCCCAAAATCGAGCGCGCCCCCAGGGCACGGGGGCCAAACTCCATACGGCCCTGAAACCAACCCACCACTTTGCCCGCCGCTAAAACCTCCGCCACGCGCGCCGGCAACTCGGCCTCCTGCAAACACGTCCCCACAGCCCCTTGCTCCTCTATAAAAGCCCCAATCTCTTCATCGCTAAAAGCCGGTCCCAATAAAGAAGCCTGCATCGCATCGTGTCCGGGCACGACCGTGCGCTCATTATTCAAATAGCGATACCACAGGGCCAATGCGACGCCCAGTGCTCCCCCCGCATCCCCCGCCGCCGGCTGGATCCACATATTTTCAAAAGGCCCTTCGCGCAGTATATGCCCATTGCCCACACAGTTCAGAGCAACCCCACCGGCCATACACAGGTTTTTAGAACCCGTTTCTTTATGCACCTGTCGCGCAATGCGCAACATCACTTCTTCGGTCACGACTTGGCAGGAGCGCGCCAAATCCATTTCGCGCTGCGTCAGCGGCGATTCAGGCTGGCGCGGTGGCCCGTCAAAAAGCTCGTCCATCGCACTACTGGTCATCGTCAGACCGGATAGATAATTGAAGTAGCGCGTATTGAGCTTAAAGGATCCGTCTTCTTTGAGATCGATGAGATTATCGAGAATCTGATGCACATATTTGGGCTCCCCGTAAGGAGCCAGCCCCATCAGCTTGTACTCACCCGAATTGACTTTAAATCCCGTGAAATAGGTAAAG
Source organism: Planctomycetota bacterium (assembly GCA_047616505.1). GTDB lineage: Bacteria > Latescibacterota > UBA2968 > UBA8231 > UBA8231. The sequence continues at coordinate 3,124 of JBLHGI010000127.1, forward strand.
GCGGAGTACAGGAGCCCCAACGAGTGCGGAAACTGCGTTTCGGCCAGAGTATGTATTTCCGCGCCTTGCCCATGGCCGTAACTAGTCGTCGTCCATTCGCCGACGCCATCCAACGTCATGATGGCCGCTTCTTCGTAAGGAGAAGGATAAAAGGCGGAGGCTGCGTGCGACTCGTGGTGCTCGCCGAAGAGCACAGGCACATCGCACGCTAATTGTTCCTGAATGATCTGCGGGATCCACAGCTTCTTTTTGATCCATACGACCATGCTTTTCCAGAACAAGCGGATACCCAACGGCGCGGTGCCCAGATGCGTTTCTAAAAGGCGTTCAAAGGTCAGTAGCGGTTTGTCGTAAAAACCAATACAGCGCAAATCGTGCACACTTATACCCGCCTCGCGCAGACAATAGGCGATGGCATGACGCGGAAATTCGGGGTCGTGTTTTTTACGCGTGAAGCGCTCTTCCTGTGCGGCAGCGACGATCTTCCCATCGCACACCAGGCAGGCGGCACTATCGTGATAAAAAGCAGAAATACCGAGGATATAGGTGCTCAAATGATCAGAAATCCTTGACAGAAATCACTATCTTAACGATAATTTTAGATCTTTAGAAGCTACTAATTTCATTTAAAAATATCAAGTTATGTCAATTATGGAAAAACTGTCTTTCATCGCCGCAGACCAAGTTCGCCAGGTGCAAGAGCAATACGGCACTCCGGTATTTGTATACGATCAAAAGACCCTAGAGGCACAGGCACAAAAAGCGCTTGCCTTCCCCAATGCCTTTGGCCTTACGGCGCGCTATGCAATGAAGTCCTGCCCCAACGCCGCTGTAATCCGCATTCTCAACCTTGCCGGGTTGCATATAGATGCCAGCAGCGGTTATGAAGCCCGCCGTGCCATGCGCGTGGGTGTGCCCGCGAGCCAGATTCAAATCACGGCCCAACAGTTGCCCGATGACTTAGAAGAATTGATAAACAAAGGCGTATTATTCAACGCCTGCTCCCTACACCAATTGCGCAGCTATGGCCAATTATGTCGGGGGAAAGAGGTGTCTGTACGCATTAACCCAGGTCTCGGTTCGGGCCATAGTAACCGCACCAATGTGGGCGGCCCTTCCTCGAGCTTTGGCATTTGGCATGAACACCTCGACGAAGTCGTAAAAATCGCACGAGAATACGACCTGCGCATCGTCGGTCTCCACAGCCATATCGGTTCGGGCAGCGACCCACAAGTCTGGCAGACCTGTGCCCGTCTAACGCTCGACGTAGCTGCGCGTTTGTCGGATGTGGAGCGGGTAAGTTTAGGCGGGGGGTTTAAGGTCGGACGCATGACGGGCGAGAAATCTACCGACCTGCAAGAAGCCGGCAAGCCGGTAGTAGGTGAATTTGAGCGCTTTGCCAGTGAACACGGCCGCCAATTACACCTAGAGATTGAACCTGGGACCTTCTTCGTTGCCAATGCCGGTGCACTCATCGCCACCATTATCGATGTCGTCGATACCGGTGCAGAAGGATATCGCTTTCTCAAAGTAGACAGCGGCATGACAGAAGTGCTGCGACCCAGTTTGTACGGGGCTCAACATCCCATCGTCGTCATAGCTGCCGACGAGAGCGAGCGCGGCACAGCGGAATACCTGATCGCCGGTCACTGCTGCGAGAGTGGCGACATACTCACACCCGCACCCGATAATCCCGAAGGCCTACAAACTCGCCAGTTGACAGAAGCGAAGATCGGCGATGCCGTTTTTATAGGTGGGAGCGGCGCCTACTGCGCCGGTATGTCAGCGAAGAACTACAATTCCTTCCCTGAAGCGCCGGAGCTGATGCTGGCCTCAGACGGCACCCTTCATCTGACGCGCCAGCGTCAGACGCTCGACCAAGTGTTGGCCAATGAACAGCTGCCTGAATTTTTAGCCGTCTAGTCCACGCAGTTTGGGATCGAGCGCATCGCGCAGGCCATCGCCCAATAGATTGTAAAGCGTCACCGTTATAAAAATAGCCATACCGGGCATAATAACCAGCCACCAAGCGGCCATATTGCTGCGCGCTCCAGCGAGCAGCGAGCCCCAAGTAATGGATTCCGCCGGTACTCCAATACCGAGAAAACTCAGGCCCGATTCGGCTAGTATCGCTCCGGCGACCCCAAAAGCCGCTGGGATCAAGATGGGACCAATGGCATTGGGCAATATATGGCGAAACATAATGCGATTATTGGAATAACCCAGACTACGCGCCGCCGCCACATAATCATAGCTCCGCACCTGTAGAAACTGTGCGCGCGTCAGCCGAGCAATATTCACCCATCCCGTCAGACCAATAATCACCATAATAAAAAATAGACTAGGCGGGAAAAAAGCTGCAGCCGTGAGGATGAGAAAAAAGCTCGGGATAGCTGCCCATAGTTCAAAGAAACGCGAAAGCGCCAGATCAATCCAGCCGCCAAAATAACCGGCTAATGCTCCAAGCGATAGACCGATGAGCATGGATATACCGACCGAGACCAGACCGATGGTCAGCGCATAACGCGAGCCGTGAATGAGCCCAGATAGCACATCGCGACCCAGGCGATCTGTGCCCAACCAATGCTCACCGTTGGGAGCTTGGTATTTCTCCGCTAGGCGAATCTCACCGGGACCATAAGGGACGAGGGGGAAAATGGCCGCTTCCGTTTTCAGTTTTTTCAAATTGCGCCGCCGCTTTAAAGGCTGCGGCCAATCCATCACCCCTAGATGTACCCCGTATTGTCGGAAAGCCGGAAAATAACTCTCGCCCTTATACTCCATATAATAAGGCTTGTCTCCAGCAATGAGATCCGCACTCAATGCCAGCAATGTCAGCAACCCAATACACCATAAGCTAGCCAAGGCAGGGCGGTTCTTCTTAAACTGAAGCCAGACTATACGACCATAGGATTGGCTCTCGATCTCACGCGCTTCCGGTTCTACTGCCGCCGTTTCACTCATCCCTGAGCTCGCGAAAAATCGATGCGCGGATCGACCGCCTTAAGCAGTATATCCGCAGCGAGGATTCCAATTAAAGACAGACCGGCACCGATAGTAAACAACGCCATAGCCACGGGATAATCGCGTACGATGACGGATTGAAATGCGAGAAATCCCATGCCCGGTATAGTAAAGATCGTTTCGATAAAAACCGAGCCTGCTATCATACCCGGCAATAGACCTGCCATCAACGTCACGATCGGAATGAGTGAATTTCGCAATACGTGGCGAACGACGACGACCTGGTAACGCAACCCCTTAGCCTGGGCCGTGCGCACATAGTCCTGACGCAGATTCTCCAGAACGCTGGTGCGCATATAGCGAGAAATGCCAGAAAAACTGGCATAGGTCGAAGCGAATACGGGCAAAACCATATGATGGGCATGGTCCGTGAGCACTTGCCATGCACCCCAGCTTTCATCGACTTGCAGAGACTGAATTCCCGAAGCGGGAAACCAATAGAAGAACTCCTTGTTGCAGAAGAACAATATTAACAACATACCAACCCAAAACGAGGGCATCGACCACAGCATAAAGGTGCCGGTAGTCGCCACTCGGTCGAACAACGAATTTTGCCGCACGGCCAACAACAGGCCCAACGGCACACCGATCAGATAGGCAAAGAACAAGCTGATGACATTAATTTCTAGCGTGATGGGGAGGCGCTCTAAGATGCGGTCAATTACCGGTTCCTGGTCTTTAAACGAGCGGCCCCAATTCAGCGTCACCAAGCGCCAAGTATCCGAGCGATATAATTCAATGCCTGCACCACCGTAGCGATAGTTCTGTTCGGCTGAAAACAGGCGACTCTGCCAGAAATCACTGCCCGTTAACTCTTTGACCTGCTGCGGATATAAGCGCGTAAAATCAGTTAGAAACGCCGCCTTGCCCTCCTGCATTTCTAAACTCGCTATATAGTTCTGACGTTCGCTATCCAGCTGTCTCAATGCCCCATCGGCCAAAAGCGCCCCACGCTCAAACCCATCGAAGTCTTCCGTGCTCAACGTGATATTGGACAACCAGTTCAGGTATTGCAAGTGCAGTGGTTTGTCCAAACCAAGCTGGCGGCGCAAGTCCTCACGCGTCTTCTCTATATCGGCCTTGCGATCCGTCGAAATACCTTCACCGCCTGCCCCCCCCGCACCACCCCCGAGAAAAAGATCAACGGGATCACCTGGGGCTAGGTGCATAATCAAAAAAGAGAGCAGAGATATACCTAATAACGTCGGGATCGCCAGTAAGACTCGCTGTATTGCATACTGCAGCATAAAGGACTAAACCAATCTTCTACTGCGTGAGTACTTGTTCGCGGTCGTAGGCATTTTTGCTCTTCTCAATCTGACCTTTAACCGCATAGATCCGCCCCAACTCGCGCCATACAGCCGCATTATTGGGCGTGCGCACAGCTAGTTGCTCTAAGATGGGTAGTGCCGAATCCATGTCCTCTAGGGCCAGATGCGTGATAGCCAAATTATAAAGTGCATCATCATCGGCAGGGTCGAGTTCGACCGCTTTTTCATATCCATCTAACGCCTTTGCATACTCCTTCTGTTGCCAGTAAAGGTTGCCGAGATTATAGTGCGGATTTGCCGCCTGCGGATTGACGGCAATAGCTTTTTTATAACTCTCTTCGGCACCGGAAAAATCTTCGAGGTTCACCTGGGCAACGGCCCGATTTATATGCCCTTCGACATGATCGGGGTCAACTTCAACGAGCGCACCCAACACGGCAATTGCGTCCTCATAACGTTTTTCATTTAAGTAGAGCACGCCCAAGCTATAAAGAGAGTTGGCATCATCCGCCGCATGCGCAGTGATATGCTCATAAGTCGCAATAGCGCCTTCTACGCGCTCCGTCTGATAGTAAACATAAGCCAAATTGCGCCAAGCTTCCAAACGCTCGGCATCGATCAGCGTCGCATTTTTAAACCCGCGCAACGCCTTGTCGAAATCCGGAACATCCCCCTGCGCATAGCTAACGCCAGAATTGTACTCGCGCGCCCAATAATTGTGCTGTGTCTGTTCGATTTCCACCTCAAACTTAGGGCCCAACTCCACAGAGCGCGCAAACGATCTGACCATTCCTTCGTAATCGCCCTCAGCGCCGTAGATCTTGCCGAGTAAAAAGTGCGCTTCGACATTTTGAGGTTCTAATTCCAAAGCCGCTATGAGCTGATCTTTGGCCTTTTCGGGTTGGTCTTGTTTTAAATAAAGTTTAGCTGCCGTCAACGTAGAGCTCTGACAGCCCAGTATCAGCGCGGCACATAGTACACACACTAGATGCACAGATCTCATTACTGTCTCCTCACAAAAAAATATGCTGCGCACATAGAGCGTGCGCAGCATATTGTTCTCTTTACTTTGCGCTCAGATATTAAAAACCAAACTGAAAAGTAAAAGTATTGAGCGCATCAAAAAAGTCAACCGTAGTATAGGCGTAGTCTACGCGCAGGTCTTTCAGTTGCCCGGCATCGAGCTGGAGCCCAAAACCGAAACTCGTGCCGTATAAATAGTCTTCATCCGAATCGACTGCGTAATCGAAGCCAGCGCGGAAGGCGAAGAACTTATTATACATATATTCAGCACCGAGCTTGTACTGGTCGTAGGCAAAGTTGTTATGCCTAAAGACCGAGGACAGATTAACAACGCCCAAATTTGAAGGCGTGTAGCGATAACCTACACCCAGTTCAAAGGTCGAGGGCAGATCGGCGGAACTCGCTTCGACCATATACTCTCCCGATGGGCGGCGCAAGTTATCCAGTACTCCCGTGCGCTGTAGGCCCGAACCGGAAAATTGCATACGTGTACCAATATGCTTAAGGGCCACGCCAAAATCGAGCCCGTTTATGCCACCCAAGTTGGCGTATTGCAAACCAACGCTGATCGAAGCAGCTGTAGCATCTACGCGTTCTATACGGTTGACGATATAGTGGCCTGTCACGCCAATGCCAATGCGATCCGTTAGGCTTCTGGCAAACGTTACGCCGAGCGTAAAAAACGTCGGCGAATACGTAGCACCCGTGCCATCGGGATTGGTTTCAGTCGTAACGGGAATCGAGCCGAAATCAACCGCCTTGATATTCATTGCCAGCGAACCGATGCTTTTAAACTTAGCACCGGTAGCCAGATAATTGACGCGGGTACCGGCCAGATAAGACATCGTCGAGAACATGGCCCCTGCACTAACTTTTGACCGAGCTAACCCAGCCGGATTCCAATGCAAGGCCTCTAGTCCAGACGTCGTGGCAATTGAGGCGCCACCCAGCGCCATATCGCGTGCTCCTACGGGAATCAGCAGTTCCGGCGCGGCGGCCGTGCCGGCGCGCAGCTGACCATCAGCGTAGAGAGCACCCGAGTTCATGGCAAGCCCCAATGCCAGCAGGATCACCGTCGAGCGAAAGCTCATTCGAGTCATGAATAAATCTCCCTATTTCAGGTGGACCAGGTGGCCGAAGCTAGAGAATGTCTCCAGCTCCGGCATATCCCGTCCTTAGAAGTTTTCCAGGAACTGCTGCTCCTGTATTACGGCCATTTTGACAATCTTAGTCTTACCCACGTCCGGCATTTGTATATGTACGACATACATTCCGCTGGCAACGGGTAACTGATTCTCGTTGTTGAGATCCCAGCGCGTAAACTGAGCCGGATCGTCTTTCTCTATCGTGCGCACCAGCGTGCCGCTAAAGTCGAAGATGCGAATAACGGCCTTCGGCGGCAGGTGGCTGAAAGTGACGAACTTGCTATAGCGACCCGTCTCAGCCTGGTTTGCACCTAGATATGGATTCGGGAAGACGTTGATCTTCTTTAGGTCTTCGGCCAAAAAGTCGTCCGAAGCCTGTACTCCCGGCACCGTAAACGTGAACTGATCATCCGTGGTATTCACGTGGTTTGCCACCATCAGGAAGGTATCACCATCCTGCGGAAAGCGCGCCTCCTGGCGACGGTCGGCAAAGACGACCCACATAAATGGCAAGTTCTCTTCGCCCGCTTCGTTCGTATCCGGGATCAAGCCGTTGTTCAGTAGGATATCACTGTTTTCGCCCTGAGTCGGATCCGTGTAATCGAGGTCGAAGATAAAGAGCCACTCGCGTGGACCAGCACCCGAAATATTCGTCACCACACTATAGAGCGCGGGACCATAGGCGCCGTTGACGAGACCACCCGGTGCGTTGTTTTCCAAGAAGGCAATTTCCAGACGACGCGGTGGATCGCTCTCGATATCCCAGGCTGAAAGGCCGACGGGCACGCGGTCCTGGTAGACATACGTACCGGGGCCTTCCGTATTGAGGATATACTTACTAACATCCCACGGAACCTGCGTCGTCGTCATTTCGTCCTGTGCCGGTGGATCAGCACCCGCTCCGCGCAAATAACGATAGGCATAAGAAGCGTTCACGTTATTTGGATCAACAGGTTTGTATTGACCTTCGCCTTCTTCGACATTGACGGTGGTAAAGCGCAACTCCACCGTGCGCAGGCGATCGGGCGTGACCGTCGTCGGAGCAAACCATTGGTTGTTGGGATCCCCCGTAATGGCACCGAGAAAACCTTCGCCCCCCCAATCGCCAGCACCGGCCCAAGTGTACCAGCGCGTCGCGCTGCTTCCACTGGACGAAACGGCAAAATCAGCCGCGTCGATATTGCCATCACCCGTCAGGTCAACGGCATCAGCCGAAGCCTTCCAAGCCTCAAAGTTCATAGCGGGAGCACCCCAGTCCTTCATGCCGTTGGGCGGCCCAGAGACCGACACCTCAATACCGTCACTGCCGATATAATTAGCCGTGCCCGTTTGGTCTGCCATGCTGTTGAGTATCGTGGCACCCGTCGTCGTGTTGACTAGATTCCATACGGTGTTACCATCGCCATCGGTCGCGAAGCGCACCGCATACTCGGCTCCCGTAGTGCTCGTCGGATCCACAACCGTAACAGTTGCCGAACCATCGCTAGCACCAGAGCCATGCGTGCCCGCCAACACATCACCGGGGCCACTCAAGAAACGCGTGCCAACCGGTGGATCCTGCGGCACGCAGATGATATTCTGTGGTGCACTTTCCAAGGTCTTAGTAGCCGCATCTTCGGCCGTTGCGCGATTGTATGCCGTAACGGTAAAGTAGTACTGCTGGCCATTGACTAACGGACCGCCGTTTATGAAGTCCTGAGAGATCTTGATATTGCGTTTGATGCCAAAATCCGAGCCGATCTGCAGCGGCACGTCCAGAATGACGCCAGACTTCTCATCTAGGTTGATACCCAGAATCGTCGTCACGCCGTTCTCTTTGTCCCAAGTGGCAATTTTGGTCGCCTGGCTCAGGCCTGATTCGGCCGAAGGCAATTGATAGAGATTATAGCCTTCAAAATCAAAACCGGGGGAACCGTCCCCCTCGGTGGCGCCGATCGATGTATCGTCCCAGCCCCAGTCGAGAATGATCGTATTGCTCAGCTCAACCAAACGCACATTGGGCTGCGTCGGCGGCTTCGGCACCTCGAAAAAGCTGTTATAAGCATCCTGGACAAATTGATCCGTGAACTTGAGCTTGGCTACGCTGCGCAAGCGGTCGGTGCTAATAGCGCCCAAGAGCGCCACCACGACTTCCTGCGTATCGCCAAAAGCCATCTCGAAAGGTCCCGTTGCCAGCACCATACGACGGTCGCCCGCCGGCAAAGGCACGCCGTCATTCCAGCCCGTTGCCCGCGTCGGATCGCCATCAAGCGTGAACTTGGTCGCCTCATTCGTCAGCGGGTTGATATAAGACACGGGGTTGGCGAGATCTTCCTGTGGCTGATAACCGCGCAGCAAGTTGTACCACTGCAAGGTACCTTTATACTCCTGCAACTCCGGATCGCCAATCGAGCTACCGGCGGCAAAATAAACAAAGGCCGTCATTGGCAGGTTTTTAAAACCGGGGCGCTTGGCGAAATTGAAGATGGCTTCTGTAGACTCGTCGAGCACCGGTATCGGACTGCCGTCGCCATCGAGAACCTGATTGCCGTCGTCGTCCGTTTCAAAGACCGTATTACCATCGTCATCGACCTGGTAAACCGGCACGATGGGCCCCTGCAAGAAATCGTAACCCGCCGCCGGTGGCGCCAAGTTGAAGGAGCGGTAATTCGAATCGCTATCTACCGAGTTGTATACATAACCAAGACTCAGATCGACATCGGCACCAGCAAAGTCGTCACCGAAGTCACCCAAGTCCGGGTCGGACCACTGTGCGAAATACATATCTTCTATTTTCGCGTCATCGGGTGTGCTCTCAGTGCCTTTGTAGATCATCGTGTATTTCTTGAAGATCACGTCCCCGAGTGCATCCGTACGCGCATAACCCCAGAGCGTTATCTGCGTTTCGATACCGATCGGTTTGGCACCATAGAGCGCCGTCGTAGCACCGACGTCTAGATCGTTAACCACCATCCAGATAACTTGGTCGGCATTGGCCACACCCGGTTCATCGACCTGCGGATCGTACTGACCATCGCCGTCGTTGTCGTAGTAGGGCGCACCTTTGACAGCGGGCCATTCCAGCCAATCCCGCTCGTAGGTGGCTCGCAACGAGGCGACGTCGACATCCGACACTTCGCTAAGACCAATATTCAGCGTCTCAGAAGCGTCCAAACGCAGATCAGCCGTCGCCCAATCGCGGCGAATGCGGTAAATGCGCACGCTGGCATCGTCTTCATCTTCGGCCACGCCCCTGGAAATAATAGCTCCGGGGACTGTGCCCACTGCATACGTCGAACCACCGACGCGCAGTTCTTGTTCGTCGCCATCGAGCACGCGGCCTCCCCATACGGGTCCGTCGCGGTAGATGACCTGATCAGTGGAACGCGGGAAGGTCACGCCGGAGGCATCCGTAAAGGGATTGCCGGCCGACCAACCATCGCTGCGAATCCACATGGCCATATTATTGATGTTTAACAGTGCCCGCTCGCCCGAAATCTCGGTTTGGGCGAGCTTGGCCGCTCTGGCGCTACCCTGCTCGCGGGCCTCGGCTACATTCACCGATAGGCCTACCAACAGCGCGGCAGCCGAGAGCATATACAGGACTTTTTTCATGGTTCGTATCCTCTCGTTTTAGCGTCCGCTTAGAATTCGAACTGCAGACCGAAGCGGATCTGCCGCGGCTCGTCGTAAATGTCGCCGCCCTCGGTAGTGGCGTAATGCTGGCGGTTGGCCAGGTTGACTTCTTCATAGAGCTGCGAATAGAGCAGACCACCATTAGCTTCGACAATTTGCTGACTCAAATCGGGATTTGTCAGGAAGCCATCGTCCTCTGCATTGCCCGTGCGCCCATAGACGTTAATCGCATTTTTGCGGTTGAACAGGTTCTGGACATACGAGTAAACTTGAGCGCGAACGCCAAAGAGCGAAAAGCCTTTGTCGACGCGGAAGTCGGCCTGGAAAACCCACGGTGTCGTCGAGCGGTTGATCGACTCCGACGGTTTGCGCGAACGCGGATCGTCGCTGGCGAGAATACCACCCTCTTCAGGACCGCGCTGACCAATCGAACCATTTACCAGCGTGTAGGCATGACCGCTGTTGAAACGCATCAACAAGTTGGCACCTAGGCTGCGCAGGATAGAGTTCGACTCATTCTCGGCGAAGCGATAATCGAGATAAAACGAGCCGCGATGCGTCTCGTTGAAATCCAACGGCGAAATGATCGTCGGCAAGTTCGTGTCGTTTTCCACGCCCGACTGCCCAGAGACCACGGAAGAGCCCGTGCCACGCGCATCGGCCAACGTGTAGTTCAGCTCGGCCTGTAAGCGGTTGAAGCGCCGCAGCTTAAACTGGAACTCCAAGCCCTTGGTTGTAGCAAAGTCGCCATTTTGCAGATAGGTGAAAGCACCAACACCGACGGCATTGGCCGACAGATCTTGCTTCTGAATCTGAATCTGCCCTTTGACATCGCGATAAAAACCCGTGATATCGAAGGAGGCATGTTCGGAAAACTGACGCTCAAAACCCAATTCGTACTGCGTCGTGCGAATGGGCTCAACGTCAAAGGCCGTAGGCGTGGCGATAAAGTTCTGACCGCCCATTTCCAAAGCCAGACGCGCTCCGCCGGTAAACATGTCGCGCATGCGCGGCATCTGCGAGAAGCGACCATACTGTACGTGAAAGACCGTCAGATCAGACACCGGGAACGAGAAACCCAAACGCGGGCTAATCTCGGTAAAGGTATCTGTCTTCTCCATATACGTGCCCTGATCGTCTTTGATGACCAAGGTAAAGACATCGTCATCGCGCTTGGGCGCTGATTGATCGACGAATTTCCAAGTAGCGACATCAAAATAATCGAAGCGCAAACCGGCGTTGATGATCAAGTCGTTGTATTCGATCTTGTCCTGCACAAAAGCAGAGGCCACAACCGGCTCGCGCGGCGCATCGAGGCCACCGCCATCTTGCTCGTTGCCGAACTCATCGTAACCGTAGACATCACCACCGCTAGTGCTGCGCATAAATGATTTGAACTCGTCCGTAAGGCCTTCCGCCTCGGCGACTTTGATCATTTCGTTGAGAATCTGACCTTCTTTAAGCTCGCCCGCGTAGTAGCGATCATAGACGGCGTCGAGGCTCGGGAAGGTATTGGCAATACCCGAACGCAGCGAGCGCGTCAAGACCCAATAGCGACGCGAAGTCCACTGCTGGAAATCAAAGCCCGCCTTGAGCTGATGCACATCGGTCTGCTTAGTCAAACTACCAGCCAAGCCCCAATAACTGTCGCTTTCCTTGTTGTACCAAGAGCCGCGGTTCGAGCCACTGCCATGATTCGTCGGCGTGCCGGGGCGATTGAATGGGAAACCAGCTAAGTCGTAGGGGTTCGGCACAGCGCCATTCTGCGTATAAGGCGTATACTCATTGCCACCCGACAATGCTCTGTCGACAGCAACACTGTCGTTGTATACCCACCAATTGTCTTTGAACGTCGGATCGAATAGTTCTCGTTCCTGATTGTAAAGGCTGACGTTCAACTCGTAGAACATGCTCGGATCGAGTAAATGCGTAGCCTTAAAATTGAGCAAGCTCGACGTACGCTCCTGCTCCGTTAGGCGATCCTGGTTGAAAATATTGCGGATCGGCGCAATGTTGAGCTCTTCGTCTTCCTGCGTATAAAGACCCGTCACGCGCAGTTGAATCGGGCTGAAGTCAAAGAGCAGCGTTCCGTTGATGTCGACGGCCTCGTTACCCGTATGCGGCACGTTGCCCGGCTTGACTTCGAGTTTCTCAAGCGAGTCGGGAATTCGGTTGCCCTCTTCATCCAGCGCCCAGTGCACACTGCCACTGCGAGTACCGGTGTCTTCTAGATTCTCAAAACTAAAACCTTTCCAGAAGGTCGGGTCGAACTTCTCAACTCGACGCTGGCCTGC
>JBLHGI010000128.1:0-15346 GCA_047616505.1 Planctomycetota bacterium
TCGACCTACGCGTGCCGACCTCCGATACGCTGCTCGGATCGGATCCCTTTCACAAAAAGCCCAATTATTCTGTCGTTCTTTGCCATATAAATACGGACGACGGCCTCACGGGCATCTCCGTAAACTTCACCGCCGGGGCGGGTAACGACTGGATTGCCCACGGCGTTAAAGACTTGGCACAGCTCGTCGCTGGTGCTTCTGTAGAAGAATTTATCGAAGATCCCGGTGCGTTTCACCGCATGCTCGTAGACCATCATCAGCTGCGCTGGCTCGGCGATGGCGTCGCGCGTATGGCCATTGGTTCCATCGTCAATGCCATGTGGGATCTGTGGGCAAAAAAAGAGGGCAAAGCGCTGTGGAAACTTCTCGTCGACTTAGAGCCGGAAAAAATAGTACAATGCATCGACTGGCGCTATTTGCGCGATGCGCTGACGCCTGACGAGGCACTGGATATTTTAACGCGAGCACGAGACGGTGCCTCCGCGCGCGAAGCGCAATTGCGTCAGCGCGGTCCCAAGGCCTATTCGACGGCTGGCTGGCTGGGGCTGACAGATGCGCAGATCATTGAGACGATTGATGCGGTCAAAGCTGCGGGACTGGACTGTTTTAAAATGAAAGTCGGCGGCGACTTAGGGCAAGACCGCGAGCGGCTGGCCTTTATCCGCGAAGCCATTGGCCCCGATGCGCTGCTCATGCTCGATGCCAACCAAGTGTGGGGTGTCGAAGAGGCCATCGCCCATATGAAAGAGTTGGTTGAGTTTCGCCCCACTTGGATCGAAGAGCCGACCGCGCGCGACGATGTATTTGGTTACAAGCGTATTTCCGAGGCCCTGGCACCGTATAATATTGGCGTGGCCTGCGGCGAGCAGGTGCCTTCCCCCGTTATTTTTAAGCAGCTCTTAGAGAGCGGTGCAATTCAGTTCTGTCAGATAGACGCGACGCGCTTGGGCGGGGTCAATGATGTATTAGCCGTCATCCTCATGGCTGCTAAATACAAGACCTTAGTCTGCCCGCACGGCGGCGGCATTGGTCTGTGTAATATGATCCGCCACTACGCGCTGTGGGACCAGATTGCCGTTAGCGCCCATTCCGATGGCCAGATCGTCGAGTATTTGAACTTTCTGCAAGACGACGTCTTTATGGAGCCCATCGTCATGGCCGAGGGAGCCTATGTCGCACCGACTACGGCCGGCTGGGGTCTGGAGATGCAGCGCGATTTTATCGAGCGCCACACTTATCCGACCGGCACCGTTTGGCAGGGGCGCGAGGAGTCCGGCAGTATCAAGTTCTTGGCGTAATTCTCAACCGGGGCCGGGGCCGACGGCTAAGAGTCCACCGTCTACGGGCAGGGACACGCCGGTGATGCACCCGGCCGCATCAGAGCTGAGAAAGGCCACGGCGCGGCCGATGTCCTCCGGCGTGCCGCGTCGGCGCAGGGGCAGCGTGCGGTAATTTTCTTTGCCGACGCTGCCGCGCTCGGGCGGCGGCGTGCCAAAGACGTGGTCTGTATCCATATGACCGGGCAGTATGGCATTGCAACGAATGCCGTGCTCGCCCAGGTCTACGGCCATGCTCTCGGTCAGCCGCAGCACGCCGGCTTTGGCCGCACCATAGGCCGTGTCCCCCGGCCAGGCGCGGGCCCCGTGCACCGAAGAGGTGCTAATGATCGACCCCCCTTCGCCCTGTTCGACCATGGCGCGCGCGGCCTGCTGGCTGCACAAGAAGAATCCCTTTAGCCCCACGTCTATATTTTTGTCCCAGTTTTCTTCGCTCAGTTCGAGAAAGGCCTGTCCGTGCCCGGCGAAGGGGTTGTTGACGAGTATATCGATGCGCCCGAAGCGCTCGAGAAAGTCGGCAAAGAGCGTTTCGACCTGTTTGCTGTCGGATATATCGCCGCTATAAAACTCGGCCTCGCGCCCCATGGCGCGGATTAGGCGCAGTGTTTCTTCGCCCTCTTCGTCGTGCGTTAGATCGTTGATGCCGACGGCGCAACCGGCTTCGGCTAACGCGAGGGCAATACCGCGGCCTATGCGGCGTTTACCGCCGGTGACGAGCGCCTTTTTTCCGCTGAGCGAATGGGGTTGGGACATGGTAGTATGCCTTTCTTGATGTTTGCTATCGTTCTGGGCGCGTTGCGAATAGGTATTATCGGTTTATTCTGCTGGTTGCAGTGTAGCAAAATAACATCGTTGGAGCAACGCAATGACACCATCGCCTATTTGTATCTCGACCTGTGACCACGATCAACTGCGCCGCTTGGCTACGAGCCCGATCGTTTCCGCCGCTGGGGCGAGATCGCCAGAGAATAAGCAGACGCTTCTGTACCCCATCTGTAAGAGGTTCGCTGGGCGGGCACCAAGGCCTGAAAGATCGATCGTGCTGCATTGGGCTACTAGTATGCCACGCCGAGTAAGCGCACGGCTTCGTCTTCACCTGTTTGGGCTCCTAGGTCGATGCGACACAGATAGATCCCCGGCGGCACGATATTTCCCTGTGCATCCCTGCCGTCCCACACATAGGAGCGCAAGCTGCTTGTTGCTCCCGACTCTAGCTGGGTGACTAAGCGGCCGGAAAGGTCGAGTATTTGCACCTGTGGCGCGGGTGCGTCGACTTTTAAAACGGCAAAGCGAATTTCTAATTGGTCGTTGATGCCATCGCCATTAGGGGTGCATGTGGGCGGGATTATTTCTAGATTGTGGATGAGTCGCTGGCTGGCGACTAGTGCAGGTAAGAGTACAATATTGGCCCGGCGCGTCACCGCCTCGACCGATTGCCATAGGCCCGGTCGTTGGCTCATTCCTAAGTCGAGGGCGAAGAGCGTGGCATTGTGCACAATGCGCGTGGTAAAGCTAATGGCAAGGGAATCGGTGGTTATCACCTGCGGCAGGGTGACTAATAGCGTGTCTTGTCGCACCTCTATTGCCATGGGATCGATGCGTTCACCGCTTGCGTAGAGCTCGATGTCGGTATCCAACTCGAGGGGTTCGGGTAGGACGAAGCGCAAAAGGTCGAAGCCGTTGTCTGTCGGCCGTGCGCGCGTAGATAGGTCGTAGGTAAAACGAGTCGCTTCGTTGGCAAGAGCCTCCTGCGGTTCTATACGCCCCTTGGCCTCCTGCACTAAGGCCGCCTCGAATTTGATGGAAAGCGAATTTACCGTTGGGGCGACGGCGGGGTCCTCGGTCTCTATGATCATTTCTAGTTGTAGATAACGGCGCGGGCTCTCCGACTTGAAGGGCTCGCCGGAGACGCGATACTGGTTACTCCAGGGACTCCAATCTTCGCCGGGGGCGAGAAGCGTATCGATGGGGCCCCTGAGGACTTTTGGGCTGCTATTGTATTTTGTCTCGTTTACTATGTCCCCCTTTTTGTCGTAGAAGATATAGAGTTCCTGTAGCTGGTTGCCCGATCGCGAGCGCAACCGTAGCCGGGTGTTCGGCGGGAGTTCGGCATCCCAATTGAGTGCCTTGATCACTTTGGGTAAATTGTCTCCCGCCCTGCCGCCTAGGTCGATGAAGTCGGAGCGCAGCAGCACTTGTGCTGGATAGCCGGGTGAGAATAGCATGAATTCACCCCACTTGGTCTGTCCCCAACCCTGATCGCTAATGCCGTGCCAAAACAAATAGCGCATTTTGCGCGGTTTAAATAAGTAGCGGATATAATAGAGATCGTCCCCACTGGGATCGAGATGGGTGAGCAACTCGCTAAAGTCAAAAGAGTCTTCACCAGGTAGGCCGCTGCCCAGCGTGCGGGTGCCGTCCGAGAAGAGGATGGTATGGCCTGGCCCCGTACCGCCGACGCCGAAGCCCAGCGTGCCCTCCTGCTGGCGCATTGAATAAATAAAGATCTCGTCGACAAAAAACACGGCACCCAAATCCACTGTAAAAAAAACACCGCCCTCCTTCCAGCCCAAGTTGCCGCTGCCGGAAGAGATAGAATTGTTGGTGTTGAGGTTGGCGTCGAATAGTTTGACGGTAGATGTGGCATTGGCCCCATTGGTAAAGGCGCCGCGCTCTTCGGTGCCAATGGCGATATTGTCGCCGATGCCAATGACCTCCACTTCGGCGATGGCACCGCCTAAGTTCTGCTCCTCGGCCATAATATTGATGTATTGGATTAGCTGATACTGGTTGCGGTAATCCGCTTCTAGTGGCAGGTCACTATCGAGTACTAAGGTGCTATCGTTGCTGGGAAATTGCAGTGGAATAGAAAGGGTCGTCGCTGTGTTGGGGCGCGTCGTGCGGTAGGCCGAGCGATAGAGAAAGACGTCCTGGGTAGCGACGACACGCACACCGGCATTGACCAATACGGTAAACTGGCGCAGAGGCTGAGCCCCTGGTTGGTCGGGAAAGGTCAGGCGGATTTCGCGGGCGAGCACGGCGCGGCCCAGGTCGATGGTCAGAGACCAGTCTTCGAGCGCGGCATTGGGGTCGGGTTGCCAAAAAGTCGTCAAGTCGCCGTCGATGGCCAGTGCTGCGGTCTGCGGGTTGGAGCCAGCGGCCCAAACGCCGCCAGAAACTGAGTCGCCGCGCTGTTTGGTCTCGTGCGAAAATAGGTTGGCGTCCTGCACTGCGTTGATGTTTTTGCGGAACTTTATTAGCTGTAATTGGCCGCGCTCGCCAATATGGGTTAGGCCGGAGGGCTTTTGCCAAGTCGACCACTCTTCGGCGCTGTCGAAAACCAACTCGTCTGCGCGAGTGGAGGTGATGCAAAAGAACAGCGAGACAAAGGCTGTGAAGTATATATTCGACATAGCTATTTTCTTTTAGTAGGCGATGCCCAACGGACGCAGCGGCATTGAGTTGATCAACTCGGCGTTTGGAGAAATACCCAATAAGTAGAGGCCGGGCGCCAGCAGTTGTCCCCTTTGGTCGCGCCCATCCCATTCGATTTCTCGCGGGCCGGAAGTTTGTAGCCCCACCTCGATTTGAGCTACTTTGCGCCCGTTGAGTGCAAAAATATTCAAGGTCACCGGCACGAGTTCGGGCAGGCGAAATAGCGTGTAGTGCACCCGCAGGTAATCGTGTACGCCATCGCCGTTGGGCGTGAGCACGGGCGTTGAAAAATTCAGATCCTGGACGACGCTGGCCGCTGTGCTGGCGGCTGCCAATACGCGCAGACTGTTGGTCGATAGGGCCTCGTTGACGTCGCCGGCGACGATGGGTTGCGGCAACCCTTCGCGTTCGCTGTCGAGCACCTCACCGCTAAAGGTGGTGGCCAAAGAAAAAAGCGCTGTGGAGAACACTAGGCGCAGGGGCGGATTGTTGCCGCGATGGATGCGCGCGGGCAAGCGGACGAAGAGGCCATCTTGCTCCTCGATGACGTCTGATGCTTCTATGTTTTCCAGCCTTCCGTCTATTTCTAGGCTATGGAAGCTCGTCTGGCTACCCGTGCGAATGTGCACGCCGTCGAACCCCGCCGCTTCTACTGCGTCAAAGTCGGCGCGCACATCGTAGACAAATTGGGTTGCCTCTCCCAGAGAGACTTCGGCAAAACCGCGCGCTGGCTGCGGGTCGTCGAGGCGGGCGACTTCGCCGACAATCTCGGCGGCTAGCAGTGCGGCCGTTTCTATCCACAGCGAGTCGAGGCGTATAAAGTCGTCGAAGGACTGGCTTTCTAACGCGATACGCAGCTGTAGATAAGAGCCGCTGCGCAGGCCGAGTGGTAGGCCGGATTCGCTGAAGGGCACCGACCAGAAAGTCCAGTTTTCATCGTCGTAGCCTATAGAAGCACGCAGGCCGGGACGAGGGTTTAGCGTGACGATGGGCGCTTCTAGATTGGGGCGAAACTGGCGGGTGCGCAGTACTTTTTCGTAGTGCTCGCGCGAAACGACGCGCTCAAACCCCGTCTCCATGTACTCGTGGTATACGGCGGGATCGTCGTCGCGGCCCGTGCGCGCCTCTATCTTTATTCTGACCGCTGCGCCGGGTGTCTCTACTGGCGTGCCGTCTACTAGGCGCAGCGCCGTGGCATGCCAAAAAAGCCGCCCGAGGTTGACGGGCTGTCCCAAGCTGGTGATCCTGGTTTTGTAAATGACCTGGCGCGGCACGCCCTGGGCGAAGAGTTGAAACTCGGCGAGCGTGCCGGGCGGTGCGTCGCGATACTGGCCGCCGAAAAACGAGCTGAGATACCCTTCGTCTAGGGCGGAAACTCGTCGCCGATAGCGCACGAAGCGCACGTACTGTCTGGGGAAGGGAATGGCGATGCGGGAGGTGAAATTCTCATCGACATTGGCGATGCTTTGAGAGAGGGCGTCGAGCGTGCCCTCTACGACGGGGCGCTCGGGGGTGCTGGCAATCGAGATGTCGTAGCCGGGGATCGCATCGGTCTGTAGCGGTGTGCCGTCAGAGCGAAAGCCCTGGCTCGGGGTAGAAAAACCGAACGATATAGCCGGCACGGCGACGCCGAGATCCACGGTGTAGGTCTCGCGCTCAAGCGGCACGGCACGGGGTGGATAATAAGTGCTTGAATCACCGTCGATGAGCAAACTGCCGTTGGGCGCCGGCAGGCCATCTACCCATTTCCACATGCGCGGTGTTTCGCCCTCTACATATTCGAGGATGATATCGCTGGGGTCGCGCCAGAACACCCAGCTGTCGAGATGGGAAAAGACCGTGCGTTCTGGTTTTAGATAGATGGGCTGGATGGAATTGGCTGTGCGGTCAAAGTCGATAAAGAGGCGGGTCGTATCGCTCTCGCTCCAGGCTAGGCCACTGCCGCCTAGTTTCCACTGTGCGACTTGGGCGGTCGCGGGCGCTGTTAGTAGCCCCAGCAAGAGCAAGAGCAAGAGCCCGCTGCCTGTTGAAGATCGTTTTAGAGTCATAATGCACTCGCCATAATGCATTCCTTTACGCCTACGCCTGCGTGAATATTTATGCCCGCGTGAAAATAGTCGCGCATGGCTCCTCGTATGGGCTACTGTTAAATGAGCTATACGAGGGCGTTTCTCTTCCGAATAATATGGTAAGAGGAGAGGAAGCGCTATTCACTACCCTGGGGAGCCTCGATCGATACTATGGAAAATGACGACTAGGGGTCTGCCCGCGGGTGCATTTATACGCATCTCGTCTGCTTTGCGCGTGGCCTGTGTTGTGCAATGTGCACTATGCTTCTACTTTGGTTCCCCGAACGACTTAACGGGAGGTTTGTAGAGTATGACAACGACAGCGAATGCGCCCGAGGCGCTCTGGGCGGGGGTCGCCAAAGTAGATATAACGCGGACGGCAGCGGGGGAACTCAGCGACCCGCTCTATGCCAATATCGACGCAGAGACAATCAACGACCGGCTCTATGCCAAAGCATTGGTATTAAAACAGAGTAAGACTATCGCCGTAATCATTGCGGTAGATGCCGTGGCGATAGCGGAAATCGGCTCTATTCGCGACGAGTATTTAGCCAGCGTACGCGCGCAGTTGCACGAAGAATTTCAGATCGAAGCGGCGCATGTGATGATCAATGCCAGCCACTGCCACGGAGTCGTGTGCGAGGACATCGCCGAGCGGCCCCTCGAGGCGGTCCGCTCGGCATGGCAACGCATGGAGCCGGTAGAGGTGGGTGTGGGCAGTGGTTATGAGGATCGCATTATGGAAAATCGCCGTCTGCGGCTACAGAATGGCCGCGAGGCCGATGTGCGCCATGCCTATTCTTTGGTAGCCGATAGCGAGGTCGCTGGCGTGGGGCCGGTCGATCCGGAGATTGGCATCCTGCGCTTAGATCGCAGCGACGGCCGGACGCTGGCCGTCGTCTACAATTTTGCCTGTCACCCGATCCAGGGCGTGCCCAGTGGCGGCAATACGGCGGACCTGAGTGGTTTTGCCTCGAAAGCGATCGAAGAGTGTTTAGGTGACGATGCGATTGCCCTATTTATACAGGGCTGTGCCGGGGATATCAATCCCGTTTTTTATAAGGCCGTCGACTTCCCTCGCGATGCAGAGACGCTGGGTAATTTGCTGGGATTGAGCACGGTGCGGGCCTTGCATAGCATAGAGACGTCCACGGGCGGTGCACTGAAGGTGATCAACGAGACGCTCGCCCTGCCGCGTGCGGACCTGGCGCCGCCTATTGCCGAATTAAAAGAGCAGCAGCAGCGGCTCTTGGCGGCTCTGCGGGGCACGACGCTCAATCTGAAGACTTTTATTCCCCTATTGATAAAATACCAACTCTCTCCCGATTATCCGTCCTATTATGCACATCGCTACCAGCACGAAGAGCAAATGGGTCGAGAACATCTGGCCAAGTTGGACGATGAGAACAGAAAGAATTTGGCCCTCTATATCGACAATATCCATACGATGGAAGAGTTGACGCGCCTACAGGCAAATCTCGGCCTGTTAGAAATGCACCAACAACAAAACGTCGCGGCTGCTACGGATGCGATCGAGACGGAAGTAATGGGTTTGCGCATTGGCGACTTCGTGCTGGTCACCTTTCCTGGGGAATTGTCCGTCCAGACGGGGCTCAACCTAAAAAAGGCATCGCCGCATGAGCGCACTTTTGTCGCCGGTGTGACGAATGGCTATATCTATTATACGCCGACGGCGAAACAGCTGGAAAACAGAGGCGGTGCGCAAGAGGATAGCGATTGTCTTGTGGCGTCTGCATGGCAAGGGCTATTCGAAGACAAAGCAATAGACATACTAAATAGACTGTAGGCCAACCAATTGAGTCATTCCCAACGGGAAAATAATGTGGAGCAAAAAAGACATGGGCGATAAAAATATATACCAGTCGATCGGCGTTGAACCTATTATCAACTGCCGCGGCACCTTTACTATTATCGGCGGTTCGCGCGAGCTGCCGGAAGTGTTGACGGCGATGGAGGAGGCTTCCGGTCATTTTGTCCAATACGACGAACTCGCTGCAGGAGTGGGTAAAAGACTGGCCGAACTCACGGGGGCCGAATGGGGCTTTATTTCCGCTGGCTGCGCTGCGGGTATGAAACACGTTACGGCGGCCTGTGTGACGGGTGGCAATCCGGAAAAACTGATTCGCATCCCCGACCTGAGCGGTTTGGAAAAAACGCAGGTGATCGTCCCCCGCTATTCGCGCAATGCCTACGACCACGCCGTGCGCAATATTGGCGTAGAAATCGTCATGGTGGAGACGCCGGAAGAATTGGCTCGGGCCATTAACAAAAAAACGGCGATGATCTATTTGGTCGCGGGCCACGGTACGGCCCCAGGGCAGCCTCTTTCGCTCGAGGTGATCGCCGGGATTGCAGCACCGCATGCGATTCCTATTTTGGTCGATGCCGCGGCCGAGGACCTCACTATTCCCAATGTGCATTTAGAGCAGGGCGCTACGGTCGTAACGTATAGTGGCGGCAAGGCCATCTGCGGGCCACAGTGTGCCGGGCTGGTGCTGGGCGACAAGGATTTGCTGATGTCGGCCTGGCAGGCTAGCTCTCCGCATCACGGCCCGGGCCGCGACAACAAGATTGGCAAAGAAGAAATCATGGGCATGCTGGCGGCGGTAGAGGCTTGGGTCGAGCGCGATCATGCACGGGAGTGGCAGGAGTGGCTCGAGAAGCTGGAGGTGATAACCCAGCGCGTAACGCAGCTAAGCGGTGTCACAACCCAGGTGCACGAACCCACCGGGCTCAGCAACCGTGCGCCGGCGCTCAGTGTGAGCTGGGATGCTGCGGTCCTGCATATCAATGGCGAAGAGGTGGCCGAAGACTTCGCTCGCAATACGCCTAGGATCGCCGTGGGCAGCAGAGACGAAGGCGGCAAGGCTTCAATTCAGATAACGCCGAGCCAGATGCAGCCGGGTAATGCAGAAGTGGTGGCCGAGCGCATCTATGCGATTCTCGCGGCTGAGCGCAGTGCCAGACCTTCAGAGCTGAAGGCTGCCGCGGTCGATATCAGTGGCACTTGGAATTTGAGCGTGAACTTTTTTACTAGCACCAGCCAACACCGGCTCTTTCTCCAGCAAGAGGGAAACTGGGTGCGGGGTACGCACGTCAGCGACTTTTCGAGCCAGGAAGTAGTAGGCGTCGTTGAAGGCGAGCAACTCAAATTGAGAAGCACGATGAGCCGCCCTGGCAACTCGATCAGTTTTATGTTTGCGGGTCAGGCAACGGCTGGAGACTTATCCGGCTCGATTCACTTGGGAGAGTACCTGCAGGCGACGTTCTCGGCCAAGCGCACAGAGGCAGCCCCGGCTCCCGTGCACATCATGATTCCCAGCGGCCCGCCGCTGGCGACCTGATCCCTATACTGCAAAGGAATTTCATCATGGACCCGAGATGGCAGAACTTGCCGCATACCGATACTGAGTTTGTGCCGACGGCGTATGCCGACCGCGAGACGTGGGAAAAGAAACGTGCGCAGCTCAAGAAACAGGTGCTTTTTGCCGCCGGGCTGTGGCCCATGCCCGCAAAGCCGCCGCTCAACGCTCGGATTTGGAACCGCATAGAACGCGATGGTTATACCATAGAAAAGGTCTGGTTTCAGAGCCTGCCCGGCTTCTATGTCGGCGGTTCTCTTTTTCGCCCCATCGATCCCCAGCCACAGGGGCATCCCGGCGTTATCAGCCCGCACGGCCACTCTGCGCTCGGCCGTCTCAACGAGAGCGATGCAGCTTCGTATCAGGCGCGCGGTCTGAGCTTCGCGCGGATTGGCTGCACGGCCTTTATGTGGGATATGATCGACTATAACGATAGTGCTCGTCATCTCTCTGGTGCCTACGAAGAAGAGACCTATGGTGTGGTCCATCGCGAACCGTGGATACACGCGGAAGACGAGCGCATGCTGTGGAATCTCAACAGCCTAGGGTTCCAGCTGTGGAACTGTATTCGCGCGTTGGATTTTATAGAGCAATTGCCCGAAGTGGACACAACGCGTCTGGCCTGCACCGGCGAGTCGGGCGGTGGCACGCAGGCCTATAATCTCTACGCAGTCGACGATCGCCTGGCCGCGGCCGCGCCGGTTTGTATGGTCTCGGCCTATATGCAGGGCGGCTGTAGCTGCGAGAATGCGCCGCTTTTGCGCCTCGATACGCACAATGTCGATATCGGTGCTACGATCGCGCCCAAACCACTGCTCTTAGTCAGCTCGGCGCAGGACTGGACGCAGCACACGCCCGCTGTCGAATATCCTGCGATCAAAGAGATCTACGAGTTATACGATGCCGGTGAAAAGGTAGAAGAGGTGCAAATCGATGCGCCGCACGGCTACAATAAAGCGATGCGCGAAGCCGTTTACCGTTGGCTCGCGCGCTGCTTCGATTTGCCTATTGCGCAGGACTACGGCGAAGAAGCCTATGAAACGGAGCCGCACGAGAACTTGCTAGCCTTTTTTGATGGCCTGCCCGCTGGGGCTATCGACAATCACAACGATTTGATCCAGCAGAGTATCGCTGCGGCCAAAGAAGCGCTCGCCGCGTTTTATCCAGATACGATCGAAAAACTAGCAGAGAACCGCCGCGTGTTGGGAGAGGCGCTGCGCTTGGCCGTTGGTTACGACGAATCAAGTGCAACTTTGCAGGGTGCTACAAAGGGAGCGTGTGCCGATCTGCCCTATGTCGATAGCGTGTTAGTTGGTGATATACGCGGTGTGGAGATTCCCCTGCGCACCTTTATGCCGGCGACATCCTGCGGCGTATCGACTGTATTGATAGATCCGCTGGGCAAACAGAAGCTGGATATGGGGCTGGTGCGCGAGCTTTTGGCCCGCGGTCATGCGGTGTATGCCATCGACCCTTTCGCAACGGGGGAAAATATCGGCGAGCAAGAGGCGGCCACCCCGCGCGGCAGCACCAATTTCTTTACGACCTTTAATCGCACGGACGACGCCGAGCGCATCTGCGATATCGCCTTGGCCCTGCGCTACCTACTCGCGACGAATGCAAAAAAATTGCACGTTGTCGCTTTTGGTCCGGCGGGTCTTTGGGCTCTCGTAGCAGGCGCTATACTCGCAAGGCAGGAAGCGTCGCTGCACTTTGTTATCGACGCCAACGCTTTTTCTACGGCGAACGACCGCGCCTATCTCAACTCCTTGCCGATTCCCGGGATGCTCAGAGCCGGAGGCTTGCCCAACGCCGCCGCGCTCATCGCGCCGCACGGTCTGCTGCTGCACAATACGAACGATGCATTTGAAACGGGTTGCGCCGAAGCGGCCTTTGCACTGAACCCAAGCGCTGCGCTCGTCGTCGAAGAAGCGCGGCTTGATAACGCAGCGCTTCTCGCGCATATAGGATAGGGATGAGCTACGGGGAGGTCGGACGCTGGTAGATCAGGTGGCTTCCTGCGTCTTTAGTTCCGCTATTAAGTTGGGGTATTCGTTTAGAAGAATGGAGATTTTATCGAGGTTGAACATAGCGGTCTGTTCGGCCAACTCTTCGCCCCATCTGACTAGGCGTCCATACTGGTACTTTTCACCGAGTTTTTGTATTGAGTTGGCAAGGTTTTCGACATCGTTGATCGGTAGCGTCTCGGACATTTGCACGCAAGATTCTCTGTGTTTTTCGAGCTCGGCGATGAGTTCGGGTAGCGCCTGCACCGCTAGCTTTTGTTCGTTATTTGCGGGTTGTTCTGCCTGGCTTTCGGCGGGCAATACGGCGTTGAGGTTGGCGAGGAATTGCGTTAGTTCTCGGTCGACGACGTCGAGATGAGAATCGACCTCTTCGTCCGCGCGGATCGCTGTTTCTAGCCCTTGTGCCATTGCCTGTAGTGCCGTAACGCCGAGTGTGCCGGCAACGCCCTTGAGCGAGTGGGCCGCGCGTTCGGCGTCCTCTCGCTTGCTCGTTCGCAGTTGTCCGGCGATGGTCTGCACTGCCTGTGCTTCGGGGCTGGTAATAAAGTCGCGCAGCAGGCGCTCGTAGAATGGACGATTGTTGGCGACATTGCGCAACCCCGCTTTTACATCTAACCCCTTGATCTGCTGTAGGAAATCGATTTCTGATTTTTGGGTAATCGATGGGTAGGCCTCTGTCGTCTCCAATTCGAGCGCCGGCTGTGCCGCGTGTTCG
Source organism: Planctomycetota bacterium (assembly GCA_047616505.1). Taxonomy (GTDB): domain Bacteria; phylum Latescibacterota; class UBA2968; order UBA8231; family UBA8231. The sequence continues at coordinate 12,967 of JBLHGI010000128.1, forward strand.
AGCGCTGGGATGTATTCGATGAGTTTGCCGATTAGAATATCTGGATCAATCGGTTTGGCGATATGGTCGTTCATGCCAGCGGCCAAACACGCCTCGCGATCTTGTGCCATAGCGTTGGCCGTCATCGCCAGGATGGGCAAATCTGCGAAGTCGCTGCGGATTTCACGCGTGGCCATAAGACCGTCCATAACGGGCATCTGCATATCCATGAGCACTAGGTCGTATGTGTTTTCTCGCGCTTTCTCTGTCGCTATTTGGCCGTTTTCAGCCAGGTCCGTTACAAAACCGGCCTGCGTAAGCAATTCGATTGCCACCTGTTGGTTGAGTGCGTTGTCCTCGGCCAACAGTATTTTTGCGCCGCGAATTTTGGCCAGGCTCTCATGCGAGATCTGAGAGTTATTCTCCTCCCCTGCTTCCACGGCTACTTCGCCGCCCAATACGCGAATGGTTGCGTCGAAAAGAGTAGAGGGGTTGACGGGTTTGATCAGCAGGGCGCCAATATTCACATCTTCAGCAGCGCGCAGAATATCCTCGCGACCATACGCTGTGACGAGCACGACGGCGGGCGGTGACTGCAGGGCTAGGGTGCCGAGGCTCCGCGTCGCTTCGATACCATCCATACCGGCCGGCATCTGCCAGTCCATAAAAATGACTTCGTAGGGATCGTCGACCGCGTCTTGTTTGGCAATTTGTTCTAGTGCTTCCTCGGCCGATGCCGTCTGCTCGACGCGGAAGGTCATGCTCTGTAATAGGGCGGATAGGATTTCCCGAGCGTGCTGGTTGTCGTCGACGACGAGTGCGCGGCGATTGCGCAGGTCGGGTTCGGGAACGAGCTCGCGGTGCTGAGATGCTCCGACGCCTAGTTGTGCTGTAAACCAGAAGGTGCTGCCCTCCCCGGGCGTGCTGTCTACGCCGACTTCGCCGCCCATCAGATTGACTAGGTTTTTCGAAATGGCCAATCCCAGCCCCGTGCCGCCGAACTTTCTCGTCGTAGAAGAGTCGGCCTGCTGAAAGGATTGGAAGAGTTTGTCCTTTTGTGCCGTCGTTAGCCCTATGCCCGTATCTTCGACTTCAAAACGGACGAGGATACTTCCCCCTTGCTCCGACACTTTGCGCGCCCGTACGACGATCTCTCCTGCTTCGGTGAATTTGACGGCATTATTGGCATAGTTGATCAAGACCTGGCCGATGCGCAGCGGATCCCCTCTGAGGGCGTCCGGTAAGTCTATATCGATATCGAATATGAGTTCCAAGCCCTTATCCGAAGCTTTTCCCCCAATCAAACTGGCGACGTTGTCGAGCATATGCTCGATTGCAAAATCCACCGTTTCGACTTCCATTTTGCCCGCCTCGATCTTTGAAAAATCGAGGATGTCGTTGATGATGCCGAGCAGGTGTTGACCGGAGCCGTGAATTTTTTTGACGTAGTCTGCCTGTTGTAGGTCGAGCTGTGTGCGCAGCGCTAGGTGCGCCATGCCGATTATGGCGTTCATCGGCGTGCGAATCTCGTGCGACATATTGGCCAAAAAGTCGGCCTTAGCCTGGGCGGCGGCTTCTGCTAATTCCTTTGCTTCGACGAGCTCGACGGTGCGAGATTCAACGAGTTCCTGCAGGTGGATGCGCTGCATTTCGGAGGCCTGTAGACGCCAGCGACTAAAGAAGAAGATGCCTATCGCGCCGACTAGTATGTAGGCGACGAAGGCCGGCCATGTTTTCCACGGTGGCGAAGCTACATGCACTTGTAGCGCCACTTCCTGGCTGGGCAAACTCCATATGCCGTCGTTGTTGGTTCCGCGCACGCGCAGCGTATAGGTGCCGCCGGGTAAGTTTGAATAGCGGCCGAATTGTTTTGCGCCTGCGTCGTACCAATTGTGGTCGTAGCCATCTAAGTAGAACTGGTAGCGGTGCTTGGAGGTATTGGTGAAGTTCATGGCCACGTATTCGAATTCAAAGCTGTTTTCGCGCCATTCTAAGGAGAGGTCGCTGGCTCTTTCGAAGGCTTTGTCGAGTCTTATTTCGCTGCCATCGCGTTTGATGGATGTGAGAAATATTTGCGGAGGTTTTTCGTTGTTCTTTAGCCGATCTGGATAGAAGCTGTTGACGCCGTTAAAACCGCCAAACCACAGCTGCCCTTCTTTGGTATTTCTCCGTGAGGTCGGCCAGAAGTCGTGGCTGTGCAAACCGTCGTCTTTGGTGTAGATGTCCAGCACCTTTTCTTCGACGGCATCAAATTTGATCAGACCGATATCGGTGCCGAGCCAGAGACTGCCGGCGTGGTCTTCGACGACGTTGTGGACAATTTTGGCGTGGAAACCCTGTGCCGCCGACATGTGGCGAAAGGTGCCGCTGTTCTTGTCGAAGCGGTCGAGGTCGCGGTCAG
>JBLHGI010000129.1:0-15307 GCA_047616505.1 Planctomycetota bacterium
ATGGTAGGCCCGAGCAATGGGCTAGGAATTGGCGCAGGCTTAATGCGGCGTGTTCTGGTTCGTAAAAATTGGGCCGCAATTGTGCAAGTGTAGAATCGATCGCTAGGGTGCCGCGTTCGCACATGCGCATGAGAATCAGTGTAGTTGCTAAGACTTTAGTGAGTGAAGCTAGGTCGAACAGAGCGCTGTTGCGAAGTGGAGTGCAGTGGGGTTCGGACATTGCCATCCCCGTGGAGTAATGGAATAGGCTTTCTTCGCCGCAGCCAAAAGCGAGAGCCATTCCCGGTGCGATCCCTTGGTTTACGGCATGGTCAAGTGCATCGTAAATAGGTTGGTGAGAATTCACGTGGAGCTACTCCACCATTAGAGGCCATCCTGCTTTTTGCTCGTGCAGCAGCAGGCTGAGACAATATACGTATTATATTGATATCCAACGAATTAGGTGAGTTGATTGACATTTACGTTTACGTCAATATATTGTCCTATATAGATGAAAAACAGGTAAATAAGGTTGAGGTAGTGCTCCTATGATGCAAATCGGTGATCTGGCAACTGAGACCGGGGTGACGACGCGTACGATCCGCTACTATGAAGAGCTCGGTATTTTAGAGCCAGAAGAGCGGACGGAGGGCGGTTTCCGGCTCTATGCCGAGGCGCAGTTGCGACGTCTGAAGATTATTCAAAGCCTGAAGGGATTGGGCTTTGAACTGGAACGCATTCGCGAACTCTTCAGTCTGAAGGCCAATAGCAATACCGGTGGGGAATTGGCGCGCTCGCTTATTGATCACTTAACGTGGCAACAGCAAGAGATCGATGCGCGTATTGCCCATTACCAGAACATGAAAGAGCGCAATGACAAGGCCATTGAGATTCTCGGTGGTTGTTGCCGTTGTGATAAAAAAATATTCGAACGAGACTGCCATCAGTGTGGAGTTTATTGTCAACACGACGAAATACCAGACGTGGTAGAATCTTCTATTTTTGAATCCTGAAAATACTTTATTGCACCTAATGTACACGTAGAGAGGAGTGGCTCAAATGCTCACAGTTACAGATACAGCAGCAGAGAAAATTAAAACTTTGATCGGCGAAGAGGGCAACGACAAGCGCGGGTTGCGCATGGGGGTTGTTGGTGGAGGTTGCTCGGGTTTTCAATACAAATTGGAATTTGACGATGAGAGCGGAGATATGGATCACGTTTTTGAAGATAAAGGCGTGAAGATCTTTATTGATATGAAGAGCAGTCTCTATCTCAACGGGGTAATTCTCGATTACCACGATGGTCTAATGGGAGCTGGGTTTAAGATAGAAAACCCTAACGCTCGCACGACCTGCGGCTGTGGCGAGTCGTTTAGCGCTTGAACCTAGTTCAATGGCGGTAGCAATGCCCGTTTATTTAGACAATATGGCGACTACGCAGGTAGACCCTCGCGTTTTGGATGCGATGCTGCCCTATTTCTGCGATAGTTTCGGCAATCCGGCAAGTAAAACGCACGCTTTTGGCAATGAGGCTGCGCTGGCGGTTGAACAGTCGCGCGAGCAAGTGGCGATGTTGTTGGGTGCTCGCCCGCGCGAGATTATTTTTACTGCCGGTGCAACGGAGTCTAATAATCTCGCGCTGAAGGGGGTCGCTGACTATGTTGGGCGTGGCCATATAATCACGTGCCAGACCGAGCATAAAGCAGTGCTAGATGTATGTCACGGCTTGGAACAGCGCGGCTTTTCCCTGACGTATCTCGATGTCGATCGCGATGGGTGCATCGATATAAACGCGTTAGACATGGCCATTGGCGAAGATACCATTCTGGTTTCCCTGATGGCGGCTAATAACGAAGTCGGCACTATGCATCCGCTGGCAGAGATCGGCGCACTGTGCAAGCGACGCGGTGTTCTTTGGCACTGCGATGCTGCACAGGCTGTTGGCAAAGTGCCATTAGATGTCGAGCTGCTGGGAATTGACCTTCTCTCTCTGTCGGCGCACAAGCTATATGGCCCCAAAGGCCAGGGGGCACTGTATATTCGTTCGCGCTCGCCGCGCGTGCGTTTGATTGCCCAGGTAGAAGGGGGCGGACAGGAACGGGGACTGCGTGCTGGTACGCTCAATGTGCCAGCTATTGTAGGATTGGGGGAAGCGTGTCATTTGGCCCGACTCGAGTTGGCTGAGGAGGGCCCTAAGTTGGTGGAGCTAAGGGGGCGGCTCTATGAGCGTTTCTGTTCTGAACTGACAGATATTGAATTAAATGGTCACGTAACAGAGCGCCTGCCTGGTAATCTCAATGTTTGCTTTTCCGCTGTCGACGGTGCCGAATTGCTGCTTTCCCTGCGCGATATTGCCATCTCGTCTGGATCGGCATGTTCCTCGGATTCGCCCGTGCCATCGCCCGTGCTCGCGGCGATGGGGCGCAGTGCCGAACAGGCACGCTCCACATTGCGGTTCGGGTTGGGGCGCTTTACAACAGAGGCCGAAATTGACTATGTCGCCGGTCGCGTAATTGAAGAAGTGTTGCGGTTGCGCGGGGATGGATCGACATTTTGTGAGAGGCAGTTGATGACCAGTGGGGATTCAATTGCAACCTAAGAATACTCAGGAGGAGATATGAGCGTAACATCAAACCAGCTTCTCAATCAGGTGAAGCAAGGTATAGCAGAGGTGGGAGTAGCTGAAGTCCAAGAGGGACTCAAGGCGGGTAAGCCATTACATATTGTCGACGTGCGCGAGCGCGAAGAAGTGATGGATGGTTATATACCGGGTGCCGCCTTGATCCCACGTGGTTTTCTCGAGCTCAATATCGAAGAAGATGTGACGATGGATCGCGATGCCGAGATCGTACTCTATTGTGCTGGCGGTAACCGTTCGGCATTGGCTGCGCGCGACTTGGCCTTTATGGGCTATGGCAATGTTAAATCGATGATTGGCGGCTTTAAGGGCTGGAAAGACGCTGGCTTCGAATTCGAACAGGGGGGGTTGCTATCCGAAGATGATATGCAGCGCTACGCCCGCCATATTATTTTGCCCGAGGTTGGCGAGCAGGGACAGCAGAAATTGCTCAAGGGTAAGGTGCTCTTAGTGGGGGTTGGTGGTTTGGGGTGCCCCACTGGGCTCTATTTGGCGGCGGCTGGCATCGGTCGTATTGGGTTAGTTGATGCAGATGTCGTTGACAAGAGCAACTTGCAACGCCAGGTGCTCTTTGGCGAGTCAGACGTCGGTCGTCCTAAGGTGGAAGCGGCGCGCGATCGCCTACTCGAATTAAATTCAAGCTTGGATGTGCGCACGCACTATGAGCTATTGACTTCGCATAATATCTATGACGTAATGGCGGATTACGATATCATCGTCAATGGTTGTGACAATTTTCCGACGCGTTACTTAGTAAATGATGCGGCGGTCCTGACGGGCAAGCCCGTAGTCGACGGCAGTATCTTTCGCTTTGAGGGGCAGGCGACGGTTTATATGCCGGCAGATGGTGGCCCCTGTTACCGCTGCCTCTATCCCGAACCGCCACCGCCTGGAGAAGTGCCCAGTTGTGCGGAGGGAGGAGTCCTCGGCGTCTTACCGGGGACGGTGGGATTGATGCAGGCTACGGAAGTGGTCAAGCTCGTATTGGGCGAGGGCAAGTCGCTCGTTGGGCGGGTTTTGCTGTACGACGCGATGGACATGAAGTTTCGCGAGTTGAAGCTTCGACGCGATAAAGAGTGCCCTGTATGCGGCGATAGCCCAACTATCACAGAGCTCATAGATTACGAGCAGTTCTGTGGCCTGCCGTCACACAGTGAGGCCGCGGGTTGATTTAATTTCTGCCCATACCGATATTTTCACGGACGCCGGTCATTGGATCGGCGTCCGTTTTTATTGTCCTTTCAAACTCGTACTTAGTGGAGAGGTTCTATGTCGATCGGGGCAGATCTCGAGCTCCTACTGCAGTTGGCTGATATTGACGATGTGGATCCCGTTATCCGCTGGTTCGAAGTTTTTGCTAACGAAAAGCCTATCGAAATTGAAATTGGTATCGGCAAGGGGCGCTTTCTTGTCGATGCCGCCGATCGGCGACCGGATGCCAACTTTGTCGGCGTCGAATGGGCTATGAAATATTTGCGCATGGCTCATGCGCGCAGTGTGCGCAGTGGGTTGGATAATATGCGTTTTGTGCGTGCGGATGCACGCGAGTTTGTCGAATTTTTCGTGCCTTCAGCCACGGTGCAGGCGTACCATATATATTTCCCAGACCCCTGGCCTAAAAAGAGGCATCACAAACGCCGGCTCTTTAATGACGGTTTTTTGCGCGAGATAGAACGCACATTAGTTTCTGGGGGGCGTCTGTGGTTGGCTACTGACTTTGCCGATTACTACGAAGCGATGTTAGATGTTTTAGGTCGCAGTGAAATACTGCATGAGATCGAAGTTGATTGGGAAGGGGCGCGGACGAATTACGAGGAGAAATATTTGGCGGCGGGTAAACCTATTTTTCGTCGGGTAATGGAGATCGATAAGGGATAGGCGGCCGTTTAAAAATTAGCCAATGAAGCATGTGATGTGGGAGTGTCCAAAATGGGCGCTCCCACTTTTTTTGGTCGTTGCACTGTAGATGCTATGAGGTTACCGATTTTAATGAGAACACTAATTAGTGTCGTATGGACACCGGTCAGTGTCATGTCGTTGATTAATTGCAATAAACACTATAAAAACAGCCTATCTGCTTGATAAGAATATGCTTGACAGCTAGGTGTAAAATAAGGATTATTAGCTGTGTGGTGGAGAGTGGTGTAAAAGGGTGTAAAAGGGAATAGCGAAAATTAAAGACATTAGAGGCAGAGTTTGCTGCAGTTTCTCGGAGAATACGACGTACCGGTAGACGAAAAAGGCCGTATTTTTGTGCCGGCTGAATTTCGTCGAAAGCTGCCCCCAGAGGCCAGTGATACCTTTGTCGTCGTGCGTGGCTTTGATCACTGCCTTACTGCCTATCCTCAGCATGTTTGGGAAGAGACGGCTAAGAAGCTGCTGAGGCTGCCGCAGAACGAGCGCAGGAATAGGGTCTTTATCCGCGCGGTGCTATCGCAGGCAGCCGAAGTTAAAATGGACCGTCAGGGACGGGCGGGCGTTCCACGCAAGTTGTTGGAGCGCGCGGGCATTGGTGAGCAGATGGTCGTGATTGGCGCATTAGACAAACTGGAGTTTTGGAACCCCGACGATTGGCAGCGATTTATGGAAGAAGCAGACGAGGGAATGGAAGAAGCCGCAGAGCACTTGGACCTATAGAATGGTAGACGAGCAAGTTGATATGTCATACCACATGCCGGTCCTCGTCGATCAGGTCGTCGAGGGGCTGGTTGTCGATCGCGCAGGTGTTTACCTCGATGCGACGACAGGAGGGGGAGGGCATAGCACGGCTCTACTTGCCGCTCTCGGATCAGATGCTCTCCTCGTGGCCGTGGATCGCGATGACGAGGCTGTGCGTGCCGCCGGCGAGAAGCTCGCAGGAGATCGTCGGGTGATCGTGCGCAAGGGGCGTTTTGCCGAATTAGATTCGGTCCTCGATACAGCGGGAGTGGCGTCACTAAATGGAGCGCTCTTTGATTTGGGAGTGTCTTCGCACCAGATAGATGCGGCTGAGCGCGGGTTTAGTTATCGCGCTGAAGGCCCGCTTGATATGCGCATGGACCCGATGTCCGGCGCGACCGCGGCCGATATCATTGAATCGGTGCCCGAGGCTGAGTTGGTGCGCATTATGCGCGATTATGGCGAAGAGCGGCAGGCCCGCTCGATAGCCCGTTCCATCGTGCGCTGTCGCCAGGAGCAGCCGCTGCGAACGACCGAGGATTTGCGTCGGATCGTAATTGCTACGCGCCCCAAGATGGTCAACAAAACTTTGGCGCGCGTATTCCAGGCTTTTCGGATTGCTATCAATGGCGAATTAGAGGAGCTCGTTGCTGGATTGGCTACGGCAATTGATCGTTTGGCTGTAGGAGGGCGCCTGGCAGTCATAGCATATCACTCCTTAGAAGATCGCATAGTCAAGCAGCATTTGGCCGAATTGATGCGAGGTTGTATTTGTCCACCGCGATTACCGGTCTGCTGTTGTGACCACCAGCCCGAGTTTGCTAAGGTGGGGCGAGGGCGAATCAAACCAGCTCCGAGTGAAGTTGATATCAATAGGCGTGCTCGCAGTGCGGTGTTGAGACTTTATGAAAAATTAGAGGGCAATAAATGACGCGCGCGCAAAAAAAACCGAGTGTTTCTCTATCTAGTGGTCGCGGTGTGGTATGGGTGGGCCTCTTGGTGGGCGCGACTCTCTTTCACGTTTGGCAAAAAGTAGAAATCGCTCATGTCGAACGTCAGCTCAGTGCAGCTGAACTGCGCTTACGAGAACTAGATCGGGAGCGAACAAACATAATGGCCGGCATCGCCTTCAGGAAGAATTTCGGGCAGATTGAAGATGTGGCTATCGAGCGAATTGGCATGGTGCATGCTCATAGTGGGAATGCCGTTGCCGGCAGCTGGGCCGGCAGGGAACTTGACTGATGCGAACAAAAAGCCAGCCGCAGCCGTGGTGTGGCCCTGGCCGCTTGCGCGTAGTCGCCTACTTCGGGGCTCTTGCTTGGTTGGCTCTCGCTGGTCGTTTGGTACAGGTGCAGGGACTTCTGGGCGATGCCTATGCCGCGCGTGCCCGTGCGCAGTATGTGCGCCAAATAGAGTTGGTTGCCAGTAGGGGTAGTATTCTCGACCGGCGCGGCACTGAGCTGGCCACGGATGTAGCGGCCACATCTTTTTACGCTCATCCCGCCCGCGTCGTCGAACCCGAGCGCACCGCCGCTTATTTTGCCCCGCTTAGCAGACAGTCAGTTGCTGCGCTCTACGAGCAACTGAGCAGCAAGCGGTCCTTTGTCTATCTAGCTAGGCAGGTTGCAGACGTCGAATTAGTCAATCGACCCGCGGCCGATTTTTCCGGTGTTTTTAGTCATGCCGAAACCCGGCGCTTCTATCCACTAGGGCCATTGGCTGGTCAGCTTCTCGGGCATACAAATATCGACAACGAGGGGCGGGAGGGGGTGGAGCGCGCCTTTGGCAATGAGTTGGAAGAAGAGGACGGGGTGCTCGTTTCCTACGTCGATGCGCGTGGTCGATTCGTACCGGGGCGCGTCGAGTCCCAGACGGTGCCGCAAAATGGACGTAGTTTGGTGCTGACTATAGACGCGCTGTATCAGGGAATACTAGAAGAAGAGCTGCTGCGAACGCTCGATGAAGTCGATGCCGCCAGTGCTCGTGGGATCATCCTCGATCCGCGCACGGGGGAAATTATAGCCATGGCCAATGCGCCACTCTTCGACCCCAATGAGGCCGGGAATTCACCCGCGGCACTGCGCCGTAACCGAGTCATCGCCGATGCATACGAGCCGGGATCAACTTTTAAGGTGATTGCCGCAGCAGCTGTGCTAGAGGACGGCCTGGCTCTCTTAAACGAGCGCGTATACTGCGAAGAGGGCGTGTTAAAGCTGAGCAACGGTGATGTCATTCGCGATATTTCACCGCACGGCGAGTTGAGCTTTGTTGAGGTGATAGAAAATTCCAGCAATATTGGTCTGATTAAATTTGCGCGTCGTCTACCGCGTCCGCGTTTCTATGAGTATATACGCCGCTTTGGTTTTGCCACGCGCAGTGGGATCGATTTGCCGGCCGAAAGCGCCGGTCAGTTACAAAATGTAGAAGGGTGGTCCGAACGGTCGCTTGAAACGATAGCGATTGGTCAGGAGATCGGCGTTTCCGTATTGCAGTTGGCCCAGGCTTATGCGGCGATTGCCAATGGTGGGAAACTCATGGTTCCACAGGTGGCCAAGGGATATATTGGGGTCGATGGGCAAATAGAAGATGCGCCAGAACCCAAAGTGCTGCGCCGAGTTATCAGTGAGAAAACGTCGTTGGTCATGCGTCAGATCCTCAGGGGAGTCGTCGACCATGGGACGGGGCACCGCGCCCGTATAGCCGGAGTTTCAGTGGCGGGAAAGACGGGGACAGCGCAAAAAGCCGCTTCAGATGGCCGCGGATACGATCCCGATGCTAGCATCGTTTCTTTTGCCGGTTTTTTACCCGTTGAATCACCCCAGTTCGTCTGCGTCATTGTAGTTGACGAGCCGCAAAAAGAAAAATGGGGGGGCAGTGTAGCAGCTCCTGCATTTCAGCGCGTAATGGAGCGGATTGTACATCTGCCCGGTGGTCTTCTTGCCGGTTCTGTCTTAAGCGGCATCCCTGCGGCGACTATCGCGGTGCCCGATTTGCGCGGCATGACGAGAGCGGCGGCGCAACTTGCTGCGCGCTTGCGAGGTGTGGGAACAGTCCTGACTGGAAGGGGTAATATAATTGTGCGGCAATCGCCGTTGGCTGGCGAGGAGATTTTAGCGGGTGCCGATATGCGCTGTGAACTGGGGGGTGAAGGAGAGCTCGTCGAAGGGGTAATCGACCTTGGTCGACGGCAGGCGCGATTGTTGGAGCTAATGGGACCGCCGCGCATTATAAGTGATACGAAGGGTATCTAGCTTTGATACTTAAGCAATTGCTCAAAGCATTGCCTGAGCCCACTGTGCGCGGTTTGGTCGACATGGAGGTAGGGCAGATTTGCTGTGACTCGCGTTTGGTCACAGCGGGTGATGTGTTTGTAGCGGTGCGCGGTGGCCAGGAAGAAGATCGGCATCAGTTCATAGCGGATGCGGTGGGGCGCGGGGCTTGCGCTGTTGTCATCGAGGAGGATGCCGAGTGTGCTGCGACACGCGTTGTCGTTGGCGACAGTAGGAGGGCATTGGCGCAGTTGGCCTGTCGCTTTTACGGCGAGCCCGCGGGGCAACTAACCAATATTGGCGTAACCGGTACCAACGGCAAGACGACTACGGCCTTTTTGTTGCACCACCTCTTGGAAGGGGTGGGCATGCCCTGTGGATATTTGGGTACGCTGGGTTTTGCCAGTCGGAGCGCGCTGCAAAAAGTGGATAATACGACCCCTGAGGCCAATCATATGCAGCGTTATTTGCGCCAGATGGTTGATGAGGGTAGGCGGGTTGCTGTACTGGAAGTTTCCTCGCATGGGCTGGCGTTACAGAGGGTAGAGGGGATCGATTTTGAAGTGGGTGTTTTTACAAACCTGACCCGTGACCACCTCGACTTTCACGCTAGCTTTGCCGCATATTTTTCCGCTAAAGCTAGGTTATTTGAGTCGCTGCAGTCCACCGCCTTTGCCGTTGTTAATGCGGATGACCCTAGCTCTGCTCAGTTGCAGGGCCGGACCCGTGCCGAAATTTTGACTTTCGGGCGTGCTAAAGAGTCTGCGTTGCGCCTTATAAGTGCCAATACGCGCGCCGATGGCATGACGATGACGGTCTCGACCCCGCGAGGTGCAATGGATATTGAAACTGGTTTGACGGGAGACTTTAACTGCTATAATGTGCTGGCAGTTTTAGGGGTCGGTATTGCCCTCGGTATCGATTCTGATTTACTCGTCGATGGGTTAGCTTCAATGGAAAGTGTACCGGGGCGCTTTGAACGCCTAGTAGAGGGGCAGGAGTTTTCCGTTATAGTAGACTATGCCCATACTCCAGATGCGTTAGAGCGTGCGTTACATAGCGCGCGACTGTTGCTATCAGGTAAACTGATATGTGTCTTTGGCTGTGGGGGCGATAGGGACAGAGGCAAGCGTTCGCAGATGGGCAAGGTTGCCGGAGAATTGGCCGATGTTGTATTGGTTACATCCGACAATCCGCGTTCAGAGGAACCCGATGACATTATAGATGAAATAATAATTGGGACCGCTGGGGCGTCTGTTGTAGAGCGAGAAGTTGATCGCGCTCTCGCAATCGACCAGGCGCTGAGAATAGCGCGTCCTGGGGACCTAGTACTGATTGCTGGCAAGGGACACGAGAGCGAGCAAATTCTCGCTGATCGCACCGTTGTCTTTGATGATCGCGCCGTGGCCCGCGCCGTATTGCGGTCTATAAACGGCGCTAACTGAAACCGGCAGAAAGGCATCTATGTACGGGGTACAGCTCGGTGAAATTCTACAGTGGACGGATGCCGAACTTGTTGGTATCTTAGATCGGTCCATTAGCCCATTGGGAGTATCTACCGATAGCCGTAGCTTGGCCGCAGGGGAGCTATTTATAGCGCTGCGCGGAGAGCATTTTGATGGGCATGCCTATGTAGAGGCAGCGTTTAAGCGCGGTGCTTGCGCTGCTATAGTAGAACGTGGGTACTACGAGGCGTTGGCCGAGGGCACAGGGCCTTTGCTTGTAGTTGAATCGCCGCTTGCGGCTCTGGGCAAGATAGCCGCCCAGTATCGAGCACGTTTTGATATCCCCGTTATTGGCATTACGGGATCAGCTGGTAAGACGACGACTAAAGAAATGGTCGCGGCAGTGCTGAGCCAGCGATACAATGTTTTAAAGACAGTTGGTAGTGAGAACAATGAGATTGGTGTACCGCGGACGCTGCTACAACTTTCTTCCCAACACGAGGCGGTCGTGTTGGAACTGGCGGCGCGCCAAGAGGGGGATATACGCTATCTCTGTTCCATTGCCCAACCTACTATGGGCGTGCTGCTTAATATCGGCACTGCACATCTCGAATTTTTTGGATCTGTAGAAGGGGTGGCCAAGGCCAAAGGGGAGCTCCTGGAGTATCTGGATGAGTCTTTAACAGCTCTCATTAACGCTGATGACCGTGTCGTGTGTCGGGAGGTTCAGAGGACAAAGGGGAGACTCCTGACCTTCGGTTTTCGGTGCGAGAGCAAGTTTCGTGGGGAGGGACTCATTTTAGACCAGGAGGGCTGCGGCCACTTCCTTCTACATAATTATTCTATCGATTTACAAATCCCTGGTAAACACAATGCCTATAATGCTCTGGCGGCTGCGGCTGTTGGAGAGGAACTCGGCGTTACTCCAAGCCAGATTCAGCAGGCACTCTTTTCATTTCGCCCCGTTTCTAGGCGCTCGGAAGTCACGCGTACCAACGATATAACAATTATAAACGACAGTTATAATGCCAACCCAAGTTCAATGGCAGCGGCTTTAGACCTATTGGCTGCGATGGCTACAAATGGGGGACGCAAAGTCGCCTTATTGGGCGATATGTTGGAATTGGGAAAACAGAGTTCGCAGCTACATGCCGATGTCGGTCGTAGAGCTGCAGAAGTAGTGGACATATTGCTGGCTGTAGGTCCCCAAAGTCAGCATATGGTAGAAGCCGCCCGAGCCGTTGGATTGACGAGGGCTCGCCATTTCACAGATAGAGAAGAGGTCGTATCGCATCTTTCCTCGGAGTTAAGAGCTAATGATGTGTTTCTGGTCAAAGCTTCGCAGGGAATGGAACTCTGGGAGGTTATAGAACAACTCGGGTGATGATCCCCTAATTGTCACCCTTTTTCCATCCGCTCCCACCGGATGGATTATTCCTTTGTCAGTGTAGAACCTTGTTGTGCCAGGCCATGTCCACCCCCGGACGCTCAGTGGCCAGGTTTCCCCGCTTGAGGCACGGAGAAGCCATATCCATGCAGGTTGTTCAACGCGCAGGCGCGCACCTTCTGATAGTCTGTCTGGTCCTAGTTGGATTAGGACTCGTCATGATCTATAGTGCCAGTTCGGAGCTGGCACGGGTGCGCTTTGATGACAGCAGTTTTTTCTTGAAGCGCCAGAGCATAAGGGCAGCACTGGGCTTGGTGGCGATGTTTGCCCTTTCGTGGGTGCCGCTTGGCTGGTGGGCGCGTCTGTCCCGTTTCTTCATGCTGGCCGCTATTTTCTTTTTGATCCTCGTCTTGTTTTTTGGCACGGGACCGGCGCAGCGTTGGCTTCCCATGCCGGCTTTCCTCGCAGGCTTTAATTTTCAACCCTCCGAATTTGCCAAACTTGCGCTCGTACTCTATCTGGCCGACGTGCTGGTGCGCAAAGAAGGCGACCTACAAGAATTCAAAAAAGGCCTGTTGCCACGACTTGTTGTCGTTGGGTTGGTGCTGGTCTTGATTGCAGCTCAGCCCGATTTGGGCACTTCTATCGCCGTGGGTGCTATCGCACTCGTCTTACTCTGGGTTGGCGGGGTGCAGCCCTTACAACTTGGGGGGGTGCTCCTAGTCGGTGCCGTCGGTGTGGCCGTGTCGCTATTGAGCTCTCCTTATCAGATGGCTAGGCTGACGAACTTTATTAACGGCAGCGGTGAAAGCACGGGGAACTATCAGGTTACGCAGTCTCTTATTGGCATGGGCAGCGGTGGATTGTTGGGGGTTGGATTGGGTAATAGCATGCAAAAACTCCAGTATCTCCCGGAACCTCATACAGATTTTGTGTTCTCCTTTGTTGGAGAAGAACTGGGCTTGGCCGGCACTTTGAGTGTGATCGGCCTCTTTATCGCCTTTGCCATCCACGGTCTGCGCATCGCTCGCGAAGCATCTGACAGCTACGGTTTTTTAGTGGCAACGGGAATAACAGCCATGGTCTCAGTCTATGCCATACTTAATATTGGCGTCGTTACAGGGGCATTGCCCACTACTGGGTTACCCCTGCCTTTTGTCAGTTATGGTGGTTCGTCGCTGCTGTGGAATATGGCCGGTGTGGGGATTCTCATGGGGGTCGCGCGCCACTCGACGGCTGAACACAACGCGCAGGGGAGAAGGCATTGAAGACGCTCGTTGAGCGCTTTTCGTCGGTGCACTTGGTGGGCATCGGCGGTGTGGGGATGGAGGGGTTGGCGCGTCTATTACGGGCACTGGGGATCCATGTCACGGGATCCGATATGTCCTCGTCTCGTGCATTGAGTCTGCTGCGCGAAGATGGGTTCGAAGTCTTTGCTGGCCACGTTGCCGCACAGATAGGAACCGCCGACTTACTTGTCTATTCGGCGGCTATCCCCGCCGATAATGTCGAGGTAGTTACTGCTCGCAAGCTGGGAATTCCCTGCGTTAATAGGGGCGAATTGCTGGGCGAGTTGAGCCGGTCTCGGTATACCTTAGCCGTGGCGGGGACCCATGGCAAGACGACTTCGGCCGCCATGTTAGCGGCGATACTGAGTAGCTCTGGTAGGGAACCAGATGTGTTGGTTGGGGGATGGATTGCGGGCCGTGCGCAGGCTGAAATTGGACGTGGACAGATGTTGGTCGTCGAAGCCGACGAGTTTTCCCGCAGTTTTCTCGCACTCTATCCGGATATGGCCATCGTGACCTGCGTCGATGCTGAGCATCTCGACTGTTATGGCAGTTTGCACGAGATCGAACAGACCTTTGTCCAATTTATAGATCGGCTGCCTTTTTATGGCATTGCTCTTGTCGGCGGGGATGGCCTCGTAGGCAACGCCGTGCGCAAAGGGGCGGAGCGCAATTGTAAGACCTTCGGATTGGGGGAAGACTGTGATTACCGTATTGAGAACGTGCAGGAATACGAGTGGAGCAGCCGATTTACACTGAGCGCTGCCGGGCAAGTTTTAGGAGAAATTGAGCTGCGAGTGCCGGGGCTACACAATGTGCGCAATGCCGCTGGAGCGGCTGCTATGGCTCTTGAGATTGAGGTTGAATTTGCCGATATCTCAGCGGCACTAGCGGCATTTACCAGCGTAGATCGCCGCTTTCAGCTAAAGGGAGAAGTCGACGATATCTGCGTTGTTGATGATTATGCCCATCACCCGGCTGAGTTGGCTGCTGTGCTGGCTACGGCGCGCACTAGTGGCCGTCGCGTCATAGCTGTTTTTCAACCTCATCTCTACTCGCGTACCCGCGATTTTGCGGGGGATTTCGCCCGAGAACTCACCCGTGCCGACCGTGTCGTGTTGACGGAAATTTATCCAGCCCGGGAGGCTCCGTTGCCCGGTGTTAATGGGCGTATGATAGAAAAAGCGCTGCGCGAATCGGGTTATACCGAGGTCGAATTCGTCGAGAAGGTTGGGGATCTGGCTCAGTATTTGGGCAGACAATGTCGATCGGGCGATATGGTCTTGACGATGGGGGCGGGTGATATCGGAGAGGTGGCTGATGAATTAGTCGGAGTCTTACGTGGTGACAGGCGCTAAAAAATGAAAGCGAAAAAAATACTGCGAAAAAAGGAAGAAAAAAAGCGTCCCATGGTCGTTGCAGCGGGTAATAAAGGGCAACGGAAGTCTATTTCACTCGGGCGGTTCGTCTATGTCCTGCCTCTGCTATTATTGCTGGGAACTGCTTTTGGCGCTGTAAAGTTGCGAGACTATCTCGTTTTCTCAGAACGCTTTGACCTCGTCGCACTCGAAGTCGATGGTCTGCGCCTTCTCAACGGTGATGACGTATTACAAGCTAGTGGTATCAGCGTGGGAGACAACGTATTAGAAATTGATATACAGGAGGTCTCTCGCCGTTTAGAACAAGTTCCTTGGATTAAACGCGCCATCGTCATGCGCAAGCCTCCAGATCGACTCGTCGTCGAAATCGTCGAGCGCCAGCGTTTGGCGTGGGTCGAGCTGGGGCAAACGTATGGAATTGATAGGGAAGGGGTCTTATTGCCAGGTCGGCGCCTGGCCAATGAGAGCTATGGCGATGTGGATTTGCCTGTCATATTGGGCGTGCCCGCTACCGTAGACTCACTCTACCCAGGATTGGCGTTGGCTGATACCGTACGGGTGTTGCGCGAAATTATCACTTGGTGGAAACTCGCGCTGGAGGCCGATCCCGAATTTTGTACGGGTATTTCAGAGATTGTCGTATTGAGTGACGAAGGCATCGGTTTGCGTATGGCTGGGGACGGTTTGGAAGTGAGATTGCCGCTCAATCAAGTTGAAACGCGCCTGCGAGACCTCAAGCGTATGATGCCGCGGGTTTATCGCGAATATCCTAATCCGGCCTATATCGACTTGCGTTATGCTGGGCAGCTAGTCGTTGGCTCTAAAGAGACGGGGTCGGGATGAGCGCCGAAGAAAGAATGGTCGTTGGCCTCGATTTGGGAACGACTAAGATCTGCACGGTCATTGCCGAAGTGGCAGCGGGGAAGAGCCTGCGAATTCTCGGGTATGGAACCTGCCCCTCTCAGGGGCTTCGTCGCGGTGTTGTGACCGATGTAGAGAAGACGGTGCAGGCGGTGGAAAAGGCCGTACACCAGGCTGAGCTGATGGCCGGTGTCGAAGTCAAGGAAGTTTTTGTCGGCATTGCTGGCGAGCATGTGGGTAGCCTCAATAGCTCGGGTGTGGTGGCGGTGGCCGGTGCGGATGGCCGGATTGGCGAGGCTGATCGCCAGCGTGTTTTAGAGGCGGCTGGTGCCGTGAAAATTCCGATTGATCGCGAAGTCCTGCACGTGCTGCCTCAGGAATTTATTGTCGACGGCCGTCGCG
>JBLHGI010000130.1:0-15255 GCA_047616505.1 Planctomycetota bacterium
CGCGCGCGCAGTTCGCCCACCATCAGAGCGACCACCTCTTTAATCTCTTGCAGCGTCAGCGGTTTAAATAGGACCATATCATCAACGCGGTTGAGGAACTCGGGGCGAAAGTGTCGCCGCAATTCAGCCATAACCCCCTCGCGAGCGACTTGCGTCAACTGCTCGTCAGCGCCCAATCCTTCTATTAAGAGCGGCGAACCAATATTAGAGGTCATGATAACGACCGTATTGCGAAAGTCTACCGTATGCCCCTGTGAGTCGGTCAGACGACCATCATCGAGCAACTGCAGCAGCACGTTAAAAACGTCGGCGTGCGCCTTTTCTATCTCGTCAAAAAGTAGGACCGAATAGGGCTTGCGACGCACGGCTTCTGTCAGTTGACCGCCTTCTTCGTAGCCGACATACCCAGGTGGCGCACCGATCAAGCGCGAGATGGCGTGCTTTTCCATATACTCGCTCATATCAATGCGCACAATATTCTCTTCAGAATCGAAGAGTGCTTGTGCAAGCGCCTTGGCCAACTCAGTTTTGCCAACACCCGTGGGACCGAGAAAGATAAACGACCCCACCGGACGCGTCGGATCGTTGATGCCGGCGCGAGCGCGAATCACGGCATCAGCCACTCGCTGTACGGCCTCGTCCTGCCCCACTACACGCCGATGCAGGATCTCGTCTAAACGCAACAACTTCTCGCGCTCGCCCTCGACCAGACGGCTCACGGGAATACCGCTCCAGCGCGAGACGATATCGGCCACTTCCTCTTCGGTGACCTCCTCGCGCAGCAGGCGGCTATCACTCGCCCCCTCTTCGGTTATTTTCTCCTCGGCAGCCAATTCTCGCTCGAGTTCGGGCAAACGGCCGTGTTGTAGTTCGGCCGCCTTGTCGAGGTCGTAAGCGCGCTGTGCCACCTCGATCTGCCGCCGCGTCTGTTCGATTTCCTCGCGCAAGAGCCGCACTGCGCCAATAGCATTTTTTTCGTCTTCCCACTGTGCGCGCATAGCATCGGTTTTTTCTTTGAGATCAGCCAACTCTCTGCGCAGATTTCCCAGGCGCTCTTTGCTAATTTTGTCCTTTTCTTTTTTCAGCGCCGCCTCTTCGATCTCTAACTGCATAACGCGACGCGAGACCTCGTCTAGCTCGGCGGGCATCGAATCGATCTCGGTGCGAATCATAGCACAGGCTTCATCGATTAGATCGATCGCCTTGTCTGGCAGAAAGCGCTCGGAGATATAGCGGTCGGATAATAGCGCTGCTCCCACCAAAGCATTGTCCTGAATCCGCACGCCGTGGTGCACTTCAAAACGCTCGCGCAGACCGCGCAGAATCGAAATCGTATCTTCTACCGTCGGCGGATCGACCTGCACCGGTTGAAAACGGCGCTCTAATGCCGCATCCTTTTCTATATATTGCCTGTGTTCATTCAACGTAGTAGCGCCAATGCAATGCAACTCACCGCGCGCCAGCATCGGCTTGAGCATATTGCCGGCATCCGTGGACCCCTCCGTCTTACCAGCACCGACAATCGTGTGCAGTTCGTCGATAAAGAGCAAGATCCGTCCATCACTGGCCTTGATTTCACTCAGTACGGCCTTGAGTCGCTCTTCGAACTCACCGCGATACTTAGCGCCAGCCATTAGCGCACCCATATCTAGTGAGAATATCGTGCGATCTTTCATCCACTCCGGCACATCACCGCGTACTATCCGCTGCGCCAGCCCTTCGACGATAGCCGTCTTGCCGACGCCCGGTTCACCGATAAGCACTGGATTGTTCTTGGTCTTGCGCGACAGGATACGCACTACGCGACGAATCTCCCCATCGCGACCGATGACCGGATCGAGTTTATCTGCGCGTGCTTGCGCGACGAGGTCGACGCCGTATTTTTCCAGCGCTTCATAAGCCGTTTCCGGGGTGGCACTGGTCACCCGCTGCGCTCCGCGCACCTGGGCCAAGGTCTGCAACAAGCCCTGCCGATCTACTCCAACTTCGGCCAATAAACGTCCCGCAGCCGTTGCGTCTCCCTCTGCTACGAGAGCTAACACTAGGTGTTCGATCGAAATGTATTCGTCCTTGAGACCTTCAGCTTCATCTTCAGCGAGCACAAAAAGTTGCTGTAAACGCCTTGTTGTACGGGTCTCCACTCCCGATCCCGACACGCGTGGACGCTTGTCCAACTCGCGCTGCAAACCGGCGCGCAAGGCCTCAGCCGAAGCCTGCATACGCCCCAAAAGGCTCGGCAGTATACCCCCATCCTGATCTATTAGTGCAATTAACAGATGTTCGCCGTCGATTTCTCCGTGATGGCGTCGCAGCGCAATACTTTGCGCCTCTTGTAACGCCTCTTGGGCTTTCTGCGTCATTTTATTCATATTCATGGCATGTCCTTACACTGATCGCTCTATTCAATTTTAATAGTCCCTCTCATGGCGCTATATATTCCATATACTCCCATGGCAAATCTCGTACCAGTGTTTTTGCTCCCTACGAACTCCACTTATGTCAGCATAATTGCGTCCACTATGCCAAAATGACACCTATCTACATAAAAAAAGAGCCGCTACCTATGAGCGGCTCTTTTTCGTTTCCCAGTCTAATGTTCTTTTTTTAAATCGCAGCGGCGGTCTCGTCTTCTGCTGGCGTAGATAGCGATTGCGCCTGTTCGACGACAAAATCATCTATACCTTTCATCGTCAGTCCGAAAGTTTCATCGATATCTTCCCGTATCCCCGAAGCGATTTCACCCAACCCTTCCAATATATCCTTGGCACTAGCAAAACCCTCTTCAATGGCCCCTTTGATCAGGGTCGCAAAGCCATCCAACTGCTCTGGACCGCCCTTATCTACATTATTATTCTGGAATTGCCCGAAAAAACCCGTGGCAAAATCGACAATACGCTGCGCCGTAGCCGTGGGCGAAAAATCCCCACCACCCTGTAAAAGGCTGTCAACAGACGTATCCATACCCGCCTCTTGAAACATCGAATTTAGCTTTTCTTCCAATGAGTCATTGAGGACTCGGTTGGCGAACTCGCTATCAATCTGAATATTCACCTGCACTGCATCAACTAATAGACTTTTAGCCTGTGTATCACCATTGGCATTAGTCGTCGTCTGCTTCATTTCAAAAGTCGAACGCGACACCTGAATGGATGCTACTATGCTCTGACTCTGAGTATTACCGACATTCATGAACACCATCTCCTTGCAAAACCCACCCTTGGGGAGGGAAAGAGTGAAAACCCGCTGTTCTACCTTATCGGCGCACTATTCAGTCTTCTGAAGCTATTTTTTGCCTTTTAGGTAAAAAAAAACAGGGCCAGCTGCTGCTGGCCCTGTTTTTTATAAAAAAATACCCCTAGATCAGATTTAAGCGAAAGAATTGCACGGACAAAGCCGTGCCTTTCGCCACACCGGGAAAGAAACCACCCCGTGTGACAAAAGCCGTTTCCAGTAGGCTCACTTGTAGACGAGACATATTAAAGGGCCCAAATGCAAAACCAATGGACGAACTGCTACCGCGCCCACCGGCACTCAGGCCAAAACGAGTCGGAAACCAAGAGACCAGTCGATATTCGACGCCCGTGGCAATACGCGGTGCTGTCTCCACCCCAAATCCCGTGCTGAAAGCCTGGTCCCAATTGCCCACCACCGTCAAATTCGACAGCAGATTGTAGGCAACCCCCAAACGCAACATAGCGGGAAGGGACCGCGAAAAACTTTTCGATGCTAATTCTTTATGAAAATCTATATCGCCATCGCCATCGACATCTTCGTTGTCGAGCACGCTCTCAATATCCTGGTTTTCCGGATCGGCAAAACGCGTAACGACGAGGTCGCTGGCCTTGATAAAGAGAGAATCTTGGCGCGGGTCTCCACTCCAAGAAAACGTGTCTAATAAGTTGAGCAACCCAGCGCTGATCGTGAGCTTGCGGTTTTTGCTGATAGCAGCTACGCCGACATCAACTCCAAAACCGACTCCCGTAGCACTCTGCGCAATGACATACGCATCCACATCGGCCCCATCGAATCGCGAAATGAGACCGCCCCCTCCCGATTCGAGTGCTTCGCCATATGCGCCGCCTGAAACCTTGAACGTTCCACCCACGGTAAATTCACTCAAATAAGGCTTAAGTGGCGCTGGCATCATAGCCTTGGCACCGGAAAAATTGAGACTTCCAACAGCCCAACCCGACCCGTCCCAGTCGCTTATATCATAACCGCCATCTTTGCCAGCAGCTAAACGATTGCGTGCGAAGTCGTTGCCAAAGAGAAAGAGCTCAAACATGTCTTTGGGCACTTCGCCTTCAAAACCCATATTGAGACCAATGGACACCGCCCCCTGCATACCCGCAGGCAGCGGGAAGGCAATGCCACCGTTAATCGGGATACCCGCAGCAATCATCGGCTCAAAATCAAAGTTCATGCGCAACCCCTCACCGGGGATATCGCTCATAATATCGTCTTTGTCTTTTGGGCTGATATAGTACTTGCTACCGTTGGGCGATACCTTATCATTCGATTCCGTGAAATTATCATTATAGGTAGTCATCGAAAAACTATTGTTTTCAAAGACCGTCGAAAAACCTGCACCTAAAAAATTCCAGTGGAATTTTCTATTACCCGAAAGGGCGAGGTTCGCCGGGTTCCAAAATGCAGATTGCGGTCCCCGCGCCAATGCCGTATAAGCCTGTCCCAAACCCATAGCGCGCGGGTCGGAATCCCCAGGGACGGCGAAGACTTGGCTCGGAGCAGCACAGCACAGCACTGCCAATGCGATCCATATTATATTCTTCATTGTCAATTCCCCTTACTCTACCAAGTCTTCGTTGAGTTCCATAAAGATCTGCGTCGCCGCCTCGACGTTAATAAAATCGCTGCCGTATAGCTCGACTTGATCACCAGTAGCATCTAATTCGACCAAGACACCCGTATAAAAACCCCCATCGCGCAAAAAGACCAACACATCTTCGTCTTCTAGGGAGATCTGCTGCTGATTGGTCGTTCCCTCCGTAACCCGACCGTCGGCGCCGACGATACCGGCACCCACTTCAAAGAAACCCGTCTTGGGAATGCGCAAATAGCCGTTTTCTTGATTGTTAGTAAACAAGCTCTCGTCAGTCGAATACACATCGGCAATATTGGGTGCCACGCGCAAACTGACGCGCACGCCAATGGGTAGCCAATTGTCGATTGCCGTAATAACCGTCGCACTATCCAGGTTGGCGCTTATTCGATCTCGCGCGCTGTCATCAGTAAATTCGCGACGAATAGGATCGGGCTCAATACGCGTCTCCTCGAGTATCTCAAAGCGCGCGGGGGCCATAAATTCTACTTTATCAACCTGCACCCAGTGATCTTGCTCAATCGTCTCGACTCCCTCACCATCCCCTAACAGGACGACCGGCGTGACGGTGATCGAAGTGGGGAGCAAGTTGAGAAAGTCAGTTAACTCATCTGAAGGTGGAGAAAGGTTAATAACAACGGGAGCATCGGGGTCGCCGCGCTGGAACACCTCGGAAATCAGTATCGATGCGCTCTCCCCCTTGCTGTTCGTTCCATCAATAGCTAAGTCTATACGGCTGCGAAAGCCCACGGCCGATGTCAACTGCACATTGAGAGAGGTCGCTCCGAGTGCCACCTTATCGAGACCTTCCGGAAATTCAACTTCGCGCGTAACGGATTCTACCGGTAATTCGATCTTATTCAAGATCCCTTGCACCGAACCGAAGACGAGGTCTTCCGTAACGGTTTCGATCCGGATTTCACCCTCGGAAAAAAGTTGCACAGGTTCACCCGAATCGACCGTGCGAACCGTATAGGACAGGGCCAGTTCCAGCGGGTTTGCCGGAGCAAAAATATTGTCGTTGAGATCAAATTGCACCGTTCGAGTTTGCCCCGGTGTCAGCGCATCGATCACAAACACATTTGTTTCGCCATTTGCTTTACGAAGATCGTCTAGTCTCAGCTCGATTTCCATCACCACTTCAATTTCGTTGATCACATTGAAGGTCAGCCCACCATTATCTATAATTGCACGCGTGACCTGGATGCGATCGTCTGGAAAAGCCAATACCTGATTGTCTGAAAACTCTTGTTGTGGGAGAATAGCAAAAGCCTGGCTCAACTCTAAATCACTAAGCGATGCGGATATAGCCAACTCGGCTCCGTCTTCCACTGCGACGTTTGTCCCTTGAGTCGTAAGTCCAGTTACATCTATCGCCAGATTCGAAGAGATAGTTTTGCCAGCCAAGTCGAATGTGCCACCACCCGTGTTTCCCGGATCGATGGTCCCCAAATCTAAAACATCTATAGGGCCACTAGAAATGCCCAAGGCCGCATCGCCGCGATCACTAAGCATTAGGCTCACATTGGTCAGCGAAACGGGAAAACCATTGCTCATGACAATCTCAAGCCCCCCCTCGCCCACGGTCAGCGAGCGCACACCTACCAGCCCAGGTAAGTCTTCCGATACGGAAAAATCGGTCGACGGAATAAGTGGCACCGTCGAACCAGACTCTATATCCTGAGCCAGTAAAGTGCTGAGCGATATGCTAAAACCGGGTAGGTCCTGACCGGGCAGGTTAATCGTGCCGATCGGGGTTGAAAAGGTACTAGAAGTCGGACGAACCCTCAGCCGCTGGCCAATTTCCTCACGCTGATTGAATTCCGAAGCAAAGTCCAATGTCAACAGGCCCTCATCGTCTAGACGCAAGAAGTCAGACCGATCGCCTGCAACTTTTTCGATCGTCGTGCGATCATTTGCCACGGGTATACTAATTGTAAAATTGGTGCTCGGCACCTGAGGTTTCTTGACGGTACAACCCACAATGGCAGTAGCTAAGAGCGCCACTACAACCCAAGAATACCGCTGCACGCCCCGTCCAGCCCGTTGTATCATGATAGGTCTCCTTTTTACATCAAACCGATTTACATCAAACCAAATACTTGCTAGTTGAACCACCCGCCATCGCCCGCTAAACCAGCATCGGCAGAGTCTTTAATATAGCATACCCAAGTGGGCATACTCGTTTTTATTTTGCACCCGCCGCGCGACGCAACGCACTCACCTTGTCCGTTTTTTCCCAGACAAATTCATCCAATTCACGACCAAAATGGCCATAGTTCGTCGTCTTCTGGTAAATGGGCTGTTTTAGCTTGAGCGTGCGCAGAATTCCGCTTGGGCTCAGGTCAAATACGGCCTGGACCCATTCGGCAATCTGCTCGTCGTCTGCAATACCCGAACCATAGGTATCTACTAACACAGAGACTGGCTCCGGCACGCCGATCGCATAGGCTAACTGCACTTGGCAACGTTCGGCGAGCTTTGCCGCCACTACATTCTTGGCCACATAGCGCGCCATATAGTGGGCACTGCGATCGACCTTACTGGGATCCTTACCCGAAAAGGCACCACCCCCGTGCGGACACATGCCCCCATACGTATCAACTATGATCTTGCGACCCGTCAGGCCGCAGTCGCCGTGCGGTCCCCCCACGACAAAACGCCCCGTCGGGTTGATGTGATATTTCGTATTTTTGTCTAATAGCTTAGCCGGAATCACCTTCTTTATGACCTGATTGATCATATCGCGTTCAATGCGCTTGTGCGTGGCATTGGGCCGGTGCTGCGTCGAAATCACGACGGCGTCGACGCGCTTGGGTTTGCCGTCGACATACTCGACCGTAACCTGCGACTTGGCATCGGGCAGTAAATAGGGAATCTTCTTGCTCTTGCGCAATTTTGTCAGGTGCTGGAGCAACTTGTGGGCAAGCATGATGGGCAAAGGCATCAATTGGCGCGTCTCGCGACAGGCGTAACCAAACATCATACCCTGATCGCCAGCCCCCTGCTCCTGGTGCAAACCCTCTCCCGTGCTAACGCCCTGCGAGATATCGGGCGACTGCTGGTCGAGAGCAACTAACACACCGCAGGAACGGTAATCGAAACCGTATTCGGGATCGTCGTAACCAATATCGGCGATCGTCGCACGCACGATCTGCTGAATATCGATCGAGGCCTTAGAGGTCACCTCACCGGCAACAACCACTTGGCCGGTGGTCACCAGCGTTTCACAAGCTACCCGCGAATCGGGATCCTGCGCGAGCAGTGCATCAAGGATGGCATCTGATATCTGGTCAGCTACTTTGTCTGGATGGCCTTCCGACACTGACTCCGACGTAAACAAAGAACGAGACATAACTTACTCCTTTTATGTTATTACAATTTATGTACAATCAGGTAGTTATTTCCGACAGATCTCCCACATTGAGCCGACTCCAACGGCCTTTGAGTAAGGCCTGAAAGCCAATTAGCGAATTCTCAATGAGTACATTTTCCACATCTGCTTGCTCACCAATTATAGCATTGCGCACAATAGTGTGGCTCACACGAGCTCCTGCACCAATCGATACGTAAGGGCCAATAACAGATGCTTCTATGGTCGCCGTAGGATCGATATGGACCGGGGGAATAATAACGGATCGGCCCTCCATATCCGGTATATGAGCTCCATCCAACAAATAGCGATTCGTCACCAGCAGCGCTTCCTGAGTGCCACAGTCAAACCAATCCTCTACGGGGAAAGTGCCCAGGTCAGAGCCTCTATCCACCATGAGTTGAAGCGCATCCGTAAGCTGATATTCGCCTCGCGTGCGCACCCGTGCATCCATGAGCTCCGCCAGACAATCGTATAACAGAGCCGACTCCCTTATAAAATTTACTCCAACAATAGCCTGGTCAGAAACAAATTCATCCGGCTTCTCCACCAGCTTCACCACCCCATCACCCTCTTTAACTACGACGCCAAAGCGGCGTGGATCCTCGACCCTCTTAACCCCCAGCATCCCCCCCCTATCCACGCTGAGCAGAGAAGATAGATCGGCGCGAAATATTGTGTCGCCATAGACGACGAGCATCGGCTGATCCCCAACCACCGGGCGGGTCAGCGATATCGCATGCCCCAACCCCAACAATTCCTTCTGCTCGACCCACTTCACTTCGTCAAAGTCGCTGCGCTCGCGCACATAGTCGACAATTAGCTCGCCCATATAACCAATTACAAGCACAATACGACGTATGCCTAGCGGCACGAGTTGGTCGAGAATATGACCGATAATCGGCTGACCAGCCACGTGCAAGAGCGGCTTGGGACGAGTGTGAGTATGCGGACGCAAGCGCGTGCCAAAACCAGCAACCGGCACTACGGCCCACATGTCATTGATCTCTATTTTTCCCATTTCTATTCCCGCCGGCTAGTCCTGCGCCAAAAGGGTAAAACCTCTCCCATGATCTCTTCCAGATAACGACATACCTCATCACCGGTTGCCATCCCCAAACACTTTTCGGCAACGTGGCGCGCCTGCTCAGAAGTCGTAGCGCGGATGATCTCTTTAACTTCGGGAATGAGCCCGGGGCTTAGGCTCAGGCTGCTAAGTCCCAAGCCAATTAACAAAATAGTCGCCAATGGATCACCCGCCATTTCACCGCAAATACTCACGGGTTTGCCATAGCGCTCTCCGCCATCAGCTACCATCTTGATCAGGCGCAAAACGGCTGGGTGAAAAGGATCGTATAAATTGGCAACTCGGCTGGTACCGCGATCGACTGCCAGTACATACTGCGTTAGATCATTAGTGCCTAAGCTGAGAAAATCGGCCTGGATGGCAAACTGATCTATCATAATAGCCACGGAAGGCACTTCGACCATAATGCCCACTTTACAGTCTTCTTGAAAGGCCTGTCCGCTCGCGCGCAACTCCTCTTTGGCTTCTTCTAATAAGGCGCACGCCTGTGTCAACTCGCGTATTTCCGATATCATAGGTAGTAGGATCTGCACCTTCCCTTCGCAACCCGCCCTGAGTAACGCACGCAATTGCGTCTTAAACAGAACGGGCTCATCTAGGCAAATGCGTATCCCGCGCCAGCCTAAGAAGGGATTGCTCTCCTCTTGCACGTCGAGCACATGCGATAGCTTGTCTCCACCTAAATCTATCGTGCGAATCGTCACCGGGTCAGGAGAGATCGCCCGAACAATCTGCACGTAGGCTTGATACTGTTCTTCTTCGGAGGGCAAGCGATAGCTGAGGTAGAGGAATTCCGTGCGGTACATGCCCACTCCACGCGCACCGTGGTCGAGGGCAGTTTGTATTTCTGTGGGGATATCAATATTGGCCAGCAGCGTTATATCACTGCCGTCTCGCGTCTGAGCCGGCAAATCACTCCGCGAATCGAGATCGCGTTGGCGACGCAGTTGGCGACGCAGCAGCGCGCGGTAGTCTCGCTCCATGGCATCGCTGGGCTGAACGTGCACGACGCCTTCGTTGCCGTCGACGATGGCCAATTCGCCGGCCTTGACTCGCTGCGAACTATTGCCAGTGCCCACGATAATAGGCAAGCGCAACGAGCGAGCAATAATCGCCGCGTGCGATGTCGTCCCCCCCACATCTAACACCACACCCTTTATTTGGCGGCGCTCTAATTGCACCATTTCAGAGGGCAGCAGTTCGTAGGCAAAAATAATTGTGTTAGAACGCGTGGCCTGCAGCCCTTGTACTTCGCTGCCAGCCAGGCGCATTAGCACCTGGTTTTCGATGTCGGCTACATCACTCACGCGCGCGCGCAGGTATTCGTTCTCAATTTCGCGAAAAGCCTTCTTCATTTCCTGCAAAGTTACAGAGAACGCGTGTTCAGCCGAATAGTTTTTTTCTCGGATCCACTGCTGGGTCTGCTCTTTAATGTGTATATCTTCGAGCATTGCCAACTGGGCGTCAAAAATCTGCGCGAGTTCCTCACCCTGTTCCGCCGCAACCATACGACGTATGCGGCGTATCTCGTCGCCGGCCAGGTGCAGCGTATAGAGGAAGCGCTCAATCTCGGCCTCGACCTGAGAGGCGCCAATGCGCCGACGCGTAATAGTCGGCGCTCCTTTTTTGTAGACAAAGGCACGCCCAATACCTACACCCGGTGCTGCCGAGATCCCGTAAATATTGCGGTATGCACTGCTCCCGCTCACACCTTAGCCTCAAAGTTACTCTGCATTAATTCAGCGAGCTGTTCAACCGCCTCCTCGGCGTCTTCACCCGTCGCGGCGATCGTTATCTCGGCTCCCTGTTCGGCGGCCAACATCATAACCCCCATAATACTCTTGCCGTTAATCCCACGGACATCCTCTTTTGAAAAAGTAATCTCCGCTTTGAAACGGGCCGCTTCTTGGACAATCAACGCAGCCGGCCGAGCGTGTATTCCCAAAGGGTTGTTGATTGTCACGTTTTTTTCGATCATTCAGCTCTTCCAATTCTCAGGAGTTAGCGCCTCGAACCCCGCCCCAAAATGCGCTGCAACAGACTCGGTTTGCGCTTGCTTGAACGCCGAGGTTTAACGGGAGGTGTCGCGCGCTGACGCGGCGCATCTTCACCCCGCACTACAGGACCATTCGATATAACCTGGCGTGGGTTATCGCTAAAAAGTCGCTTCACTTCGTTTTCGCCGCTCAGTTTGGCCACTATTTCACGTGCCGCCAGCTGCGTCAAGGGGCGCTTTTCGAGATCGTGCCCATCGCTGGCGACAAAATCTGCCCACCCTTTAGATACGATCATCTCCGCTATACCTTGGGCGCGTGCACCAAAGCGTCCCAACAAGCTGCCGGCATTGACCTGTAAAAGTAAATCCTGCTCGCGCAAACGACCAATGTGCTCTGGGTCTCGCGCCAACTGGCGATGGCGCTCCGGATGAGCCAAGATCGGACGATACCCAGCCGAGCGCAGTTCAAAAAACCCCTGTTCCAAGCCCGGAGAGAGCGGCCCCGGCGGCAAGTCTATGAGTACATAACGTCCATCGGCCAAGTGCCCCGAAGGCCAAGATACCACTTCCAGCATATTAAAGCGAAAGGCTATTTCGCAACCCAAATGCAGTTCCACGGGCAGAGCCGCTTCCTGCACCGCTGCACACAACTCGCCAAAACGCACTCGGTGTAATTCCTCCACCTCGGGACCATCGCCGGCTTTCATATGCGGCGTTAGTACCAGGGCACCGATATTCTCCTCGGACGCGCGGCGCAGCATCTCCAACGACACTTCTATAGATGGAGATCCATCATCAACGGCGGGCAGCACATGGCTGTGAATGTCGACAAATTCGCCCACCGAGTACTCATCACTCCAAGATATGCACGGCCGCGCTCAACTCCCGCAGGCGCGCGTGGTCGTTTTCTACGATACTGCCCGTTACGACAAAACTCGCACCCGCTTCCACTTTCATACGCGCCGTCTCGGCATCGCGTATACCTCCACCCACGATGACGGGCAACGACACGTACTCGGATACAGCGCGCACCATTTCATCTGGGACTGAAACATCGGCACCGCTACCCGTCTCTAGATAGATGAGCTTCATCCCTAAATATTCGGCTGCCAGCGCATGAGCCATAGCAATATCGTTTTTGGCACGGGGCAATGGGCGCGTTGTACTCATAAATTCAACTGAGGTCAGCGTACCCGACTCAATCAACATATACCCCGTGGGGATCGCCTCGACGCCGTATTCCTTAATCAACGGCGCAGCCCGCACGTGCTCGCCGATAAGTAGCTCTGGATTGCGACCGCTTATCATAGACAAAAAGAGAATAGCATCAGCCGTGGGCACCACCTGTCCCGCTCCGCCGGGAAAACTAATTACGGGCACATTTACTCGTTCTTTGACTCGGGCAAAACACTCGGCATAGCGGGCGGAAAACATCAAACTAGTGCCGATGAGTATCGCGTCGGCCCCCGCGTCAACACAGAGTTCGGCACGCTGCTCCAGCTCTTCGATCGACAAACGATCTGGGTCGAGTAGCGTCAGATAGCCAGCGCCGCGCCGTGTGCGCGTGGCGAGCAAAGAGTCGAGCACTGTATCGCCCAAATTGCCTACTCCTACCAAAGCGTTATCAGCCTTTCCCCAGTTGCTCGGACACGATACCAGCGACCGCTGCCAGCGCTTCGTCGATCTTCTCCAAGTCGCGTACACCCGCCTGAGCTAAATGTGGTTTGCCCCCTCCCGAGCCTCCTGTCAACTGCGCCACACTGCGCACAATATCACCGGCCTTGAGCCCACGTCCCTTAATCAGGTCATCCGTTACAACGGCAATAAACGAACCCTTGCCATCGAATTCCGCACCCAAAACGCCTACGCCCGACTCCATTTTCTCGCGCAAACCATCGGCCATGGCACGCAGCGCCGGCACATCTTCAACCTCTGTGCGCCGCGCAATAACCATAATCCCATCAACCTCTTCGGCACCGGCAGACAAGTCACTGGCCTCCAACACCGCGAGTTTGCGCCGCATATCATTGATGCTGCGTTCTAGCTCGCGCTGGCGCCCGATCAGCACGTCGACCTTTTCTGGTAGCTCTTCGATCGGCGCACTAAACTGCGCCGCCAAACGAGCTAACATATCGCGCTGCTTGCGCACGGCCACCTCGGCGCCACTGCCCGTCAGCGCTTCGGCGCGGCGCGTGCCAGCGGCAATGCCGCTCTCGTTCACTAAGTCGAAAAAACCTATTTCGCCGGTAGAGGCAACATGCGTCCCACCGCACAACTCCAAACTATAATCACCCATGCGCACCACGCGTACTCTTTGAGAATACTTCTCGCCAAACAGGGCACGAGCCCCCAAATCTTTGGCCTTGTCCAAATCTTCTTCAAAGGTCGACACTTCGATATCGGCACGGATCTTCTCGTTGACCATTTCGGCAATAGTGCGCAGTTGATCGGATTCGATCGCGGAAAAATGCGAGAAGTCAAAACGCAAACGCTCGGGAGACACGAACGAACCCATCTGCCCGACGTGCTCGCCCAATACGCGCCGCAACGCCTCGTGCATAAGGTGAGTAGCCGTGTGGTTGCGCGCCGAAGCTAAGCGAGATTCCACATCGACGCGCGCTGCGACTTTACCACCCAATGCACCAATTTCTCCCGCGATCAACTTCCCAATATGAGCAATGCCACCGCGCGCTTTTTGCACACCTTCTATTTCGACGACAAAACCATCCCCTTCAATGCGCCCGCGGTCGCCGACCTGTCCACCTGATTCAGCATAGAACGGCGTCTGATCGAGAAAGATTTGCACGCGACCGTCTTCACCCTGATCGGCGCGCACTACGACGGATTCAGTCTCCATTTCATCGTAACCGACAAAAATAGAATGCCGACCTTCTATCGCATCACCCACTCCTTCGGAGGCGCGAAACAGCCCCTTAGTCGCTTGGCGCGCGCGCTGGCGCTGCGCCTGCAATTCACTCTCGAAGGCCTCGACCTCGACCATTTCGATACCGCGTTCGCGTGCCATCAACTCAGTGAGATCTAGGGGAAAACCGTAGGTATCGTAGAGTTGAAAAGCTTCGCTACCACTGACTTGCCCCTTGCTACTAAAGCGCTCAAATATTTCCAGACCGCGGTCCAGCGTCTTGCCGAACCCCTCTTCTTCGGAGCGAATCACCAGTGCGATATGGTCCTTCTTCTCGGCCACCTCGGGAAAGGTCGAGCCCATAGTATCGGCGACGACATCTACCAATTGGTGAATGAACGGTCCATGCTGATCGAGTTGGCGTGCATAACGCGCAGCGCGGCGCAGAATCCGACGCAACACATAGCCGCGCCCTTCATTCGAGGGCAGCGCACCATCGGCCACCGTAAAGCTCAACGAGCGCACGTGGTCGGCAATGACCTGCATAGGCACGCGATATTCGTCGCGATATTCCTTACCACTCAATTCGGCAATACGACCAATCAGCGGCTGAAATACATCGGATTCGTAATTATTGTCGACGCCCTGTAACAAACTACACATGCGCTCAAAACCCATGCCCGTATCCACGTGCTTGGCCGGCAGTTGGTGCAGTTGGCCACTTTCATCGCGATTGTACTGAATAAAAACCAGGTTACACAGCTCGACAAAATCGTCCGTATCGTCGATGAGCATCTGAGCGCTTTGCGCATTGAGATCGTCACCGAGATAGTAGTGGATTTCAGAACAAGGGCCGCAGGGGCCGGTTGCACCCATTTCCCAGAAATTGTCTTTGGCAGGCAAACGCACAACGCGCCCGGGCAAAAGGTCCGTCATTGTACCCCAAAGTTTTTCGGCTTCTTCATCGGCCCCAACCGAATCATTCCCTTCAAAGACGGTAGCCCAAAGGCGATTCTTGTCCATGCCATAGCGCTCGGTAATTAGCTCCCAATGCCAAGCAATAGCTTCTTCTTTAAAATAATCGCCGAAGGAC
>JBLHGI010000131.1:0-15095 GCA_047616505.1 Planctomycetota bacterium
CAATATCACCTCCCCCTTTGGGCAGACGAGCTGGTGGAATATTGAGAAAGCGATCTAAATAAATGCGCACCGCGCCGTGGAAAACGCCGCGCAGGAGTTCGCCGGACTGCGCCCGTTTGAGCAATTGATGCAGTGCATTGCTATAGGTAAAGGTGTGCAAAACGGCGATCCAGTCGGCAAACTCGTTTTGCACGTGAAAACGCGCCACGCGCAGAGACGCCGCCGAAGCGACGACCTTCGCCAATTGCACTGGCTGCGCCCCATTGACCAACGCCTGTTTCAGCGCTTCGACGCTAGCGCGCGGGTCGTCGCCCAAGAGCAAATCGGCCAGGTCTTCTGGTGCCTGCCAACTCTTGGCCTCTCCCGCCTCTAACAGAGCGGGAATATCGCTAAAAACATCGTCGAGTAGCTGCACTAAATCGAGCGGGTTGCGCCAGGCATTCTGCTCTTCGCTGCGCTGGGCCTGGCAGATCAGCCGCACCAAAGAGGGCAACACCTCGGCTGCATTTTGCCAACCTATGCGATCCAAAAGTTCAAAGGCCTTGTTGATAAAATCGACGACATGACCGCCATCTAAATAATAGTGATCCGTCGCAGCAGACAGCATCAGATCGGCCAACTCTCCGGGGCTAGCGCCATTATGTATCGCCGTCAGCAGACAGCGCTCGGCACCGTCGACGCTGCGCACCTCGACCAAATCGCGAAACCAAGTTTTTAGGCTTGCCAACTCTACCTCGCTGCTGCCCAGCGGCTGTAGCGTAAACTTGGGCGGTTGTCCGGCGCTGTCGCGCGCCACCTGCAGCAGGCCTTGGTAGAGCGGCGCGATGCGCTCTTCGTCTGCTAAGTGGTCACTGACATTGGCCATCGCCGTAAGAATCGTCAATCCAGGGCCCCACCCCGTGCGCCGGTGGCCAACGCCAAAGAGCCCTCCTTGACGCGCAATATCACCGGTGGAAACACCGGCATTTACCAGCTTGACAACGGCTTTGGCAATGACCAGCCGGATATTCTGCTGCATGCCTTCTAATAGACGCTGTTTGCCAACAGCCACGGGGTCCGTCGCATTGCCCTGCGTATTGATATAGACTTCACCATCGCGCACGGAGATCGGATAGGCCGTCACATCATCGGCGAAAAGGTCAAAGGTGCAACCACTCTGCGCATCAAAGCGAGCATGGTGCCAATGACAGGTGAGTACGCCGTTGTCTACCGTACCCCGATGCAGCGGAAAACCCATATGCGGGCAGCGGTTGTCCACGGCAAAGAGCTTTCCCCCATCGTAAAAAATGGCAATAGGCACTGGCCCCTCGGCGACGAGGCAACCTTTTTCCTGTATTTCACTCAGCGAGCAAGCGTGCAATTCTCCGACCCTATCAATCATATCCAGCTCCTTTATATATTTGCAATCTATAGTCTAAGGCACTCGACCCCAACTTTTTAGGGCAGAATTAAATGCGAATCGCCAAACTCGTGCCACAAATAACCCGCACCTACCGCTTCGGCATAGGCGTGGCGCAGATGCTCTTCTCCTGCCAATGCGCGCAGCATGGCCAGATGCGTAGCTCGCGGTTCGTGCAAACCCGTCAGCAGCGCATCCACTGCACTTAAGGGCTGCTGTCCGTCAATTACGAGACGCGTCCAACCAGATCCCGGATGCACGCGCCCATCGCCTCCAACCACACTCTCCAACGCGCGCACCACCGTGGTGCCCACGGCTATGATACGCCCGCCATGCCGCCGTGCAGTATTGATAGAGAGCGCCGTCGCCTCACCAACGCTATAATGCTCTTCATAAGGACGAGAAGCTCCGCCATTGGGCGCGCGCAACTCGACGCTCCACAAACCGGCCGGCAGTTGCGTAGAAAGATGGATATCCAAACGCAAACCATCTGCACGCCGCGCACACAGAGCCGCCGCCACCGTAGCACTAGTATTAACAGCCAGCACATCGCCGGGGCGCAAATAGTCCTTTAAATCGGCAAAGGTCGCGTGTTCAACTGCATCGCTGCTTATATTGAGCAAGCGTGCCCCCCCCTTAAGATGCAGGCGCAATGCTTGCACGAGGGCCAGCGGTGCCACGGCATTGGTTTGATAGATCTGCTCCAACTCCCGCAGCGGGTAGTCGAGTAGCGCCGGCAGCGGACTCGGCCCCAATGCTCCAGCATTATTTACCAAAAGGTCTAGGCCACCGTAGCCAGCTACCGCCCGAACCAATTCCACGCGATGCTGCTCCTGGGTCACATCACCCGATACCGCTATGAACTGGGTCATAGTTGCCAAGTCTGCACGCACTTTTTCCAATGCCCCATCGCCGCGAGCATCGATCACGAGCTTCCATCCCCGCCGTGCGAGTGCGCGAGCTAAGGCCTGCCCCAAACCACGGGAAGCCCCGGTAATCAATGCGGTTTTATGACTGTATTGCGTCATGATAATTTCTCCTTCTTTTTATGGCGGCGTTCTTCTCTCGCAAAAAAATCACCACAAAAAAAGGCCCCCCGAATCGCTCGGAGAGCCAGAAAAAATCGGCCAATAGACTAGGACTGAACCTGTCCTGATGGACAGCTATACTTTGATGAGGCCCCGCTGTGCCGCAATGGCCACCGCTTCCGTGCGGTTGCTCGCCCCCAGCTTGCGCAGCAACGCACTAACGTGAAATTTGACGGTGCGCTCGCTGATGAAGAGCCGCACGGCAATCTCCTTATTTTGCAATCCTAAAGCCACGGCCTGCAATACCTCCTGCTCCCGCGCCGTCAGCCCATCGCTCAAACCTCAGCACACTTGCCCCAGTAGCTTTGAAGCCACTACCGGCTCGAGCAAAGAGCCACCGTGGTAGACGACACGTATCGCACGAAAAACATCTTCGCGCGGCGCGCCTTTTAATAAGTAGCCGCGCGCACCGGCCTGTAGTGCCCCTAGTATGCGCTCGTCACAGTCGAAGACCGTAAAGATGATAACGCCGACCTCGAGCCCTTCTGCGCCCATGCGCTGCAATGCTTCGACCCCGTCGACCATCGGCATTTCGAGATCGAGTAACAGCACATCGGGCGCGAGCGCGCGCACCTGTTCGAGCGCCTGCTCGCCATTTCCGGCTTCGCCTACCACCACAAAATCGGCCTGAGTTTCTAGCATGGCCGCCAGACCGGTGCGCACGACGCTGTAACAGCACGGCCGTCAAGCCTTGTCCCAAAGTGTCGTGTATCTCGCGCGCCAATCTATTGCGCTCTTCCGCCGCGCCTAGCTTTGAACTGTGCTCGTACAACCGCGCGCGACCGACGGCAATACTCAGCATATCGCCAATCGTGTGCAGAAGACGCAAATCCTCCGCATCTAGCTCTCGCCAGTCGGCACTCACGAGATTGAGCATGCTCAACTTTTCGTCGCGCACGTAGAGCGGTACGCTGGCGTGGCAGCGCAGGCCGGCGGTGCCCTCGGCCAATTTTCTCAGCCGCGAACAGGTTATGACGTTTATATTGGCCGCATCGGTCAGTTCCCCCGAACGATACGAGTCCAAGCACCAGCAGTAGCCCTCCATCAGCGCGGGATTGGCTGCCAGCGCGGGCGGCAAATTGCGCGCAGCGGCCAAATAGGGTTCCCCACTCTCCTCGTTGAGCAACCACACCCAGCCCGTCTCTAAGTCGAAGAGCGCGCCGCCGCGTTCCAATGCAACTTCCAACGCGGCGGCCAAATCGACCGATGTATTGAGCGCCCGCGCAATCTCGTTGAGAATAACCAACTCGCGCATGCTGCGCTGCAACTGTAGTTTATCGTTTTCGCCGTTTTCTATAATACCGCTATTTTAGCAAAAAAATGCGCACTGCTCACCGTACAAAAGGCCACTTTCGACCTGTCCATAAGGACAGTAAAAAGCGATGCCTATTGGCCAAAAGACATTTGATCCTTTTTTTATGGTGCTTCAGGACAATATTGGCTCAGGGCTTCAGACTATTACTCAGGAGATACACGGGCATGAAAGTAGCCAAATTCGGCGGCACTTCACTGGCCTCGGCTGAACAGGTTAAAAAGATTTGTGATATCATTACGGCCGATCCAGAGCGCCGTCTCGTCGTGGTTTCTGCTCCGGGAAAAAGACAGGCCGACGACACCAAAGTTACGGACCTGCTCATAGCCACTGCGCGCGCGCGGTTGCAGGGAGAATGCGGCGAAAACGAGGGAGAATGCGGCAAAAACGAGGGAGAATGCGGCAAAAACGAGCTTCAACTCGTCATAAGTCGCTATGCTGAAATTGCTAATGATCTCGGTCTGCCCGCTGCTGCGATCGAACCGATCGCGGACGATTTCCAGGCTCGTCTGGAGTTAAGCTGCGACAACGAGGGCCTCTATATGGACACGATGAAGGCCGGAGGCGAGGATAATAGCGCGCGCCTAGTGGCCGAGTATTTGCGCAGCATCGGCGTAGAAGCGCACTATGTCAACCCCGCTGAAGGCGGTATGATCCTCTCCGATGAGCCCGGTAACGCCCGCGTATTAAAACAGTCCTACGGCCAACTGCGCACGCTGCGCGAAAGGCCCGGAATAACTATTTTCCCCGGATTTTTTGGCTATTCAGAACGGGGTCAAGTCGTCACCTTCCCGCGCGGTGGTTCCGATATCACGGGGGCGATCCTAGCGGCCGCCGTCGACGCCGAAGTATACGAGAACTTCACCGACGTCGATTCCGTCTTTGTCGCCAATCCCCATATAGTCGATGAGCCAGTCGCCGTCGCCGAAATCACTTATCGCGAGATGCGCGAGTTGTCGTACGCCGGTTTTTCCGTCTTCCACGACGAAGCGCTCGAACCCGTATTTCACGCCGGCACCACCGTCGTCGTAAAGAACACCAACAACCCCACCGCCCCTGGTACGCGCATCGTGCCCACGCGCAGCATTGGCCAACTCCCCGTCGTCGGCATTGCCGCTACTGATGGGTTTTGCAGCGTCTATATCAGCAAGTATCTCATGAACCGCGAAGTCGGGTTTGGCCGCCGCCTCTTACACCTCTTCGAAGACGAGGGCATCTCCTTCGAACACACGCCTTCCGGCATAGACAACATGTCCGTCATCGTGCGCGAAGCGACCTTTAATCGCGCGGCCGAAGAGCGCGTCTTGCGCCGTATACGCACCGAGTTAGAAGCCGACGAAGTCAGTGTCGAGCGCGGCCTGGCACTAGTTATGATCGTCGGCGAGGGTATGAATAATACCATCGGTATAGCCGGGCGCGCTTGCGACGCCTTTGGCGAAGCCGATGTCAATTTGGAAATGATCAACCAAGGTTCGAGCGAGGTCAGCATGATGTTTGGCATCAAGGCCGCCGACATTCCCCAAGCCGTGCGTTCACTCTACAAGAAATTTTTCACCTAAGCGCTTTCAATCGGCCCAGATCGTGCGATAGGCCACCAAGCGATTGCCACCTGCAATCGTCGCACCGCTAATTTCGATCTCGTATAGCGGCTCGAATAAGTGGCGCATTTGAGCGATTTGCGGATACCAATTGGGCAGAACAACTAAATAGTCTGGCCGCTGATCCATTAGCAGGCGCAGCACACCTTGGTCGGCCTCGACCCCCGCCTTTAGATAGGCCAAGGTCTGCGGCGAAGCCAAACCGACAATATCTAAGATCCGGCGCTCTGAGTAATAGGCGATCGCACCAATATCGTTGGTCGCGACCACGGCATCCTCCGCTGTATTTACGCGCAGCCAGCGCCCCATCTCGACGTGCATCTGATTGATATCGGCGACATTAGCCGCATAGGTGCGCATATAATCGGCGCCGGCAACCAGCGCGCTGCCCAGCGTCAATATCGCCAGCACCCATACGGCCTTCTGCCGCCAACGGTGCGCGATTTCCAACATCCATCCCTCTACCAAAACCTGCCAAGCTACTCGTGCCCCCACGACTCCGAGCACGGCCAATAGTGGCGTCAAAAAGGCCGCATAACGCCCGTGTTGAAAGGTCGGCCCTTTGAAGGGTGCCAAGATTCCGCGCGCAATCGGGAAAACGACTAAAACCAGCACCACCAGCCAGGAACCCTCTCTTTTCTTTAGCACCTGCAACAAGCCCAAGGGTACCAATAAGGCCAACAAGAGATTATTTTCCGCGGCAAACTGCACGAGCTCCACGCCCTGCTCCAGCGGATAGAGCGTTAGGGCAGCTCCGACGCGCAGCCAAGCCCCCTCGGCCAGCGCCCCCATCAGGCCATAGGACCCCACCTTGGCGTAAAACGTATTAGGCAATACACCGCTGCCATACTGGGCGTTGAAAAAAGCAAAGGGAGCCAGCAGCGTCACGTAGAGCACTACGTGCGTTTTGTATAACCCAACAAGGGACAGCAAGGCCCGATCCCGACGCCAACGATCGAGAATCGCCAGGGGAAACAGGATCAAACATTCCGGGCGTGCAAGAGCCGCCCCGGCAAAGAGCGCCGTACTGACATAGGATGGTTTTGTATCAAAGCGGAGCACATGCAAACCCAAACCAGCCGTCGCTAGCGCCGTATATAACAGCACCTCCATACCCGATGGAGCCGCCCACAGCAGACGCGGCGTCAGCGCGACAGCGAGGGCCGCCAAGAGTGCCCCCTGGCGCCCCAAACCAACGGCCCGTCCCATAACATGGGTCAGCAACCCACAGACAAAGAGCAAGAGAGCGCCGGCCGATTTTATGGACACCACAATATCGACGGGCAACGCATACAAAAGCGCTACGCAGAGCGTCCACAGCGGTGCAGTCGATGCGGCGACCGGTTCTCCAGCGTTAAATGAGAAACCGCCGCCCTCGACTATATTGCGCGCCATTTGCAAATGTATATAGGCATCGTCGAGGGGAAATCCAGCGGCGCCAGCTAAGTGGTGTTCCGCCGCGACAAATAGTCCCGATGCCAAACCAGCGGCCAGCGCCAGCAGCAGTATATCTACCGGGGGCCAACCCACACCGTTCTCGTGTTTGTTCAAACTCAGATCTCAATCGTTTCGAGTGCGGTGAGTAGACGAGCCGCATCGGAGCTGCCGTTATAGAGGTGCCCCGAGACGCGCACCCGCCCGTGTTCTCCCCAGGCTAGCACACCTTGCGCCTCGAGTTCCCGTGTTACGCGCGGCGCATCAGCCGCGAGAAAACAGGTATTGCCCGAACGCCGACTGCGCTCTGATGGAGAAATAACATGCAGCCCCAGAGCCGTTAGCCCCGCTGAAATTTCCTCGGCCAAATCGAGTACATGTGCTTCAATCGTTTCCATACCGAATTCCAGCAAT
This sequence comes from Planctomycetota bacterium, assembly GCA_047616505.1. GTDB lineage: Bacteria > Latescibacterota > UBA2968 > UBA8231 > UBA8231. The sequence continues at coordinate 7,246 of JBLHGI010000131.1, forward strand.
TCATCAAGTGCCCGATTCAAGAAGAGCAGCGAAACCATACTCGGATTGCCTGGTTCCAAACGTTCGGGCATCTTTTGTTCTTCCACATCGGGCAAACGCACCGCGCCCTGAGGGGGCCAAACGGCCAAATTGCGCCAACCATAGCTAGAGGCCTGCAGCTGGTTTTCAGCGCGCTCACTTACATAACAGGGTGCCGTACCATGCGTGGCCAGCAGCCACTTATAGGCCGAACTTATGCACCAATCACACAGATCTGCCCGCACCGAAACAGCCCCTGCCGCATGCGTGGCATCTACGGCCAACAAAGTCTCTTTCCCGATCAAACCCTGCGCCAGTTTTTCCAGCCGCATATTCTGCCCGCTGTAAAAACTAACCTGACTAACGGCGAGAACTCGCGTGCGTTCATCTACCGCCGCCAGCAAATCGTCCTCTTCCACCAGCCAATCGCGGTGTTCAACCAAGCGCACTTCTACGCCGCGCGCACGCAAATCACGCCAAGCATAGGCCACCGAAGGAAATTCCAGATTCGTCGTTACGACGTTATCTCCTGCGCGCCAGTCCAACCCCCGTGCCAACCAAGCCATGCCCTCGGCCGCCGACGGCATAAAGGCAACGCGCTCGCTAGGCACCGACCATAGCTTGCCCATTTTTTCTCGGCAATGCTCGCCTTTTTCGTAGATCTGCTGTCGCCCCGGATAGCCACCGCTCTTTAGCCGTGCAAACTCGGTGTACACTGCCTCCTGAGCTTTTAACCAAGGGGCTTCCCCCCCCGTACACAGGTGGACAACCTCTTCTAATCCGACAAAGTCCTGCGGTGGTATTAGTGGTATAATCGCCATTATTAAACTTTCGATAGTAGCCCTATCGCACTCGCTATTGGTCTAACTCAATAGCCGCAGGCATAAGTGGTAAGTGGCAAGACAAAATGAATATCCATTTACTGTTCCGTAAGCACCGCCAGATTTTGGCGCGCTTCCGCATAGTCTGGACGAAGCTCTAAAGCTTTGTGAAACTGAATAAGCGCCTGATTCCGCTTGCCCAATCGCTGGAGCACAATGCCCAAATTATTGCGCAATTCGGCCATATTGGGCGCCAATACAACGGCCTGCTCAAAATGCGTGAGCGCTTTTTTATCATCTCCCCGCTTCATCAGTTCAGTGCCTAAATTGAAATGAGCTTCGACCCTATCAGGCGCTATTTCAAGCGCTAATTGGTAGTATTCCATTCCTTCAACAACCGAACCCAAACGTATCAAAACTCGCCCTATATGGAAATGCGCCTCCCCGTTTTCAGCATTGAGCGCAACCACCGCCCGCAGATGAGACACTGCACAAGATAGATCTCCTGACCTAGCATATAACAGACCCAAGCGATAGTGCGCTGTTTCCAATTCAGGATCGAGGGAGAGCGCCTGCTGGTAGTGGCTTATCGCCTCCGATAACGATCCACTCTTCTCTAAAACCGCACCTATATTGTAGTGCACTAAGGCCGAATTTTCATCGAGAGCCAAGGCCCGATGGTAGTGCGCGAGGGCTTCTTTGTCCAACTCGAGCACCGCGAGTGCCATACCCAAATTTATATGTGCATCGACAAAGTCTGGATCGACCAGAAGGGCGCGACGATAGTGATCTACAGCCAAAGAAATATCGCCTATAGTTACTAATAAGAGACCCAGTTTAATATGCGCATTTTTGAAGCCTGGCTGTAACTCTAGCGCGCGACGATAGTGAAATAGTGCTTCTTCCGTTTCGCCCGCCGCCGCGAGATAGTAGGCCAGATTATAATGACCGCGAGAATTTTTTTCTACTACGCTGAGTGAAGACCTCCAGATAGAAATTCCGCTGGCATAATCCTCATTGCGCTTTACAGTGCTCCATCCCAAAAGCATCGCGACCACCATCACCAACGGCCAACTCAGCCAATTTCTATGCCCTAAATTGCGCCCGAGCTCAGCGATTAACACGACCATTCCCGTCGACAGGGCAGCCAAAGGCAAATACATCCGCCGCTCGGCCCCCACTTCGTTGACCAGAGGGACAAAGCTCGAAGTAGGAGCCAATACGAGCAGCGCGAAAACACCGACAAAAGCCCAGCGCCAACGCCGATACACCCCCACCCCACTCAAAATGACAGCGGCTAATACTGATCCAGCTTGCCACCATACATCCACTAGGTCCAAATCGCGCGGCAACCCGTAGTCCAAAACCAAGGGATAGGGCCATAGCACGAGCTTTATATAAGTGGTTAGCATGTGACTCTGGTTTAAAAGATAGGTCCAACTATCTACCCCTAAATCGAAGCCAATCGTATCTCCGTGTGGCAGGGTCCACAGACCCCACAAGAGAACGAGCCAACTACAGGCCAACCCCGCATATAACTTCCAGCGCTTAACCAGCGCCAGGCGATACGACTGACACAAAAAAAGACCATCGCAGCACCACAAGACCAAGGGCGCGCTAACCATCACTTCTTTGGCAGCCATCCCCACCGCACAGCATAGGACAGCCCCCAATTGCCATATCGACCGATCTTCGTTTATGCCGCGCAAAAAACAGTATATCATCCCTAAATAACACAGCGCCATAAGCGACTCTCCGCGCTGGGTAATATAATTGACGACCTGGCTATTGAGTGGGTGGAGCGCCCATAGCAACGCACTAATAAAGGCTAATTCCCGAGCCCGAAGAACCAAGTATTTAATATGGGCCAAGAGGCGCCAGACAACGCCATACATGCACAGACCACATAAAATGTGCAAGGCGATATTGACGAGACGATACCCCTCTACCCGCTCCTGACCCAAGGCATAATTAAGCGCGAAGCTGAAACTAGTGAGGGGACGACTATTTATAGCGGAGTGCAGTTCGGAGCTAGGAAATGCCCAATTCGGTGGCCAGAGCTGACGGATATCGAGATTGCGTTCAATGGCGTGTTGATCGTCAAAAACAAAGGGGTTCGACAGCGCATTGATATAGACCAATCCGCTGCAAATAAATAAAATTAAGGGATATAAAAACTCACGTCGCAAAAGGTTTATGCGCCCGGTCGACGATGCGTTGAAAATTCAAACCCAATATATTTTTCTTGCTCTCCATCGGCAAATCAGCCCACAACACCCAACCCAACTGCTGGCGCGGATCGCGCATGGGCGCATCGGTGCCAAAGAGCACGTGCTCGTCGTCCGTAGCTTCTACCAAATACTCAACCACGCGATTGGTCACCGGCGTCAGCGTCAATTCGGCATATACATTGGGATGCTCTCTGATACAAGCAGCGACTTCTTCGGCAAAGGCATACGATCCCCCAGAGTGGGCGATCAACCAACTCATATCGGGGAAACGCTCGGCCAAACGGCCAATACCCGCTACACCCCCCGTATGCCCAGCGAGGTGCATTAGCGCGTAGAGTTGATGCTCATTACCAAATTGCCACCACGGCATAAACCCCTCGTCTTCGTACGACAGATTCATGCGCACATAGGGTTTTAAACCAATAAAATTTTGCTGCCGGTAGCGCAGGTCGATCTCGGCCTCCATCTGTGCGCGATCCATATGGGTCGGGTCGATTACGGCCACGCCGAGGATTTCGTCTCCCCAGCGCTGCATGGCGCGCCAGACGACCTCGTTGCCGTCGTGGGCATCTGTACACACGGGCCCGTGCCAGCTCATCATAGCGATGCGGTCGATACCACACCATCTATTAACTTCGAGCATGCCCGCCGCATCACCATCGTACATGATATAATTTGTGCCGGCCCCTTGGCCACCTTCGTGTAGGACATGTGCGTGCGCGTCGTAGACAAAGACGGACTGTGGCCGCCCGGCGCGCGCATCGGCCATACATAGATCGTCTGGGCGCCCAGCAGGTACAGCCGTCTCGGGCCCCTGCCCTTTGAGCAAGCGCTGCAAGTTGCCACCGGCAATGCGCTCTTTGCTCTCTGGTGAAATCTGTGCATAGTCGATATAGGTCCGCGCAGCACCGGGCGATTTTTCCGTCCCCCCCGTGCCGAAGAGCAGGCGTTCATCACCGAATTCTGCCACGTAACGCTCCAAACCGCGATTGATCTGATAGGCGGAAAATTCGATGTGCAAATTCGAATGCAACTGCATCAGTCTATGCACGTGTCGTTGCTGGCTCCAGGTGTGATCGGTCAGCAGCACGGGCAAGGTCGGGTGACGCGATAGGAGTTCGTGAAAAAAGGCAAAAAGGTCGCCGCTGCCCCAAGAAGCGGACAAGAGCGTCAGCGTCTGTGTTTCTTGCAAAGCGGCGAAGGTCTCCCCCATAACCGCTTCGTGCAAAGAGTAATTGCCCTGCACTAGACGAACGGCGCACACAAATGCCTCCTCCATACTTTGTAGCATCTTCTCAGCGCTGGAATAAAAATCGACCGACCCCAGCGGCAAAACACACCAAAGCGGGAAGAGTTTCTCCGACGCCTTTTTTGTTTCTTCGCCCACCCGTCTATTGCCATAGAGCGGATCGTACGATTGTGCTAAACCGTGGCTAATGAGGGCCCCGGAGATCTCGGCCAACGCCATATCTTCTAACAGGTGTTCAGTGGACCAACGCGTGCGTTTGTGTTTAAAGGGGCGCTGACCGACACAAGCATGAGCATCAAAATAGAGCATGGGTGTCTCCGTTTATTAAATCTTAGCCTAGTTCACTAGCGCCGAAGGAATTGCAGGGTCGATGATGGGATGTGCGTACCGCACGAGGATTAGCGTTCTCATATATTTTTCTTCTCACTAACTTCCCACCATTTCTAACCAGCCTTCGAGCGTATCCTGTTTGGCACCGATCTCGTCTTTGTCGAGACAGGCCAGCTCTTTGCTTCCAATGGCCTTAAGCCCCAGGTCAACCATCGTCGCACCTCGGTCGTGTAAGAGTGTCCCGTAGAACGCTTCGATTTCTACCCCCTGCTCGTCGCACCATTGGCCGGCATTTATTTCGGGCAATGCCCAAACCTGTTGGCGAGTCCAGCCCGGTGTTCCCAAGTGTAAATGGATCCACTCTAAGGCTACCTTGTAGCCGTGATAGGGCCGATGACCACCGCCCGCCTCAAAAAAGCAGTCAATTTTTCCGGCGCCGCCACGCGTTGCATAGACCTTGGCGACCTCGTCTACAACGCGCTGTGTGCCACGCCAGACCACTCCATCGCAATCTATGATCACATCGGCATCGCCGTTGAGCACGAGGACGGCGCAGTGCGGTGCGGCCAGCGCTAGATAATCCGTCCATTCGCAGAGCGCACGCAGACGCTGGTTGGGCACGCGCGTACAAAACTTGCCGTATTCCAATAGGATATCATCGAAGGCCCACCCTGCGACTAAGGCCATTTTTAACGCGGGTCCAGCGCCAACACATCCATCCCGCTTTCGCCCCGCCCAGCGACAGACCCGCCACGCCCATTCGATCGCTATCCACCCAGGGAAGACTCTCTAAAAAATCCACACCGCGCATCGTATCAAAAACCAATTTGCCCATGATCAAACGCCCCTGAGCATCTGCGGTGCAGTGCACGTGTTCAGGATCGTGGGCACGCGTGCCCATCTGCCCTGCGCGATGGCGCTTTTCATCGCGAATCGTCTTCCAGCGCTCTCCCCCAGAGAGAATATAGCGTAGGAGCGGCTCAGCCTCTGTCACCTCCAAAGCCCCATCGTGGCGATGCAATTCGACCACAGGGAAATAACGTGCCAATTGCTCCTCGCCATTTTCCAGCGTGAAACCAGCCTGGGCATACCCCACCTGATATTCGATGACCGCATCGAAATCCCGCATCAGTTCCGTCATTTCAGACATGCTCTCTTGCACTCCCGCAGCCAATACGCGATAAACTTCGGCATATACCTCGTCGCGGCCGGCCACGATTGTACTGTTCTTCGAGCAAGTACTGTTTATCCGTGCGCAGGATCATACGGTCCACACCTCTCTCTTACAACAAAGGCAGACGTATAAAGTCGCTTTCGCCCCAGGCGGTTGAGGCATTTTTCCTACAAGGTTCAGGTTCCAAGCGAATTAGCTTCCAAAACCGCGAAGATGTTGCGCAAAAGGGGTATTGCTGCCTGAGACCCACCGGGCCGAGTTGCAATACCCCTTTTGCGCAATGCCCTCGCGGCTATACGTACTGCGAACAGCTTATAATCAGTCCAATGTGCAATGCGAGATGCTCCATGTCAAAACCCTAATCCGAACGCCAGCCATTCACCACCGCCGTCACGCCATAACAGAGTGCCCCCACCACAAAGATCCACATCGTCGGCAGTTCCCACTGCGGCATCATCCACGCGACGATGGGCCCGGTGCAAGCCCCCAGATCGGCCGCCGTCACATAGGAAGCCACCGCGCGCGAACCACGCGCTCCCACCTCGGCTACCAGCGACACGTGTGCCCCCGTAGCACAGACAAAGAACAGCACCACACACAACGCACGCATCTCCAAGCCTTCGTTAAAGGCCGCCAACAACAGAGCCAACGACCCGGCGCTCAAAAAGACCATCGCTCCTTTGCGCCGCCCCCAGCGATCGCTCAGCGCCCCCATCACCGGAGCCCCGATATCGGCAATCCAACGCGTGGCCATCAAAGCACCCGTCAGCGTGGCGACCCCGACAAAGACCCCCGCAATTTCCACCCCCGCACCGAGCGCTTCGGCCATGACCAATCCCAAGGTCGACATAATCGCCCCCTGGCCGACAAAGCCCACGCTAAAACCGCCCAACAACAAGCGAGATCCAGCCTTGCTCTGCGTTTTGCCCGTATTTTCTTGCCCGCTTTTATCGGGCACACCACGTCGCGAGAGCGGTCCCAACGGTGCCGCCAAAAGTGAGAGGCTTGAAAAGAGCAGCAGCACACCCGAGAAACCCAGTATATCGTGCCCGAGAGCCCCTAGGAAATTACCCGCCAGCGAGCCGAGACGCGACAGCCCACTATAGAGCCCCATCGAACGCCCAACCTGCTCGGGTTGACTGCTTTCGGCAACAGTCGTCAGACCGATCTGGCGGATAAAGGTCCAACATATCCCCCACAACACGCGGGCGACAAGGAGAAAGACAAACGAAGTGACCACCGCGTAGACGGCCGTCAAGGCCGCACCGCCAACGAGCGCCAACAAGAAGAGCAAACGCGGAGCATAGAGCTGACAGAAGCGCTCTGCCCAATGGTTGATAAATATGCGCACAAAGCGGTTGGCCGAGAGTAAGAGCCCCACGTGCCAGGGCAAAAGCCCCAATTCGGCATAGTAGGTAGGCAGAACGGCGTAGAGCGTTTGGTCGCCCAAAAGCGAAAAAGCCGTTGCACCACCGACCAAATACACCGGTGGTATATTTTTTTTCAAAGAGCTCCCTCCGCGCGCACCAGCGTCTCTGCTTCGACGCGCGCCATCCTGAGCAGGTCTTCGTCTTCTATTAGGTCCGCCATTTTAAACTCTGGCAAACCGGCCTGGCGCGTGCCAAAGAATTCACCGGGACCGCGAATCTCGAGATCCTTTTCGGCTATCAAAAATCCGTCCTGCGTTTCCACCATAGCATCCAAGCGCTCGCCGGCATCCGACCCTTCGACACGGCCCTGCTGGTGGCTGAGCAGAATGCAGAAAGATTGCTCCGAGCCACGACCGACCCGACCGCGCAGCTGGTGCAGTTGCGACAAACCAAAGCGTTCGGCGTGTTCGATAATCATCACGGTGGCGTTGGGCACATCGACACCGACCTCAATGACGGTCGTGCTCACTAAGGCCTGGATCTCGTTGGCCTTGAATGCTTCCATTATAGCCGACTTCTCCTCCGGATCCATGCGCCCGTGCAAAAGCCCAACGGCGAAGTCGGCCAAGTGGCCATGAGACAATTCTTCATGCGCTT
>JBLHGI010000132.1:0-15076 GCA_047616505.1 Planctomycetota bacterium
AGACCCATCTACCCACTTTATACGGCAGCGGAATTCATATGACAGAAGACAAAAAAGAAGCTATTAACACATCGGCCGACAAGGGGCTCCACAGCCTGCAAACACTGGCCGTGCAGTTTGTCTCTTATCTCATAGAAGAAGGCCGCAAAGGCAAAGCCCTCGGCAAGATCATAAGCACCTTCACGAGCCATCAGACCAAATTAGTCAGTGGGCTATTAGGCGGGGCTGGCGTAGCCGGTGGTGCGTGGGCTGCCGTCTCGCTGTGGACGAGTTCGCTCGGTATCTGGGGCAGTCTGGGATATGCAATTGGCTGGGTCACGCTACCAGCGTGGATTCCCATCGCCGGCGGCGCCGCTGGCCTTACGGCTGCCGGAGGTGCTCTATACAGCGTATTCAACTTCGCGAAGGGGCGAAAGCAAACGCGCCAATTGCGCGCCATTATCGGTTTTAGCAAAATGTTAGCAGGACGTATGGAAATGGACGAGGAAAAACTCCTGCGCCGCTTTCTAGCCGCTCAGGCCGTCGAGGAAAAAGATATCGACCAACTGCTCTCGACGACCCCCGACGAAGCCGAACAACTCGCACGACAGCACTTAGACGCCAAATCTCGGAACGAAGTAGCCCGCTATATTTTCCCACTCGTCTACCAGAAAGAAGGCGTTATAGGCGACGGGGAGCGACGGCGCTTTCGCCGCGTCTGCGCCGGTTTGGATCTACATGAAGAGGCAGCGCGCGAGATCTCGCAAAACTACCGCCAACGCCTCGACGAGCAATGGGCCTATATGGACCAACTCATCGCATTGCTCAACGACTTTGCGAGTAGCCTCGGTTTTGATGGGCGCGAAATGGAGATTGTGCACGAGGAACTCAACCAGCTCATGTTTTTCGACCCGCGCCGGACCGCAGCAGACAAACGCGAACGTCTATTAGCACAGCTAGGGGCGCCTCCGCAGCATCTCACTTTAGTGGGCCAGTCGGCCGAGGCCGCCCTGATGGGCGCCTATGCCATGGCGCATACAGCCGCGCCGGAACAAGAGGATTTATCGGCATTAATAGCGGCGTTTGACGACTTAATGACCCGTGCTAATATCGGCAAAAAAGAGCGCAAAAAGCTAGTGCAAAGTCGCTGTGAAGTTGATCAGCTCTATCTGGCAACTCGCGAGCAAATCAACAAAATGGCGAGTGAGGAACATAAAGCGCAGAAAGCATGAGAAAGGGCTCGCACACCGGTGCGCGAGCCCTCAATAACAGTGTGCATTCGCGATTTAACGCACTTCTGATCCCACCGCAATATCACCGGCCGGCTCGACCAATACCAAATTACCCGCGCCATCGTCGGCGGCCAGTATCATGCCCTGCGAGACAATTCCGCGCAGTTTCGCCGGTTTTAAATTGGCTACTAATACCACGCGTTTTTCGAGCAGGTCTTCCGGTTTGTACCACTGGGCAATACCGCTGACGACCGTGCGCTGCTCATCGCCTAAGTCCAAACTCAACTTGAGCAACTTATCGGCTTTTTCCACCTTCTCTGCTGCCGTGACGCGCGCCACGCGCAATTGGACCTTAGCGAAGTCATCGATGCTAATAGACCCTTGTTGCTCCTCTTTATTTGCCTTCTTCTTCTGTGGCTTTTTCTCTTTCCCCCCATCGGGCTCAGTTTTTTCTAACTCCTGTTTGGGAAAGAGGATCTCAGCCTGCTCCGGCATTTTCGTTCCAGGTTTGGCGATCCCCCACTGCCCGAGGTCGGCAAAAGTATAGTTGTCCAACCCGAGATCCGTGCGTATTTGCCGTGCTTTTTTTGGCATGGCAGGCTCTAATAAAACCGAGACAATGCGCAGGCCTTCAACGATATTGTAAAGCACCGTACCCAATCGTTCTTTTTGCTCTGGGTCCTTGGCTAATTTCCACGGTTCTTCGTCGTTGAAGTAGCGGTTGAGCAAACGCACGAAGCGCATCACCGTCTCTAAGGCCTCAAAGAAACGCAACTGTGCGACGAGAGGGCGCACTTTCTCCAAGAGTTCGGCACCCTCCTTAATCACTTCTTGGTCGCGTTCACCCTGGTTGGGCGTCGGCAAGATGCCATCGAGATGCCGCCCCAGTAAAGCGCGCGCACGCGACAGCAAATTACCCAAATCATTGGCTAAATCCGCATTGTAACGCTCGACGAGCATGGCCTCACCCACGGCGCTATCCTGGCCGTATACCGTGTCCTTGAGCAGATAATAGCGCAACGCATCTGCACCGTGTCTTTCAGCCAGCTCAAACGGATCGACAACATTGCCCAAACTCTTGCTCATCTTCTGCCCGTCCGGCCCCATGAGAAAACCGCCGACGTTTAAATGCTGATAGATCGGAATGCCCGCTGCCTTGAGCATAGTTGGCCAAAATATGGCGTGCGCCTTTAGGATATCCTTGCCGATTAGATGCTGTGCCACAGGCCAGTATTGCTGGAATTTCTCCCCTACATCATCGCTATTAGTAGAAAAGCCAAGCGCTGATATATAGTTGATCAGCGCGTCAAACCAAACATAGGTGACGTGTTGGTCGTCCCAGGGCAATTCAATTCCCCAGGGCACGCGCTCTTTGGGCCGCGAGATGGATAGATCGCCGATAGATTCAGCCAACATGCCCATGACTTCGTTGCGATAGCCTACGGGGCGAATAAAGTCGGGATGGGTCTGGATGTGCTCACGCAGCCATTCGCGATATTTTTCCATGCGGAAAAAGTAGTTGCCCTCGCGGCGCTTTTCAGGTTCGCGACGATGGTCGGCACACTGTCCATCGACCAATTCTTTGTCCGTCATAAAGCGCTCGCAGCCGACGCAATAAAGCCCCTCGTACTCATCGTAATAAATATCGCCTTGGTCGTAGACCGTCTGCAGCACTTGGTTGACGACTTCTTTATGGCGTGCCTCTGTCGTGCGGATGAAATCATCGTTGGCGACATCGAGCGCAACCCACGCATCCTGGAAGCGCTGACTTATGCGATCACAGAGACTCTGTGGGTCAGTTCCAGCAGCGCGCGCAGCCTGGAAGATCTTCTCACCGTGTTCGTCGGTGCCGGTCAAAAAGTAGGCATCGACCCCATCGAGCGCGTTAAAACGCTTGAGAAAATCGCCGATGACCGTCGTATAGGCATGGCCAATATGCGGTTCGGCATTGACGTAATAAATAGGGGTGCTAACGTAAAAAGAGCGGTTCATAGGGTCTCCCAATAAAGCAGTACGGCACAGAGTAACTCATTAGATGATAAAGGCTGTTTTCTAGACGGGCAACGACCTTAGAGCAATAGAATCGGTGCCTCTTGCAACGGCGTAGTTACAATAGGCCCGCGGTCAACATCCACGTAAACGTCTATTTCTAGACGCACGCCAAAAGTAGGCAAATAAATCCCAGGCTCGACCGAGAAGCCGATGCCCGCTATAATCTCGCGCGTATCATGCGTTTCCAAATCGTCGAGATTCACACCGAGCGCGTGTATGCTCGGGCCGGGACCAAGGCTGTGGCCGGTCCGATGCACAAAGTGCGGCCCATAGCCGGCGACCTCGATATGGTCGCGGGCGACGCGATCGAGTTGCCAGCCTTGTAGTGGTTCGCCTTGCTCCCACGCCAATTGCACTCGCTCTACCACCAGATCGCGCGCCTCTTTTACGATCTCGAATACGCGCTGCTGTTCGGTCGGCACGCGCGCTCCGGCATAGGCGACCCACGTCATATCGGCGAAGGGATGGGCTTCGCCCGGATGTCTAGCCCACAGGTCAATGAGAATCCAGTCGCCGTGTTTTATAGGTGCAAACACGCCTTCCTGCGGTGCGTAATGGGGGTCGCCACTGTGCTCGTTGACGGCGACGATTGGCGGGTGATCCATATCGAGACCGCGCTGCGCCAATTGGGCGGCGATAAATTGCTGCACTTCGTACTCAGTCGTAGCCGTATGGTTTTCCAAGCTGTAGCGAATATGTGCGAAGGCTTCATCCTTTACCGCTGCTACCTGCCTACAGGCGTCCTCGTGCGCGGCCAATGCCTCTGCGCTCCAAGTAGCGAGCGCCATCTGGCACAGGTCGGCCGAAGATACGACCTCAACGCCAAACGAACGCACCATATCCAGCATACCGCCATCGACCCAAGAGAGGATGGGTAGCTCACCGCCGGGTGAGTACTCCATCGCCACGCGACTATCTTTAGTCAATAAGGACGATAGCTTATCGCCAAATTCCTGGCGGCTGATATAGTGATCCAATGGCACGCCCATATCGGCCAGCGCTTGCGGCTCGACGGCCGACCCCAAGAGGACGGGGGCTCCCTCCTGTGGCACATAGAGAAAGACGCGCCGCGTCGTTTTCCTGCGCTCTCCCAACAGCTGCCAAAAGACGGGATTGGAGCCGCGAAAATCGTATACCAACCATGCATCTATACCGCGCAGACGCATAGCCTCTTGTACCCTGTCCCATTGCATCGGGTCCCCCCTTTCTCAAGACTCGGATCTGAGCAATTCTAATTCTTCAAGCAAAGACCAAGGTTCGTAGCCGAGCGCCTTCGCCTTGGCATTATCGAGCGAAACGTCGCGCGCACGCGGTGCCGCCATGGGCACGTCCTTTTGCAAGCGCGGAACAATAGCCGCTGCTGGTAGAGAAAAAACGCGCATCAACATATAACCAAAATCGCAGCGCGAGATGCGTTCGCCACCCCCCAAATGCAAGATTTCACCCGCTCCCTTTTCCAGCGCCAAAAAAAGCCCCTGCACCGCGGCCCGCGCCGAGGCTGGCGTGCGATATTCGTCCGTAAAGAGCGAAAGTTCTCCACCGCGACGCGCTTCTTCTATCATCGGCTGCACAAAACTCGTCGTCTGGGGCTGCGCCAGCCCAAACATCAGCGGCATACGACAAATACAGGCCGCTGGGTATACGACCCGAATTTGTCTTTCCCCCTCGGCCTTGGAAGCGCCGTAGATATTGGCTGGCTGTGGTTCGTCCTGTTCTTTGTAGGGTGCCCGACTGCCGTCAAATACCAGGTCCGTCGAAGTATAGACCATGGGGATCTCGCGCTGGGCACAAAGCGCTGCCAATACCGCAGAGACTTCGACGTTGTGGCGCCATGCTTCTGCGCGATGTAACTCGCAGTAGTTTGGATCCGTACGCGCCGCCACGTGCAGCACCGCATCTGGGGCCGCCTCGATAAATAGCTGCTCTACAGCGGCCGTATCGCATAAGTCTAGGCGCCTGCTCTCCACGCCTGGCAACTCAATAGTACGCGTGCGCACCGTACCGATGATATGCCAACCCGCTGGCGCTAAACGCGCAATATTCCCCCCTAAAAAACCGCTCAAACCCGTGAGCAAAAGACGCGGCATTTCAGCAAAATCCTCTCATTTTTCACTCTCTCCCATATATTCTGCCAAATAGGCACCCGTGCGCGATTCCGCGACCGCGGCTATATCCCGCGGTCGCCCCGCAGCCACTATACTGCCCCCCGCATCACCAGCCTCTGGGCCTAGGTCGATCAACCAATCGACGGTAGCCAGTAGCTCTATATGATGTTCGGTGACGATTACGCTATTGCCCTCATCCACCAAACGCTGCAACAAATCCAACAAGAGCCGCACATCTTCCAAGTGCAACCCCGTCGTCGGTTCGTCGAGTAGATAAAGCGTATCGCCCTGTCGCGGTCTGCCCAACTCGGCTGCCAGCTTGACGCGTTGGGCCTCCCCGCCCGAGAAACTCGTGGCAGACTGCCCCAGTCGCAAATAACCCAAACCGACATCGACCAAGAGTTGCAAACGACGCGATACATCGGGAACGACATCAAAGAACTGCCGCGCCTCTTCCACACTCATCTCCAACACCTCGGCAATATGGCGCTCGCGGAAACGCACATCGAGCACTTCGGCCCGGTAGCGACGCCCACCGCAAGAGCGGCACTCGACCTCGATCTCTTCGTAGAGTCCCTGGCGCGTGCTGTGAATACCGCTGCCCCTACAGCTATCACAGCCGCCCTCCGGGGCATTGAAACTGAAATGTGAAGCCGTATAGGCGCGCATACGCGAAGTCGGCAATTCGGCATAGAGTCGACGAATCGGCGCCAATAGCCCCGTGTAGGTCGCCGCATTCGAACGCGAACTGCGACCAATCGGGCGCTGGTCTACGGCTACAACTCGCTCCAGCTTATCTCCACCCTCGCATTGTTTATAGGTCAACGGCCGCCGCTCTGCCCCGTGCAAACGGGCTGCTAAGAGCGGATAGAGCGTTTCGTTTATAAGAGAGCTCTTACCCGATCCCGAAACCCCGCTAATGCCCACGAGATTGCCCAAGGGAAACTCGACCAGATCAATCGAAAGATTATGACCACTCACTCCGCTCAAACGCAGCCACCCTCCTGCGCCCACTTCCCTGTCACGCGTACGACCCAGCGTTAGTTCTCCGCGCAAATACTGCGCCGTCAACGATACACCACCAGCAACTTCGGCCGGTGAACCACAACTCATCAGATATCCACCTTCTACGCCAGCCCCCGGTCCCATATCGACGACCCAATCAGCACTGGTAACCAACGTGCGGTCGTGTTCGACTATAACTACGGTATTACCGGCATCTCGCAGCCTTTCTAACGCCACTAAGAGCCGAGCTGAGTCGCGGGCGTGCAGTCCAGCGCTGGGCTCGTCGAGCACGTAGAGCATCTGTGTCATACCCGCCACTAACGCCGCGCCTAAACGCAAGCGCTGGTATTCACCCCTCGACAGCGAAGCGGTGCTGCGCCCCAGGGATAAGTATCCCAGTCCGAGTTCTTCCAATATGCGCAAGCGCTCTAACAAAAAAAGGCGCGTCTCTGCGCCGAGCGGCGCACGCAGCCCCAAAAATTCCAGTCCATCGACATAACGAGCCGCCGCCGCAATGGCCAAGTTACTCACTTGGCCAATGTTTAGCCCTCCCACTTCGACGGCCAGTGCTTCCGGACGAAGACGTTGACCAGCACAGGCAGCACACGGAGCATCATCAAAGCGCTCCTCGATCCAAGCCAACTCGTCTTCTGCCGCCTTGGCACCGATGCGCTCGAGCCAGCGCCGCACGCCGATAAAAGCGCCGCGACCCGTCGCGCCCCCCCACAAGCGCTGACGGGAAATACTATCCCAATCGCCAACCGGGCTATCGATATCGACTTTTTGCCTACGACAGAAAGCCTCGATTTTTTCGCGCAATGGGCCGTGTCCGAAATCTTGCCAAAGGCGCCCCAAAGCATCTTCTATAGTCAGGGCCCCACTCGCAAAGACGCGCTCTAAGCTCAGTCCACTCTGCGTGCCCAAACCGCGACAGACTTCGCAGGCCCCCTGTGAGCTATTGAAGGAAAATAACGCTGGTTCCACCGGACGAAAAGGCGTACCGCAAGCGACACAAGCGGGTCGCACGGCGAAGGTCTGGTCCACGTGGTCACCGCGCCGAGAAAGCACAACTTGCCCTTCGCCCATATCCAGAGCAGCCTGTAGTGAACCGCGCAAACGCCGCGCCGATTCAGGTTTGACCACGAGACGATCAACAACGACCTCAATGCGCTCGCCCGCGACAAACATCGTCAATTCTAAATCATCTAAAAGCTTATCCTCACCCCCTATGCGCAAACGCCTATAGCCAGAGCGATCGACCCATTCGGCAAAGGATGCGGGCGTCTGTCCCTCTTGCACGCGACAAGGAGCTAAGACCAATAGGCGCGTGCCTTCGGCAAAACCCAGCGCCGTTTCATAGACTTCCTCAAAACGGTGCGCCCGCACGGGCTGACCACACGCCAGGCAATGTGGATTGCCAACGCGGGCAAAGAGTAAGCGCGCATAGTCGTAGAGCCCAGACAACGTCGCTACTGTTGAGCGCGGATTGGGACGAGAGCCCCCCTGTTCCAATGCCAAGGCCGGGGCCAATCCTTCTAGGCTGGCAACACGTGGCGGCCGCAGACTCCGCCACCAGCCGCCACGCCCACCGTCGAGGGCAGCGAGGAACCGTCTACGCGCTTCCGCATATACGACATCGTAGACGAGCGAAGTCTTTCCGGAACCCGATACGCCCCCAACGGCGACGAGTCGACCATGCGGTATATCGAGGTCGACATCGCGTAGATTGTGTTCGGCAGCACCGCGAATAGATATATAACCATTCATTTCATGGACACTCGACCAGCAAAACAGCTTGACAGGAAGACGAGAACCCCTTTACTAAAAGCAAAAGGACTACACGGAGGACTATTACATCTTGCATAAGAAATTGCGCAGAGTCGCACTGCACTTCGCTGGGCTTAGTATCTTGCTCTGGGCAGGCTCGACCACAGCACAAATGACCGTTACAGGCACCTCCGATTCTGGACGGCGCCTCTTTCACTCACCCATAATCAGCACCAACGGGCTATCCTGTAGTCATTGCCATGCAGACTTCAACGAAGAGACGCGCAGCGATGGCCTGATTCGCGCCGCTCACAGCCTCTACAATTCGATGTATCGCGAAACGTGGTGGGGCAAAGACCCAGAAGCAGACGATGCCTACGCGACCATTGACGAGGCTGCCGTCGTCTGCGTGCTGCACTATATGCGCAACAAGGACCAACTAACAGCACAGCAACAATTAGATCTGCGCGCCTATCTTAAATCAATCGCACGCCGAGCACTGCACACCCCTTTGGCCATTGCTCCTGCCGCCGACAAGACGGGCGAATACAAAAATTTCGGCGGCGGCAATAGGCTCAGCGGCAAGGAAGTTTTTTATGCCGCCTGTCATAGCTGCCACCCCAACGGCAACGCCGGTATTGCCCCCACAGCCCTTCCCCGCGACAAAGACCCAGCCTACTACGCGCGCATTATCCGCGAAGGAGATGGCCTCGGCTCCGTGCTATCCGGCGTAGATCCCAATGCCTATAGCTTTAAAGCGGGTAAATTCATGCCCTTTTTTGGTGCAGACCGTCTCAGCAATGAGCAAATACGCGACATTATCGCCTATATCAAGAGCCTGCCGCCGCTCGGGAAAAGCGCAAACTAATTAATACCCAATAAAAACGCAGCAGGTGAAAGAATAGCGTTGCTGCCATCCACAGCACCAACGCGTGGAAACTGTACTCTAAATACCCAAGTAGTCCCCCCGCGCTCAATATCAATAGAGCGATATTGCGCCGCGCCGCAACCAGATGAAAAAGCGCATCGATACGGCGATAGTCGAAGAGTTCCCGCCCCACCATCTTCTTGAACAAACCACTCGTAATTTTATCTAATAAAAAGGCCGCTAGGAGCAACCACGTCTCCAAGGGCACTGGCAGCAGGGTAAATAGCTGGCCAGCGCTCAGATGCCACCCCATCGCGAGAAACCACAAAGCCAAACCGGGCATGGCCGCAATATGTTCAAAAGTCCCCATCTCATCGCTCAAATGCAGGCGCAGACGCGCCAATTTCCCATCGACCGAATCGAGGATAACCCCAGCCCAAGCAACGAGCAAGCCTTCGCCGATATGCCCCAGCGCAATGAGTGGACTAGCGATCCACACGCAGAATACGGTTAGCAACGTATAAAAATTGGGCGTCGACTTGCCGCGCGCTAATTGACGAGTGATCCAGCGCACCAGATGGTAATATCCGTAGCGGGCTACGGCATCGATGGCGCCTTTGAATGTGCGCCGATACATGAGGTGGTCGATATGGCGTATATCTTCGTCTGGTCCTAAGCGGTAAATATAGGCAGGCATAGTAAGTCGCAACGAGGCGACATAGGCATTTAATTCTCCAACCTCTGTGCCGCGAAAAGCCAGCCCATCAACCGCCATTAAATCCTGCCAAGTCTGCACGGATAGCTCGTGCAGAGTAGCGCATTGTTCACTGGAAAAATAGAAGGCACCCCGTTCTTGTGCCCACACAGCCGACCCCGCTCCTTCGTCGAGAATATACGCCAAGGCCCGATCATCATATACCGCGTCGCCGGCCAGTAGTATGACCTCTTCGCGCACCTGAGATAGGCGTAAGAAGACCTCGCCGACGGCCGCGACCTCAACGATTTCGAGTTCAACTTCATAGAGATCGTGCAAATCGTCGCGCATTGCTTCTACAGAGCCACGGGTTTGGGTCGTAACCAGTAGACAAAAACGACGGCACGCGCGCAATGCCATTTCACGCACTTGTCGTTCGACCAGACTCATACCCCACAACTGGCGACCGGCGGCCCGCTGTGTCGCATCGATCCAGACCCAAGATGGCTTCATGCAGGCCCCAGTGCAGGCAATACGTTCTTCTTGGCCAGTTCGTAATCTTCTAGAGAATCAATTTCTCCCCAGGCCAAATCACTCGTTTCCACAGCGAAGAAAGAGCACTGTTCAATAAGTGGCCCATAAGCCGAAGTGGGAAAGGCATCTTTGTCGTCTTGCTCGACCAAGCGCACGACCTCCTTGCGCACCTGCACGGCCCCGACTGCATCGAACTTCACGAGTTGTACGCTCTGCGCCTGAGCCCCAGCGGGATCCAACCCTTTGCTTATTGCCGTGACACACAAATCCTCACCATAACAGACATTCATCTCGTTGGGCACTCGTTCAACCTGCGAATCTACCGCCACCACATTGGGCTGGGCCGCATCCAACATGCGCTGCAGGATACTCTTGTGAAACAAGATGTCACAATTAAACAAAAATGTATCTGTGTTAAATTCACCCGCCGCGAGATAGAGGGAATAGATGCTGTTGGTACTCAGGTAATCGACATTCTCTATATAGCGCACTCTATCGCCACAATGGGCGCGCACTTGATCCGATTTACACCCTACGACCAACACTATGTCGCCAACCCCCACCGAGTGCAGCGCTTCTAATTGGTAGTCAATCAACGGTCGACCTCCAATCGGCACGAGGCATTTAGGACAGTCGTCGGTCAGTGGCTGTAGACGCGTACCTGCTCCAGCCGCCAAAATTATCGCACGCATATTTACACGGGCCTTCCTCTCAAGTATTTAGATAGCATAAAATCGAAAAAAATCCTCACGAGCGGATAAAACGTTTTTTCAACCAACTCCTGCCCTTCCCCACTAATTGCCTATCGTCGTCTTCCATACCGGCAAAAAACAGTACCGATACATAGAGACAAGTAAAAACAGCCAACGTCAGCACCGCAGCCCAGAGGGCCCCTGTAATCCAGTCCCGCACCCACCAACCGCCCAGTCCCGCTATGAGCGCAGCCGCTAGTGGTTTGAGTTGTTTGGCATCAAAGGGCCAGATCCCATATTGGCTGCGTATCTGCACAAGACGCAAGCCGTTGACAATCAACGTCGCCAACACGGCGCCAAAGGCCGCTCCCAAAATGCCAAAACTATAAAAGTGGATAAAAATAAGATTGAACACAAAATTAGCGCAGAGCCAGACTATATTGTTGGCGAAATTCAGATAGGGTCGACCGGCCATCGCCAACAGAGGCTCAGCTAAGGCGAAGGATCCCTGCAACATCATACTGATACTGAGGACAAAGAGGACCTTTAAGCCCGCGGCGATTTCGACCTCGGGCAAGGCCTGCATTTTATCGCCGCCGATTAGAGTTAATAAGAGGTCGCCAACAATCAGCAATGAAGCAAATATGGGGAGATTGATCGTGAGTACCCAGCGGAACAGCACGCGAAAGCGCGCACTCAATTCATCGTAGCGTTCAGCCAAGGCCAATTCGCTAACAATAGAGCTAAAGATCGGATCGAAGGCCTGCGGTGCTTTGAGCATGGCGCTTGCTATGCGTCTGGCCAGCGTGTAGATACCCACTAATTCCGCCGAGACGAAAAAACCCAACATCAGTACATCGAGCTGAGTCAATACGGCATAGAGTAAGTCTGTAACCATGACGGGAAATGAAAAGTGGCCCATTTCACGCCAGCGCAACGAAGCTGAGAATTGCGCTAGACAAGAACGCAACGAGAAGAAGCGACTAAAAAAGTACCCCGCGAGAAAACAGATTCCCACGGCCATACCAAGTTGCACCCAAGCAACTCCCACAAGCCCCGTATCAAGCCAGCCTGCTAACAACCCGCCCAAGAGCAAGATTAACGGACCGGCAACCGACATAACATATACATCATAGAGCACGATGCGCAGTGCCCGTATCGACGACACCAATACCCAGCATATGGCCATAAAGGGAGCTGAAAAAGCCATAATTCGCAGAGCGGGGGCGATAGGTTTATCGTAGAATGCCGCAATGGCATCGGCGCTAAAGTAGACACAACCCGTCACCACGACGGCACAGAGACCAACAGTGGCCAACGCTGTAGCGATGGCTCGCTCCGCTTCAACTCCCCCCTGAGAACGCCCCTCGACAACAAAGCGAACTACGCCGCGCTGCATGCCAAAACGAGCAATTTTGTTCAAGATCGAGACGATGCCCCAAGCAAGCGAATAATTGCCCAGCACATCGACTCCCATCAGCAGGGTAATAACCCATATAAAAGCACCGCGCGACGCGCGGCCGATCTTACCGACAAAAGTAATAAAGCCTCCGCGAGCGAGATCTTTGATGTCGCGCTGCTCTTCGGCCGCCAATACCTTGGCTTCTGAGGGAGGCTTTGAAGATTGCATCACTAGTTCATCCACTAAATAGAGTACAAATAATATCGAGATCACCGCTGCGGACTAAAGTAACACCTCAGGCCGTCCAAGGTGTTAAATATATCGCCAGAGCCCGTTATTCACACACCTCAATTGAAGGCTGCGTTTCACGTCGAAAGCGTTGACGTTAAATGGCTTTAACTCTATATTATTTTGGATATTTATGAATCATTTAAACTGTTGCAAAAAAAACACTTAAATGATTCGAAGTCTATAGTTTCGACTTTCGTCAATGTGGGCGCTAGCACCTCTTGTTTAGAGCGTGAGTAGTTGGTGTATTCCCACGCCATACACACAGGTCAACACCTAGTCTTAAGCGCTGGTGTTGGAACCTCTTTTTACGTCAAAGATATGAAAGCGCTCATCTTAGCAGCTGGACGGGGCCGTAGACTCTGGCCCTTTACTGCTGAACACCCCAAATGCCTGCTCCAAGTAGGGGCTATTAGCTTGCTCGAAAGGCAGGTATGCCACCTGCGGCAGGTGGGCATTGAGCAGTTCGTCGTCATCTGCGGTTTTGGCATGGAGCGAGTGCGCACGGCGATAGATGAAGCCGGCCTCCACGACATTAAACTACTCTACAATCCGTTCTATGCCGTTTCCGACAACCTGATTTCGCTGTGGGCCGCCCGCAGTGAAATCGACGAAGATTTTCTGCTTCTCAATGGCGATAATATCTTCCATCCAGAATGCGTGCGCTCTCTGCTCCAACAGCCTTACGCCTGTTCCCTATTGGCCAAACGCAAAGAGCGCTATGAGTCCGATGACATGAAATTAGTCCTGCGCAACAAACGAGTTGAACGCATTGGCAAGGATCTTCCGTCTCAGGTGGCCGAGGCCGAATCACTCGGCATATTGCACTTTCGCGCCGATGGCGTGAGGGCATTGCGCAGTGCCTTGGAGGAAGTGGTCGTCGAGGAGCGAGCACTGTCTAGCCATTTTCCCGCCGTAATTCAGCACATGATTGATCTTGGCCACGAAGTCTCAAGCTGCTTCACACCCGGTTTCCCCTGCTCCGATGTAGATACTCCTGAAGACCTTGTCCGCGTCCGCAGCGAATTACACCACTATTGTAGTCATCGAGAACGATTTAGCACAGCAGCGGGGAAATATTGATACGCCAAGCCGTATTGCTCTTTCCCGAAGGTGCGGAGAGTACCGCCTTGGTCAACCGTCGCGTCGGCGGCCTTGGCCTTCTCGATCGCCAAGTCCGCACCCTGGTGCGCGCTGGCATAGAACATATCAGCATTGTGCTTCCCATCGGCAGCATGCCAAAATTAACGAAGCTGACTCAACGCCTGCCGGTGCAGTTGGAAATAACCCAGCGCGACCAGCCTCCCGTTTTAGCCCATGCCGACGAACCGTATCTACTACTCTTAGGCGAATACGTCCACCATCACTCTTCGCTAACAGAGCTAATTTCCACCGCACCAAAGCAGATATCGCTAGTGACATATGCCTCACCCACTCCAGGACAAGCCGGACTGCTCCACCAAGCCGCCGTGGGCTTTGAGCAGCTAGAAGAGCCTAGCGGCGATTTCAGCACGGGGGCATTCCTGTGCGACCCCCAGCTGCTACCAACAGAAAAACTAAGTGCCTCCGGTGCCGACATCTGGTCCTATTTAGCCGACGCATCAACCACTGCCCTTGTTATTAAACGCAGTGAACCCGCTCTTTGGAGACGCGTCGACCTACCTCGCGGTGCGCGCGCGGCCAAGAACATGCTCTTCGGGCAAGTGACAAAGAAGACCAGCGGGTTTGTCTCGCGCCATATCAATGCGCGCATCTCTATTCCCACGAGCAAATTACTAGTCGAGACCGGCCTCAGCCCACATGCCATTACGGTATTCTTAGTGATGACGACGGGGCTGAGCAGCGCCTATCTAGTCGGCGTTGCCCAAGACTATAGCACGTTGGCACTTGCCGGCCTGCTATGGCAATTTGCCGCCATTTTTGACCGCTGTGACGGCGAGGTTGCACGCGTCAAGCTCTGCGAATCTAAATTCGGCGCCTGGTTCGATACCGTCACCGACAATATCGCCTATGTATGTGCCTATATCGGCGTGCTTATTGGCGTACAGCAGCGCTACCCGACCCAATCGATCTATCTCTATATCGGCCTTTCAGCGATCGGTGCTCTCTTTCTGACCCTCTTCGTTATGTATAGCTATGCACGCAAAACGGGTAGCGGCAGCCTCCAGCACTATTTGCGCGCACTGACACAGGAACTTCCCGACGGAGAAAAGGGCTGGGTGCAAAAGCTGATGGAGCGCTATGGTTTCGTAGCCAAACGCGATTTTTTCTCTTTCTACGCCTTCCTCGCCTTGCTCGCCAATCAGCTAGACCTAGTCTATTGGTTTTTGGTTGCGATCCTACATTTGGCCGCTGCAGCCGTACTGCTATCACAGCGCAAAATGATGCGTAGTTTCCAGCTGAGCCAGAATGAGCAAAGGGCCCTCGCCAGCGACGCGGCTCCGAAAGAAAAGCGATG
>JBLHGI010000133.1:0-15054 GCA_047616505.1 Planctomycetota bacterium
CTCCGATATATTCGCCCATATTCGCAACGTATCCCCCGCTCCCAACGGCGAAATATACCTAACAGATGCTATCGCAGCTCAAATAGAAGCCGACCTAATGGTGCGCGCCATCAGCCTACAAGAAGGTGAGCGACGCTACGACATAGGCAACCACCGCGCCTATTTCAAGACCTTTATAGACTATGCGGTCGCCGACCCCGAATGCGGTCAGGAGATGCGCGCCTACCTAAAACAGGTTTTAGAACAAGGCCCCTGAGCATTGCTTGACAAAGGCTAGTCAATCCGTATTTTTAGCCGATTATTCATTGCATATTCATTATATAGTCCTCTTTTTAATTTTGTAAACTTCGAACAGGTGAATAAGATCATGAGCACATCACAGAGCTGGAAAGATATCCTCGGTGATCAAATCCCCGCAGATATCGGCGAAGAGATCGACATATTCGAGACGCAAATACACCTGCGCAAACAGGGCAAGATAGAAGAAAAGCTCTTTGCAGAAACCCGGCTGCGACGAGGAGCCTATGGCCAACGTTATGACAATGGTCAGCGCTACGACGGATCAAAAACACAGCAGCTACAGTTTCCAGAAGCTTTTACCAAAGGTCCCGACACCATCTGGCACGCTCCGGGCATGATGCGCTTAAAAATACCGTTCGGCGGACTCACCACGGAACAAATGGAAGTGCTCGCCGACCTAGGGGAAGAGTACTCAGATGAGATCCTGCACGTAACTACGCGTCAGGATTTTCAATTTCACTACATACACATCGACGACACGCCCGACCTCATGCGCCGCCTCGCCGCCGTTGGTATTACAACGCGCGAAGCATGCGGTAACTCAGTGCGCAATATCACGGCCTGCCCACTCTCTGGCGTCTGCCACACGGAATTATTCGACGTTACGCCCTATGCACAGGCCAGCATGCAGTTTCTACTCGGCCATCCTGACTGCCAAGACTTCGGCCGCAAATTTAAAATCGCCTTCTCCGGTTGCGCCCACGAAGCATGCGGTTTGGCCAATATGCACGATCTAGGTGCCGTAGCAGCCGTCCGCGAAATAGACGGCGTGCAGAAGCGTGGTTTTGAACTCTACGTCGGCGGTGGCCTGGGCGCCGTGCCCCATCAGGCACAGCTCTTTAGCGATTTTCTTCCCGAGGAAGAGTTACTACCTATTACGCAGGCCATTGCACGCGTCTTCGCGCGCCTGGGCGAGAAGCGCAACCGCAACCGCGCCCGCATCAAATTCCTCATTGCCAAACTCGGCATAGAGGAATTCCGTCGTCTCGTCGAGGAAGAGCGCAAGATCCTACCCGCAGACCCGCGCTGGACCTCGTATCTGAGCGACCTCAACGCCTACGACGAAACACCGCTCAAAGATGGCCAGGATCTCAACGGCACGTCGCAGGATGCGGACTTTGCCGAATGGAAACGCACCAACGTCTATGCACAGCGCCAAGCGGGGTATGCCGTGGCCACCGTCGCCCTGCCACTTGGCGACCTGACTTCGTGGCAGATGCGACAACTCGCGTCCATCTGCCGTACATACGTCAAGGACACCGTGCGCACTACCGTCGAACAGAACCTGGTTTTGCGCTGGGTCAGCGAAGCGGATTTGCCTCAACTCTATTCCGAGCTCAAGGCCGTTGGCCTCAGCGAACCCGGTGCCGGCACCATCGTCGACATCACGTCTTGCCCCGGCACAGATACCTGCAAGCTAGGCATTGCCTCATCGCGCGGCCTAGCCGCAGAACTGCGCAAACGCCTTGCCACTAAGGGAGCAGAAATCGACGAAGCCATCGAAGGCTTGCGCATCAAAATTAGCGGTTGTTTCAACTCCTGTGGCCAGCACCATGCCGCCGATATTGGCTTCTACGGCAATAGCCGTAAGATCAACGGCATCACCGTTCCCCACTTTCAGGTTGTCCTCGGTGGACAATGGAAAGAAAATGCCGGCTCTTTCGGTCTCGGTATGGGCGCCGTACCCTCAAAAAATATCCCCGATGTAGTCGAACGCCTAGGGCAACGCTATATAGAGGAACGCAGCAAAGACGAGAGCTTTCAAGCCTACATACAGCGCATCGGCAAGCGCGAGGTCAAAGCCATGCTCGACGATTTAACGCAGGTCCCCGCTTTCGAAGAAAATTCTTGGTATTATCAAGACTGGGGAGATACGCGCACCTTTACTATGGACGACCTAGGTAAAGGCGAGTGCGCCGGCGAAGTCGTCTCTGTCACCGTCATGGAAATCGCCGCCGCCGAACGCGAAGTTTTCGAAGCCCAAGTGGCACTCGAAGAAGGCGACGTCGCCCGGGCGACACAGAGTGCATATCGCGCCATATTGCGCTCGGCACGCGCCTTGGTAAAAGAGCAGTTCTACGATGTGCCAGAAGATGCCGACGTAGTCGTAAACGAGTTCCGCACCCGCTTTTTTGAAAGTGCGTTGTTCTCACTGCAGTTTGCCAACTACTTTTTTACAGCGCATCAAGAAGGCACAGAAGGCGTTGATGCAATCGGCGCACACCACCGCATTGAAGAAGCTCAGCTCTTTGTCGAGGGCGCCTATACTTGTTATGACAAAATTGCCACTGCCGAAGAAACGGCTTAAAAGAGACCTCATGCAAAATTTACAAAAAATAAACGTCAAACTGTATCTACAAGACGAAGACAGTCTTTCCGCTGAAGAAGCCTTCCGCATTTTTAATACTTGGATCGCCGCCAGCAGCGACGAAGTGCTTATTGACGTGGCGGACTATAGCCACGTTGGCATAGGTCCGATCACACTGCTCATCGGCCACTATGCCAATTATAGTCTCGACACGGATGGCGGTGAAAAAGGGCTGCTTTACGCACGCAAGCAGTCACAAGAGGGAGATCTCAACACCCGCCTAACGGATGCGCTCAAAGCGACATTGGACGCTTGCAATAAGATAGAAGCCGCGGCCGAGTTGGCCGATAAAGTGCGTTTTCGCGCTGGCGACCTACAGATCGTCGCCAACGACCGCCTACAAGCCCCCAATACCGACGAGGCAGCCGAAGATTTTCGCAGCGCACTTACCCCCGTATTGACTAAGCTCTTTGCCGGCGGTGAGTACAGAATCGAACGCGACTCAGCGCCAGGGCAAAGACTGAACTTCCGCATACGTGCCCAAGACGCTTTCGATACGCAAACGCTATTGGATAACCTCGCAGCCTAATGGTGAGCTTGACAAACGCGAAGGCCACACTATCTTAGCGATTGACTGAGTTTTACTAGTATAAAATTGCCATTTTTAGGAGAAACTTATGGCCTACTACATCACCGAGACTTGTATCGACGTAAAGGACAAGGCCTGCGTCGAAGTTTGTCCCGTCGATTGTATCCACCCCACCGATGGCGAAGGCGAGCCCATGCTCTACATCGACCCCGATGAGTGCATTGACTGCGGTGCCTGCGAACCGGAATGTCCCGTCGAGGCAATCTTCGCCGAAGAAGACATGCCCGAAGACCAATCGCGTTTTGTCGATATTAACACCAAGTATTTTGAGTTGCGCGATAGCCCAGAGGAATGGGCCAAGTGGCGGGAAGAGCATGCAGCCGACTTCGAGAAGAAGAGCTAATCTGTTTATTCTGCGTGTCGTTTGCGAGCCGGGGCGTCGATTGACGTCTCGGCTCTTCGCGTTTGACACTGCCATAAGCTACTGCACTTATTTTTTATAACCGGCCCTATTGCCAGCGGAGTTGAGAGTCGATGGCCAAAAAAACACCGGCTAAAAAAAGGGTGGCGACCAAGAAAAAAGCGCCAGCCAAAAATAAAGCCAACGGAAAAAAACTACGCATCCCAGCGGATAAGCTCTGGCTTATGTATCAAAAAATGAGCCAGATCCGCCTCTTTGAAGAACATGTCTGGGACGTCTATACGCGCGGTCTGATGCCGGGTCTTGCCCACCTCTATATCGGCGAAGAAGCCGTCGCCGTCGGTGCCTGTACCGCCCTGCGCGACGATGACTATATCACGAGCACCCATCGCGGCCACGGGCACTGCCTAGCCAAGGGCGGTCAACTCGATCGTATGATGGCCGAAATTATGGGCAAAGAGGCCGGTTATTGTCGCGGCAAAGGCGGTTCCATGCACATCGCCGATATGTCGGTGGGGATCCTCGGTGCCAACGGCATCGTCGGCGGCGGTTTTGGCATTGCTACCGGCGCAGCTCTTTCAGCCAAACTGCGCGACAGCGACCAAGTTGCCGTCTGCTTCTTTGGCGATGGAGCCTCCAACCAAGGCATCATGCTCGAGACAATCAACATGGCCGCCGCCTGGAATTTACCCGCTATCTATATTTGCGAAAACAATCAATACGGCGAACACACGCCCTACCAAGCCGTCACCGGCGTCAAAGATATCGCCGACCGCGCCAAGGGTTTAGGCTTAGAAGGACTGATCGTCGACGGTTCCGATGTCCTTGCGATGTACGAGGCGATGAGCAACGCCGTCGCCAAAGCGCGCAAAGGCGCTGGGCCCACGCTGATTGAAGCCAAGACCTATCGCTTTCACGGTCATCACGTCGGCGATGCCATGACCTACCGCACCCGCAAAGAAGCCGAGTGGTGGCGCGACAACAAAGACCCGATCACGTTACTCAGGCAGTATATGACAACGAACAAAGTTGCCAAACAAGATGAATTAGACGCCATCTACAAACAAGTGGAAGGGGACGTGCTCGCCGCCATCGAATTTGGCAAAGAGGCCCCCCTACCTCCTCCGGAACAAGCGTACGAGGATCTCTATGCCTGAAAATGATATGCTCTTTCGCGAAGCCATTGCCCAGGCTATGCGCGAAGAAATGAAACGCGATGCAACCGTCTTCCTCATGGGCGAAGATGTCGGCCCTTCGGGGGGTATCTTTAAGTGCTGCGAAGGACTATTTGACGAGTTCGGCGCACAGCGGGTGCTCGACACCCCCATCGCCGAAGCCGGTTATATTGGTCTCAGTGTAGGTGCAGCAATGACCGGTATGCGCCCTATTGCCGAGCTAATGTTCGGTGATTTTGCCCTCTTGGCGATGGACCAAATAGTCAACCAAGCCGCCAAGATACGCTATATGACCGGAGGCCAGTGCAAGGTGCCGTTGACCATCCGTCTCTCTATGGGGGCCGGCCGCTCTTCAGCCGCTCAGCACTCGCAGAGCCTGCAGGCTATTTTCGCCCATATCCCCGGGCTCAAAGTAGTGCTACCCTCCACGCCAAGAGATGCCAAGGGGCTACTCAAGAGCGCCATCCGCGATGATAATCCGGTGCTGTTTTTCGAAGATAAAATGATGTATAACGACAAGGGCCCCGTACCCGATGAAGATGATTTCCTCATTCCACTCGGGCAGGCCGACGTCAAACGCACAGGATCAGACGTCACCCTAGTCGCCACTTCGAGCATGGTGACAGTGGCCTTAGAAGCCGCCGAACGCCTAGCTGAAAATTCGATCAGTGCCGAAGTCGTAGACCCGCGCACATTGATGCCACTCGATGAGGATACCATCCTGAACTCCGTCCGCAAAACGGGATATGCCATCGTCATCGACGAAGCTCCGCAAAGCTATGGTGCCACGGCAGAGATCGCCGCGCGCATCAATGAAAAGGCCTTCGACTATCTCGATGCTCCCGTGCTGCGCATCGGTGCAGCCGATCTGCCGATTCCCTTCAGCCCACCGCTCGAACTTCCCACAATACCCGATATAGATAGCGTGGTCGCAACCGTCTTAGCGCAGCGGGGGCGCTAATGTCGAACCCCGTATGCCTAGTGAGCGGCTCCAGCAGCGGCATCGGCGCCGCCCTTGTCGACCAATTCGCACGCAAGGGCTACGATGTCGTCGTCAACTACAATTCGGGGCGCGAGCGCGGCGAAGCCGTAGCTGAAGCCATTCGCAAAGATCACGGCGTCGAAGCACTTGTCATAGGGGCCGACCTATCACAGCCCGAAGCAGCCTTTGCCCTTGTCGACCAAACCTACGAACATTTTGGGCGCCTCGATGTGAGTATCAGCAACAGCGGCGTCGCCAACTATATAATGGGCGAAGATGGCAACCTCGTGCGCCATCGTTTTGCCGAAACTCCCATAGAGCACCTCGACAAAGAAATGGAGCGCGTGCTCTCGCTAAATCTGATGGGAGCCTATCGCCTGGCGCAGCGCTCGCTTAAATACATGGTGCAACTGGCCGATGCCGAAAAAGGACGCGGCGAAGAGATGTCTCATCGCAGTATTCTCTTCATCACTTCTATCTCCGACATTGCCCCCGAAGCAACGCGCATCCCCTATGGCGTCAGCAAATCTGCTATCAACCACGCCATACTCGGCGCAGCGCTCGAAGGCGGCCCTCACAATATCACCGTGAATGGACTGCGCCCTGGCGTCGTCGACACCCCTCTCACGGCCCGTCCTTCCGGCATCCACGATCCGGTCGACGGCCACGAATACACCGTAGCCGAAACCTATGGTCTAATGGCCGAGGGCGGTGCACAGCCTATTCGCCGCATTGGCCGCCCACAGGACATCGCCTATGCAGCCTATACTTTCACCCAGATAGACTTCATGACGGGCCAGCTCGTAGCCGTAGACGGCGGCCTGACGCTGGCGAGTGCCTTTAGCAACCGCGACCTCTTCTTACAAGAAGGTCTTAGGTTGCGCCAAGAGCAGTAATACGGATCCTAACACACTCAGTTCGGCACAAAAAAACCGCCGGTTCCCCTTGGGGAGCCGGCGGTTTTGCAATATTGCCATTTTTTCAGCGCTCAGTGCTCTTTAATACTACCCACCTGAATTTCGATTTCCTCGCGATTGGCCACTCTTTCTAACAAACCGTCACGAATCCACGCCATGCGATCGGCCACCGTCAGCATCTTGTCGTCGTGGGTCACCGTAATAATCGTAGTGCCCATCTCATCCTGCATGGTTTTCAAGTAGTTGATAATTTCCTGCCCCGTATTGCTGTCGAGGTTACCCGTCGGCTCGTCGGCGAGAATTATGCGCGGTTTGTTGACAAAAGCGCGAGCAATAGCCACGCGCTGCTGCTGTCCACCGGATAACTCCGAAGGAATGTGGTGCGCACGATCATCCAGACCTACAATCTCCAGACATTCCATCGCCCGCTTCTCACCCTCTACGGTGCTCATGCCAGCAAATACCGTCGGCAGCGCCACGTTCATCAATGCGCTCATAACAGGCAGCAAATTATAGCTCTGAAAGATATAGCCCAATTCAAAGCAACGCACGGCCGCCAATTGCTGTGGAGTGAGTGATGCGAGATTGGCACCATCAATCAATACTTCTCCCCCCGTTGGGGTCTGCAGGGCACCAATCATATTAAACAGGGTGCTCTTACCCGACCCCGAAGGTCCCATGATGGCAAAAAACTCGTTTTCGTATACTTGCACCGACAAACCGCGCAGGGCGTGTACATGCGTCGACTCATCGCGGCTCTTTAAATTATAGACCATCTTCACGTCTTGGGCATCGACGATGACCTTGCGTCCACTCTCCGACATGGCCTCTTTACCTTCCTAACACTTTATATGCGGTTTTTTGACAAACGCGTTCAATCTAATTAAGGGCATGCCTCAAGTCAAACGCCATACAACAGTTTCCACTCATCTGAGTCGCCTTTTTTATATAAAGGAAAAGCTATTCGCATCGTTTTGCGACAAAAACTAAACAAGTGCAGAGAACTGCCGATAGTACCAACAAGAAAGCACTTGACTCTAAACACTACTATTTAGTATAATGTTTTTACATACTATTTTAATGGGGTAAGACTATTTTAGCCGCTGTCCCATGCGAGGAGAACATCATGCACGACAGCCAACAACTTATTGATATTCAAGAAGTTGCCAACACTTTTGGAAAATCGGTCGAATCCATCCGCAAGTACAAAAACTTTGGGATAATCCGCGTATCCGACAAACGTGGCAACAAAGACTTGTTCGATCGCGAAGAAATTACGGGAATCCGCAGTCGGCTGCACGAATTGCGCCTGAAAGGATTGTCTTTAGCCCAAATTGCCGACCAACTCGACCTAGCGCGCGCCGAAGATTTGGGCATGAGCATGCCAACGCCCCCCTCAGGGCAGCCTCCTACGGTTGAAGCAGGCAAAAAACTCAAAATACTCGTAGTCGACGACGAAAGAGACGTTCGCGCCAGTTTGCGCGAATTCCTAGAAGGCTTGGACTACGCCATCTGCGAAGCGGCCGACGGCGAGGAGGCGCTGGCAAAGACCTTTACCGAGAAACCCCATTTGATTTTGTTGGACCTGCGCCTACCCAAATTAGATGGCTACCAAGTCTGCCAAACGTTAAAGGGCAACGCGATTACCTCGGGAATTCCGATCATTATGTTGACTGCGCTCAACGCTACGCCCAACAAGATTAAAGGCATTGAACACGGAGCCGACGACTACGTAGACAAACCCTTCGATTTAGAAGAGTTAGCTGCGCGCGTCAAAATGGTCACCAGGCGCCTGGGCATCGGCGTCTGAGCTTTCGATCTCTTGCAGGTCGACAAATTTTTCGACATGACCGCACTGTATGCAGATATAGACTTCGGTAGTCACTTCTCGGACCTTGCGATCCACGGCCCCATAAATCCGATACGTATCAGCAGGAACGGGATAGGCTTCTTGGAAATCTTCCCCTCCACACTGCGAACAGCTAATTGTAAAGTCGCCTTCTAACATAGGGCTAATATTCGTTCTGTAGACGAGCGGCGTCAAGCATCCCCCCCGGTGCGACGCCGCTTTTCGTTTGTATGTCCACCTTGCACCCGCTTCTCCCCTGTCTATCTTCATGAGATTCTTAACGGCCACTGCACTTGGCTTGTTTAATCACATTTTAAAAACTCACCAACGAAGAAGGTACATAATTTATGATCTCGCACTATTTGCACCGCATTATATTACTCGCCATCACTTTCTATATTCCCACTGCCCACGCCCAAGAAACCCATCAGAGTGAACGCCATGCCTTCCGCATAGAAGCCTTTGCCGAAGGCTTAGGTGTCCCCTGGGGCCTGGCCTTTCTCCCCGATGGTCGTCTACTCATTAGCGAACGCGAGGGCACACTGCGCATAGCTGATAGCACGGGCCAACTTTCGGCACCGATCAAAAATGTGCCCCCCGTGCGCGCCGAAGGTCAAGGGGGTTTACTCGACGTCTCTCTCCACCCACAATACGACGACAACAGCTGGATCTATTTGTCCTATTCGCATGCACAGAGCGACGGAAATAGTCTCACGGCAATAGTCCGAGCAACCCTGCAGAACGACCAACTCACCGATCTTAAAATCATCTACCAAGGACCCAGTAAAGACTATTCAGACCATGCCCACCACTATGGCTCGCGCATTGTATTTGATGAAGAGAATTATCTCTACTTTTCCATTGGCGACCGCGGTCAACGCCCTGAAGCACAGTCGCTCAATACGGCAAATGGCAAACTCCATCGCCTACATGACGATGGCCGCGTGCCTGTAGACAATCCCTTTGTAAAACGCAGGGATGCCCAATCCAGCATCTGGTCTTACGGTCACCGCAATCCACAGGGTATAGCTATAGATCCACAGAGTGGGCAGATCTGGGCGGCTGAGCACGGCCCGCGCGGAGGTGATGAGCTCAACCTCATAACCCGAGGTCAGAACTATGGCTGGCCAACTATTACGTACGGCATCAACTACAACGGCACGCCTATAACGGATCAGACCCACGGCGAAAATATGCTCCAGCCCCAGTATTATTGGCTGCCCTCTATCGGCGTTTGTGCCATCGAGTTCTACGAGGGCGATCGCTTTGCGCACTGGCAGAACAATCTATTTGTAGCGTCCCTGAGATTTGAGCGCCTACACCGTCTCCAGATAGAGGACGGTCGCGTCCTGCACGACGAAATCGTGCTCGAAGCCGGTGGCCGTGTCCGCGATATAGAAACGGGGCCCGATGGTTTTATCTACCTCGCATTAGAGAACCCCGGTCGAATCGTGCGTATAGTTCCGACAGATTGATCCTGAAAGGCACAAAAAAGCCCCCGATTGCCAAGTGCAATCGGGGGCTTACTATATAAATCTACGTCTTAAACCTGCGGCTCTTTCATGCGCATTATTTCATCGCGCAAATGCGCAGCTTTTTCAAAATCGAGATTGGCCGCCGCCGCTTTCATCTGCTTTTCGAGGTCAGCCAACAGCTCTTCCGTGTTCTCAGAACCATCGTATTCAACTTTTTTCTCCGCCACGACTTGCGCACCAATGCCGCGCACGCTTTCCAATACAGATGAAGCCTGTATAATTTCTTCTCGGCTGCGATAAATGGTTTGCGGTACAATCCCGTGTTCGGCGTTAAAGGCCTCTTGTATAGTGCGGCGGCGATCGGTCTCATCCATAGCACGCTGCATGGAGTTGGTGATGCGATCGGCATAGAAAATAACCCGCCCATCCACATTGCGCGCCGCGCGGCCAACCGTCTGCACGAGCGCCTGCTCCGAGCGCAAAAAACCCTCCTTATCCGCATCGAGAATGGCAACGAGGGAAACCTCAGGCAAATCCAACCCCTCGCGCAGCAGGTTGATACCGACGAG
Source organism: Planctomycetota bacterium (assembly GCA_047616505.1). GTDB lineage: Bacteria > Latescibacterota > UBA2968 > UBA8231 > UBA8231. The sequence continues at coordinate 10,586 of JBLHGI010000133.1, forward strand.
GACATCGAACTCACCAAGACGTAGATCGCGCAGGATTGCGACGCGGTCCAACGTGTCAATATCAGAGTGTAGATAGCGCACGCGCACATCCATCTGCTCCAAATAGTCCGTCAAATTTTCCGCCATGCGCTTAGTCAGCGTCGTTACTAATACGCGCTCCTTACGTTCGGCACGTAGGCGGATCTCCTCGAGCAAATCATCGATCTGCCCAGCCAGTGGCCTTACTTCAATTATCGGATCCACTAACCCCGTAGGCCGGATGACTTGCTCGACAATCACTCCATTTGATTTTTCAAACTCGTACTCTCTCGGTGTTGCCGAGGCAAAGATCGTCCACCCCATCTGCCCCTCAAACTCCTCGAAGATCAACGGCCGATTATCAAAGGCCGAGGGCAGACGGAAACCGTGCTCAATCAACGTTTCCTTGCGCGAGCGATCTCCGCGCCACATACCGCGCACCTGCGGTACTGTAACGTGCGACTCGTCGACCACCATCAAATAATCGTCGGGAAAATAATCGATTAGCGTCCATGGCTGCGCACCGGCTTCTCGCCCTCCCATATAGCGAGTATAGTTCTCAATTCCAGGACAAAAGCCAACCTCGCGAATCATTTCCACATCGAATTTAGTGCGCGTTTCCAAGCGGTGCGCCTGGACCAGCCTGTCGTTAGTGCGCATATCGAGCAGGCGGCTTTCCAATTCGGTGAGGATGCCATCGCAGGCTTGATCCACTTCTTCGTCACCCGTGACATAAGCCTTGGCGGGAAACAGAGCGATATATTCGCGTTTTTCAATCGTTTCCCCCGTTAGCGCATCTACAATCGATATCGCATCGACTTCATCGCCAAAGAGTTCAATGCGCACGGCCTGGTCCTCGGAGGCGGGAATAACTTCTATCACATCGCCTCGCACGCGAAAACAGCCGCGCTGTAGCTCCATATCGTTACGGCGATAAAAAATATCAATCAGATGACGTAGAATCTCATCCCGCTCAACGAGGTCTCCTCGGCGCAGTTCAAACTTATGGCGATCGTAGTCTTTGGGAGCGCCGATGCCGTAAATGCAGGACACCGTAGCAACAATAATCACATCGCGACGCTGCAAGAGCGAGGAGATGGCCTTTAGACGCAGACGATCAATCTCTTCGTTGAGCTGCACCTCTTTCTCTATATACGTATCCGTGCTCGGTTTATAGGCCTCAGGTTGGTAGTAATCGTAGTAGCTGACAAAATATTCAACCGCATTGTTGGGGAAGAAGCCTTTAAACTCGCCATAGAGCTGGGCGGCCAGCGTCTTGTTGTGCGACATGATCAGGGTGGGCATCTGCACTTCCTGAATCACATTCGCCACCGTAAAGGTCTTGCCGCTGCCCGTCACACCCAATAGGGTCTGATGCTGTTGACCCTCTTGTATTCCATTGACCAACTCGCTAATGGCCTGTGGTTGATCACCTTGCGGCTCATAGTCGGAAACGAGCTCGAATCTTTCCATTACTTCTCCTAGTTGCAGCAAATCTATCCGGCCTATTCAACCTTGTCAATACGAGGTAGCCATGCAATCTCTCACACGGCCAATATGACACAGAGTCAGCAATATGTGAAAAAATGACACATATCATCATAGAGCGTTCTTATTCCCAATAAATAAATAAAATATTGTTAATATTTAACTTACGGTCATATTACTACATTTTCCCATCTTGGTACACACCTTGCTTAACCATGATTACTATATACAAAAAATATATTTTTACTACCTGAGAAAGGACACGTATCATGGGCAAGGTAATTGGTATTGACCTCGGCACAACCAACTCGTGCGTAGCGGTCATGGACGGCGGTTCACCCGAAGTAATCGCCAATGCAGAAGGCGGGCGCACAACACCATCAGTCGTTGCTTTTGCAAAAGATGGAGAGCGCCTCGTCGGTCAGACGGCTAAGCGCCAGGCAGTAACAAACCCGACTAAAACGCTATTTTCTATAAAGCGTTTTATGGGACGGCGCTTTGACGAAGTCGACACCGAAATAAGCGAAGTGCCTTATCAAATAGTCAAAGGGGCTCGCGACCAGGCTGTCGTCAAGATAGATGACAATGAATATAGCCCGCCAGAGATTTCGGCTATGATCCTGCAAAAGATGAAACAGACGGCTGAAGACTTCCTCGGTGAGACGGTCGAGCAAGCCGTCATTACAGTCCCGGCCTACTTCAACGATTCCCAGCGCCAAGCCACCAAAGACGCCGGTACGATTGCCGGCCTCGAAGTACTGCGCATCGTCAACGAACCGACCGCCGCCGCCCTCGCCTATGGGCTAGACAAGATCGGCAGCAACGAAAAGATCGCCGTATACGATTTGGGCGGTGGAACTTTTGATATTTCGATCCTCGAATTGGGCGATGGCGTCTTCGAAGTGAAATCGACCAACGGCGATACGCACTTAGGCGGCGATGATTTCGACCAGAAAATAATCGATTGGCTCGCCGAAGACTTTCAGAAAAATGAAGGCATCGATTTGCGCAAGGATCCGATGGCCCTACAGCGCCTCAAAGAAGCGGCGGAAAAGGCGAAGTGTGAGTTATCCTCTGCGACGCAGACAGAGATTAACTTGCCCTTTATTACCGCCGATCAGTCTGGCCCGAAACACCTACAGGCCAGTTTGAGCCGCACGCAATTCGAGCGCCTCGTCGCCGATCTAGTCGAGCGCACCAAAACACCTTGTACAAAAGCGCTGGCCGATGCCGACCTTTCTGCATCTGAAATCGACCAAGTAATCTTAGTCGGCGGTTCGACCCGCATGCCAAAGGTTCAAGAAGCCGTCAAAGAGCTCTTTGGCAAAGAGCCACACCGAGGTGTCAATCCCGACGAAGTAGTCGCTTTGGGCGCGGCCATTCAGGCTGGCGTACTGGCGGGCGAAGTAGACGATGTTCTATTGCTCGATGTCACGCCACTCTCCTTCGGAATCGAGACCATGGGTAGCGTGATGACTAAACTCATCGAGCGCAATACGACCATACCAACGAAAAAGAGTCAGGTCTTTTCAACTGCGTCAGACAACCAGCCCTCGGTCGAAATCCACATACTACAAGGAGACCGTGAGTTCGCCAACGACAACCGCAGCTTGGGTCGTTTTCACCTCGACAGTATTCCGTCTGCCCCGCGCGGCACTCCGCAAATCGAAGTCACATTCGATATTGACGCCAACGGCATCCTCAACGTCTCAGCGAAGGACAAAGGCACCAATAAAGAGCAATCGATCCGCATCGAAGCATCTTCGGGACTCGACAAGAGCGAAATAGACAAGATGCAACAGGATGCCGAAATGCACGCAGATGAAGACAAAATACGCCGCGAGACCGTCGACCGCCGCAACGAAGCAGACCAGCTCGTCTACGGTACCGAAAAGTCCTTGGGCGAACACGGCGACAAGATATCGGACGACGAAAAGAAGGCAGTAGAAGACGCCATCGCCAAGCTAAAAACAACGCTTGAGGGCGACGATGACGAAGCGATAAAAGCCGATATGGAAGCCCTGCAACAAGCGGCCCATAAATTAGCCGAAGCCATCTACAAAGACGTGCAGGAGGCCGAAGCCCAGCAGCAAGCGGCCGGCGCAGAGAGTACACAAGCTGATGGCGGTGGCGCCGTAGACGCCGATTTCGAGGTAGTAGAAGAAGAAAAAGAAGAAGTAACAGAAGAAGAAGAAAAGAAGTAACAGAAAAGGGCGGGTGATACAGTCATCACCCGCCCTTTTTACATTTTCCGACGCCCCGACGTCTACCCTCCCGGCATAAACATCAACTTAATGCCCTCCTGCGCTTCGGCAAGGGCAAAGGCCTTTTCCCACTCGGCTAAAGTCAAGCGATGAGTAATGAGTTTCTCACTGGGAATAAAACCCGATTCCATCAGACGCAGTGCGCGCTTCCAGGCCGGGCGACGCTGACCAATACCCCCACTGACCTGCAGTTCTTTATAGGCGATCTGCTCGAAGTCAATTTCAATGGGCTTGCCGGGCAAGCCCATCTGCGAAACCCGCCCTCGCTTGCGCGCCAACTCCAAAGCCAAGCGCATGGCCGGTGCAACGCCAGCGCATTCTACCACGACATCTGCCCCATAACCACCGGTCAACTCACGCACGCGCTGCACCGGGTCGTGCTCATCGATATTAATCACATGCTGCACGCCCAACTCTTCGGCTAAACGCAAACGCTGCGCGTCGCGCGACGTGCCACAGAGCACCACCGTTCCGCCTTCAGCCAAGGCGACTAACGCCGAAAACAAACCGACTGGCCCCGGCCCCGTAATGGCGACAAAATCTCCAGCAGCTACGCCCGCTTGTTCCGTAACCGAATGCACGCAGCAAGCCAACAATTCCGTCAGCGCTCCCAGCTCAAAGCCTACCCCCTCGGGCAATTTATGCACGAAGGTTGCCGTGCAATAGGGGGCGAAACAGCCATCGTGCCAATAGCCCATG
>JBLHGI010000134.1:0-15006 GCA_047616505.1 Planctomycetota bacterium
TTAAATAGAGCGCACCCAATGCCTTGTAGGGCCGCCAGCTCTTGGGCATCTTCCTTTTTATTTTTTCGTATACCTGCTGGGCGTTTTCGTAGTCGCCTGCGCGTTCGTAATATTCGGCCAACGCATAGAGTACCTCTGCTAACTCACCGCCTAAATCCAGCGCCCGTTGCAAGGTTTCTTCCGCCATCGCCACATCGCCCACGCGCCGCTGTGTATCCGCCTCCTGTATATAAGCCAATGCCAGCAACTCGCGCGCCGTCCATCTCGTCCTCTCGTGCAAGCTATCCGTGCGCCATAGCTCCACGGCTGGCCCCGGCTCTCGCAAAGCCCCCCACTCCCCTATCGGTACATAATAAGCATCGGACGCATCGTAGATCGGCGCGGATTCTATCAGTCCCTGCGGTTCCCACGCCGCTACGCGCTCGGCGCGCGCAGCTAAAACACCGACAAAAGCAGTATCCACCTGCGAATAAGCGAGCGCGTGATCATGCACTAGGATATAGGCAGCCTCGCGCTCTGCCACCAGATTCCAATCGCCGCTGGCACGCGCGCGATCCCCCTCCTGCACGACATAGCGATAGAAAGGCGCAGCCGGACGAGTGCGCTCTAAAAAATCCAACAATCCGTCTACACGTGCGCGGCCAAAAGCGCTTTCAAAATGCCGCAACCGCCACCATAAATCATCTATCGTGCGCAAGCGCACATCGCCGGCCCAACCGCCAAAATTGGCGATGCGCGCTCCTTCTTCTACATGCGTCTCAATCCACGTGCGCGCCTGCATACGGGTATCGGTAGCAGCCTGGACTGCACTAAACGCAGCGACCCATATACCGGCTCTACCAAAAGCAACAGCAAAACTATATAGCGCCAATTCTTCGCCGGTAAAAGGCTCCAACCCACGCCCAACAAAACCGCCTGGAAACCCATTAAAGGCAGCGCATAGCGCACAAAGGCCAATTGCCCCCAGCTTATAGCCGCATAAGAACACAGCACAGCCGCTAACAAGACCCAGTCCTCGCGTCTCGATCGATAAAAGAGCGAAGCAATAACTCCCCACGTCGCAGTCCAAGCCAATAGGCCAACGCCATAACGCAAACTAATCCAGGCGTGGAACACACCACCGCCCTGACCACGCCCAACTTCCACGTGTTGGACCTGCGCCATGAAGTGTTCTTTAAAGAGGGAGAGGTCCAGCAATATGTAGGGTGAAGTAAACGCGAACGCGGCCAGCGCCGAGATGCCAGCCAGCGCAATACGCCAATCCAGCACGCGCCGTCCCGCCAATACGTGGGCAACAACTATAACGTAACGGGCGCGAGCGCTGCCGCCGGATACTTGCAGCTAACGGCCAGCCCGAGCAAAAGCCCCGCCAGCCCGTAGTCCTTCAGCGTATCCTTATGCAACAGACGCACGGCGGCCCACACCGCACCCAGCGACCAAAAAGCCAACGGTATATCTACGGCGGCCAAAGCACTCTGGCGCACGTGCAGCACATTAAAAGCCAAAAACAAAGCCGCGACCATGCCCGCACCAGCCCCCGCCAAACGACGCGCTAACACGGCACTTCCCCACACGCCCAACACGGCAAAGAACACGCCCACCAATCGCGCCACCGACATCAATGGCTCTGGGTGCCAGAAATAGTGGTAGGCGGTCCATTCGTAGAAACTGAAGTCCGCTGAAAAAATAAAACAGGGCGTAGACGACACCCAGCAGATAGTAGTGCAGCGTGGGATAGGTGAAAAAGTGTGGATTTAGATCGCCGCTAAAAAAGTTGAGCGGAAAGAACACAAAGCTGTACTCGTCCGGGTGCCAGGCGGGATCACCCGCCAATAAAGGCCACAAACGCAAAAGCAGCGCCAACAATAGAACGCCCCCCAACGCCAGCCTCCACAGCACCGCCCGATCCATCAATTTAATCGGCAAAGAGCGAGCGGTATTCGCGATCAAACTCGTCTGTGCCATCGTCCAAACGCACATCTAAACGAATTCCCGGCACAAAACCCGCCATCTTGCCGGCGAGAAAATCGGCGCGATAGCTGCCGCTATTATAGTGCGTCGTGCGCCCTTCCGGCCAGTGGATAGCGTGGATTTGCCGCACGGAATCTTTTTTGAAATCGTTCTCTACGCGAAATGATTCAATCGCATCCCAATCCAGATCGACCCCCAAGCCCGGCGCCTGCGGCACCGCGATATATCCCCCCTCAACCACCAATTCTTTTAGCAGGGTATGCGAATAGATATTGACACAGGGAATCGCCGGCCAACGCGCCTCCTTTAATACCGAGCCCAAATGCACGGCAAAAGTCGTCGTCAGCCCCGTGCCCACCATCTGCAGCCAGAACGGCATCTGCGCCTTCTCCGCCATATTGCCCTCGGCCAACACGCGTTTGACCCCACCGCCAATTACAAAACCATCGCACACGCCTTCGCTAATAGCCGTCATAATCGGCGGCACGCCAAAATGCATCGAGATGGGGCTGCGAATTTTCTGCCGCAAGAGCCTATTGCCCGCCACGTCGGCCTGCGGCAGCGGCGACTCGACGATGGCCAAGCGCTCATACTGGTCCTCCAAGCGACCGATCAGCGGCGCCGCCTTGTCCACGCCCAATAACAAACCGTTAAAATCGGCATCCAAACGAAAATGCGGCGCCACGGCAGCGCTCACAGCCCTGAGTTGCGCATCGATATCATACCAGGGCCGCGCCTTCACCTTCATCGTCGTAAAACCATTCTCCTCCGCCCAACGCGCCTCTTGCGCCCAATCCTCTGCCGGCATACTCTGTGCCCACCACGATACGGGACAGGCTTCGCGGTACAATTCTCCCATCAGTCTATGGCACGGCACGCCCAAGGTCTTTCCCGCCGCATCCCACAGCGCCATCTGCAGCCCCGCCCCCAAACTATCGTCCCACAGCAACTCAAATACATTCTTGCTCTCTGCCCGAGCGAACTCTTCTTCGCCCGAATGCCCCCACGTATAACCCTGTATCGTCTCGCCCACCCCCACCACGCCCGAACCCGTCTCCACCTTCACCAACTCGACGATAGACCACCCCGGTCCATACACTTCCATATGATGCGCACAGCGCTCGTGAAACGGCACGTGCAGCACGATCTTCTCAATTTTCTTTACACAAAAACCATCAGCCACCATAAGTCTATCCCACCTTCTTCTTTTTTCCCCTCATCCGATTGACACTACTCACCGCCACAGTATAGTTTTTAAGACCAATACAATCAATTATTATCCGGCGCGATATGCCATTCTTATTGAGGTGCTGTTGGGGATCTCCCCAGAGCGGATTTATATACCCTGAAGCCACAGGATGTGGCGTAGAGGTATATACCTCGGAGCGTCACAGGATGTGACGCGAGAATGAGCGACGGGGAATCCCCAACAGCGCCGTCCACAGGTGGCACACCGCCCAACAGAAAGGCTACACACCATGCCCAAAATAGTCTTCATCGGCGCCGGCAGCTTCGGCTTCACCCGCGGCCTAGTCCGCGACCTACTCACCTTCCCGCTTTTGGAAAACAGCGAGATCGCCCTCGTCGACATCAACAAAGAGCGCCTCAGCTTTGCCCGGCGCGCCTGCCAAAAAATAATCGACCAGGGTAATTATCCGGCCAAAATAACGGCCACCACCGACCGCCGCGAAGTGCTCAAAGGCGCCGACGCCGTCATGGTAACCATCCTCAACGGCAGCACCAACGTCTGGCAGCACGATATTCTCATTCCCAAGAAATACGGCATCGATACCAACGTCGGCGACACGCGCGGCCCCAGCGGCATCTTCCGCGCCCTGCGCACCCTCGACCCCATGTTGGGCATCGCCCGCGATATGGAAGAGCTCTGCCCCAACGCCATCATGCTCAATTACACCAACCCCATGGCCATGCTCTGCCACGCCATGCAGCGCGAGACCAATATAGCCATCACCGGCCTCTGCCACAGCGTCCAGGGCACCTCGGCGATGCTGGCGCGCTGGCTCAAGCTCAAACCCGAATCGATAGACTACGTCTGCGCCGGCATCAACCACATGGCCTTTTTCACCGAATTCAAACACAAGGGTAAAGACCTCATACCCCGCCTGCGCAAGCTCGTGCAAACCGACAAAGACATCTACAACCACGAGCAGGTGCGCAACGAGATGTTCTTAGCTATGGGCTACTATATAACGGAGTCATCGGGCCACAATTCCGAATACAACTGGTGGTTCCGCAAACGCCCCGACCTCATCAAAAAATACTGCAAGGACGGCACCGGCTGGAACCCCGGCCACTACGCCTATATCCTCAAGCGCTACCAAGAGCGCGACAAGAACTGGAAGAAAGAAGTAAAACAGTGGTTAGATAGCGACGCGCCCATCGCCTTAGAGCGCGGCCACGAATACGCCGCCTATATCGCCAATGCCTGGATCGGCGGTGAGCCCTTCAAGTTCAACGGCAATGTCGCCAACGACCACCTGATCGACAATTTACCGCAGGGTGCCTGCGTCGAGGTCCCCGTACTGGCCACGCGCAACCAACTCGAACCGATCCGCGTCGGCTCGATCCCCGCCTCCTGCGCCATGCTGACCAATTTGAGCGCACAGATCGAGATGCTCACGGTCGAAGGTTCGTTACAGGGCGACCCGGAGATGGTCTATCAAGCCATTGCCCACGATCCGCTGACGGCAGCCAAGCTTTCTTTGGCGGAGATTCGCCTGATGGTGCGCGAGATGTTTAAGAAGAATCATAAGTATTTGCCGCAGTTTAAAAAGATTGATATTTAGTTTTTTCTAGCTTAGAGAGTGGGGACGGGTTTGGGATCTGTCTCCGGTGCGAAATTGGGCCGGCCTATAACGGCTTGGTTGGTACGCCGCAGCAATGCGCCTCCCGGCGCCTATATCCGAACCGACGCTGGGCGCTTGGGCTGTGGTGTTGGGCCTACGCAGAATTTCGCTCCTACGACAGATCCCAAACCCTCAACCATATAGAATTAGAGAAAGACCGTAGGAAGGAGAGGGAGGAGACCCCGGCTATCTCAGGGATACTGTCCCAGATAAAAAAACACCTTAGGAAGCAGCCGCTAGGAGACCCCACCCATATCAGGAATACTCTCCCCCTCTCTAGTAAGCGCTCCTGTCATGAGGGAGGGGGCGTGCTCTGGAGAGGTTTCTTGGGGCTGGGCTGGGCAAAGTGGCCGGGGCAGGACAGGGAAAGCGTGGCACGCAGTGCCTAGCTGGGCGGCCAAGACACGCGGGGACTTTAGAAACCCCTCCAGAGCGCGTCCCCGACCGCTCACAGCAGTACGACACCCCACCTCATACACCCTTCTCATTTGATCTCCCCTCCCCCCACCCTTATTCTCTATATCTGTAAAAATAAACTACATCAAATACAATATGGTTGGAGGTTTAGCACATGACGACGTTTAAAATCGCCCTGCTCGAAGGCGACGGCATCGGCCCCGAAATTGCAAAGGAAGCCGTCAAAGTCCTGCACGCCATACAAAAAGCCGGCAAGGCACAGTTCGAAATAACGACGGCTCCCTTTGGCGGCGACGCCTACTTCTCGCACGGCAAGGCCTTTACCGACGAGGCCAAAGCCGTCTGCGACGCAGCCGACGCTATTATCAAGGGGCCCATCGGCCTAGACAAGGAACAATCGGAAAAAATTCCCGTCGACGAACGCCCCGAGCGCGGAGCCCTGTTGCCGCTAAGACGCCGCTACGACACCTTCGCCAACTTCCGACCGGTCTATCTGCCCAAGAGCATACAGCACTTTTCGCCGCTACGGCCCGAGGTCGTCGGTGAAGGCATCGATATCATGATGATCCGCGAGTTGGTCGGCGGTCTCTACTTTGGCAGCAAAGAGCGCGGCGTAAAAGACGGCAAGCGCTACGTCAACGAGATGCTCGAATACGACGAGGACCAGATTCGCCGCATCCTGCACGTGGCTTTTAAAGAAGCACAGGGCCGCACGAAGAAGTTGCACAACGTGCACAAGAGCAACGTGCTGATGTCGAGTGTATTGTGGAACGAGGTGCTCGAAGAAGTCGCGCCCGAATACCCCGACGTAACAGTCGAGCATATCATTGTCGATGCGGCGGCGACGGCGCTCGTGCTCAAGCCGACGCAGTTTGACGTCATGGTCATGGAAAACATGTTCGGGGATATTCTCTCGGATCTCGGCGGTGGCCTGCTCGGTTCGTTGGGCCTAATGCCCTCGGCCTGCATCGGCCCGGAAAAATCCTATTACGAACCCTCGCACGGTTCAGCACCCGATATCGCCGGCCAGGGCATTGCCAACCCCTACTCGATGATCGGCTCGGTAGCGCTGATGTTGGACAAGAGCTTCGGCCTCAAAAGCGAAGCCAGCGCCGTGTGGGATGCCATGCAACAGGTCTTTGCCGACGGTTTTACCACCGCCGATCTATCGCGCGGCGGCGAACAGCTCATCAGCACGGCAGAGTTTGGCGACAAGGTGGTCGCGGCACTGAAACTCTAAGAAAAGAGCAATGAAAATCGGGGATAGCGGATCTGGTATCCACTATCCCCGATTGTGTTCTAGGTCCTCTTTATTGCAGTAAAATCACTCAAAGTGCTTCTATTAGCGCTGCGATCCTGCCTTCGCCTTCCAGTAACGCCTCTTTCTCCGCCCGGCTCAGCGCCTTCACGCGGCACTCCAACTGCGCCGCCTGCCGCCGCGGCCCCACCTCTACATGCGCCACCAACTCCAACGGCCCGCGCCCGCGCACGTATTTAGCCGCCTTTGGCCCGCCGTCGGCGTGTTCACCAAAGCGGCGTTCGACATCCGTCGTAATGCCCGTATAGAGCGAATCGTCGCCGCAGCGAATCATATATAAATGCCACATGCTGCTAATATAGGGACGCGTGGCCATCTCGGCCCGCGCCTTAATACACGCCGCCGCTCAGCTAATAGTCCGATCCTTTTCCCTGCCCTGCACAAAGGTCTTTCCGTAGTCGTACTGCGTTGAAAAACCCACCCGCTCAAGCAGGCTCTCCGTCGTCATCAACACCCGCCCCTCGTCTATTTCGAAGAGCTTAAAATCAAAGGGCACTTCAACAAATGAGCTGCTCGTCACGTAGTGTATATCATCTTGTTCCACGCGCGTATTAATATGGCTATGCGCCCCTAGCACGCAGGCCAAATGCGCAGACTGCCGCGCCCACTCGGCCATTCGCCCGGCGAACACCTCGGGTGGACTGTGGAAATCCTCATCATAGCCCGTCTGCTCTTGGGGCACGCCGCAGACCGGACTGTGCGTAGAGAGAATATGCACCTTGTCCGTATTTTCTTGTAACGCCTGCTCTATGAAGCGCTCCTGCTCTGCGAGAAAATGCGGTTCCTGAACGCCGTTCCAAAAGTAGGGCTCCGGCCCCCACTGGTTCGGCGCAATATGCAGCAGCACGTCGTCCGTCTCGACGCTAAAATTGGCACCCCCTGCGCCAAAAAATTGCGGCGCCTCACGTAGCCACATATCCAGCGCACCAGCACGCGTCAGGTCGTGGTTGCCCAGACATAGATAGACCGGCACCGACAGTTGAAAATGCTCGGCAGCGCGCGCAATGTTCTCCGCACTCGTACTGTCGATCATATCGCCGCCGTGTAACACAAAATCGACCTGACCATTGGCCGCCATCCATTCTTCCAGCTCGGCCAACAACTGCGGCAACTGCGGGGGATGCGAGTCCTGCATGGTATAGCCCGGTTTTTCTATACCCCAGTGCGTATCGGACAAATAGACGAATCTAGTCATTATTTTCCCTTTAATATTCATCGATCTTGGGCGATAGCCAGCGCTATAATTTTCGCCGCACTCTTCTGTAAAGAGATTTGTCCCTCTGCTTCAGAATCTGCAGCATAATATCGAATTCGAGGGAATCCTCAATGCTTCTCGGATCTTCTTTTGCCCTGGCGCGCTCTATCAATACGTCGAGCGTCTTGAGGTCTTCCTTCTGGATCTCGATTGTGAACTTCGCCAATGAACTTCTCCATTTTAGTTGAATCTAACCTTCGGTCGCTAACCCCGTTCCAACGCGAATATTTCTTAACCCTACTTTTCCCATTAAACATTTGTACATAGGCCGCCGCAAATTCTTCAAGGATATCTAGCCCCTAGGCCATATCCCCCCACGCTTCGGCGCTGCGATATTCAAAGCTCGTCGACAAACCCGCATCCACCGGCACCATCGCACCCGTAATACCAGCGGCCTCGTCCGAGAGCAAAAACGCCACCGTCTGCGCCACATCCTCCGGCGCCAACAAACGCCCCAACGGATTGCGCTCCGTGCGCATAGCCAGCACCGAAGCCGGGTCGTCAGCCTTGCTCAGATGGTAGCGAAAGAGCGGCGTGTCCGTTACGCCGGGGCAGACGCAGTTGACGCGCACGCCATCGCGCGCGTGATCGACGGCGAGCACCTTGCTTAGTTGCAGGATCGCTCCCTTCGAAGCGCAATAGGCGGCCAGGCCCTGCTCGGCCATAAAGGCGTCGATAGAGCCCATCAGCACCATCGACCCACCACCGGCCTTAATCATACCGGGCAGCAAAGCGCGCGCACCAAAGACCGACCCCATCAAATTGACGCCCAGTACCTGCTGCCAATCCTCGTCGCTCAGCTCTAGGATAGAGCCCACGACGACGACGGCCGCATTGGAGACAAATAGCGTCGGCGCCCCACCCAACTCCTTGTCTGCAAGCTCTACAACACGACCCCATGTCGCCGCCTGTGTCACGTCTCCACGCAGGGGCCAGATCCCATCGCGGCCCTGTAGCTCTGCCAATTTCTCTTCGTCCCGGTCCAGTGCAATAACGGCGGCACCGCTCTGGGCCAACACTTCAACCGTGGCCAAACCAATGCCCGAAGCCCCGCCCGTAACCACGGCAATTTTCCCTTTATTCGACGCCATAATCCCTCTTTTATTTTTTGCAAGAGTAGCTCTACCCATGCGCACCAACAATATCGATCCGCATAGGAAAGGATAAACGAAAAGGGCCCCGGATTAGACCGGAGCCCCTTGCGAAAATTGTGCGATAGTGCTTTTGCCGATTAATCGGCCATGCGCCTCAATACCGTGTGCAAGATGCCACCATTGCGATAGTAGTTAACTTCCACCGGCGTGTCGATGCGGCAGACGACCTTAAAACGCTTCTCGCCGCCGTCGCTCTTGGCCACTACTTCTAAGATCTGGCCGGGCTTCAGATCGTCGTCGAGACCTTCAATATCGTAGATCTCTTCGCCGCTCAGCCCCAACGTTTCCCGACTCTCCCCATCAGTAAACTGCAATGGCAGCACGCCCATGCCGATCAGATTCGAGCGGTGGATGCGCTCAAAACTCTCGGCGATGGCCGCCTTGATCCCCTGCAGGAACGGTCCCTTGGCCGCCCAGTCGCGGCTCGACCCGGTGCCGTATTCCTTACCGGCGATCACGATCGAAGGCACGCCCTCGTCGACGTATTTCATCGCCGCATCGTAGATCGTCATCTCTTCATTCGACGGGATGTGGCGCGTGACGCCGCCTTCGGTACCCGGCACCATCTCGTTGCGGATGCGGATATTAGCAAAGGTACCGCGCATCATAATCTCGTGGTTGCCGCGCCGCGAGCCGTAGCTGTTCCAATCCACGCGCTCGACGCCGCGCTCTTCTAAGTACTTCGCTCCCGGACTACCTGGAGCAATCGCACCGGCCGGTGAAATATGATCCGTCGTCACGCTGTCGGGCAACTTGGCCAAAACGCGCGCGCCCTTAATTGGCTGGATCGGGGTCACTTCTTTTTTTAGACCATCAAAGAACGTCGGCTTCCTGATATAGGTGCTCTCCGGCGCCCACGCATAGCGCTCGCCTTGGGGAGCCGCTATGGCATTCCACTCTTCGTTCTGGTTAAAGACATTGCCGTATTCCTCTTCGAACATCTTCGGCGTAAGCGAAGAGGCCATCACCTCGCGCACCTCTTCTTGGCTCGGCCAGATATCTCTGAGAAAAACATCATTGCCATCGCCATCTTGGCCAATGGCCTCGTTAGCAAAGTCGATATCTGTGCGCCCAGCCAAGGCATAGGCGACCACCAACGGCGGCGACGCCAAATAGTTAGCGCGCGTCACCGCGTGTACGCGACCTTCAAAGTTGCGATTGCCGCTGAGCACGCTGCACACGACGAGGTCATTGGCCGCGACCGCATCCGTGATCACATCGGGCAGCGGCCCCGAATTGCCGATGCACGTCGTGCAGCCATAACCCACCGTCTGAAAACCCAACGCGTCCAAACTGGCATCGACGCCCGCTTCTTCCAAGTAGCGCGTCACCACTTTCGATCCCGGTGCCAAACTAGTCTTGACGTAATTGGGCACGCTCAACCCCTTAGCCACGGCTTTCCTGGCCAGGAGTCCCGCTCCCAACATCACGCTGGGATTACTGGTATTGGTGCAGGAAGTAATCGCGGCAATAACGAGCGCACCGTTGAACAACTCGGCCTGGCCCTTCTCGCCCAGATCGACCGCGACGCGCTTACCCGCATCGGCGACCTTAAAGCGTTCCTGTATATCTTTGTCAAAAGTGCTTTTCATATCCGTCAGCGCTACGCGGTCCTGCGGGCGTGTCGGCCCAGCCAGACTCGGCACGATCGTCGAGATGTCCAGCTCCAGCGTATCGCTAAAGATTGGATCTTCACTGTCGGCGCTGTAGAACATGCCCTGCGCTTTCATATAATCGCGCACGCGCTCGACGACGGCCTTCTTACGCCCCGTACTCGTCATATAAGAGAGTGTCTCTTCGTCGACGGGGAAGAAACCCATCGTCGCGCCGTACTCGGGCGCCATATTGGCAATCGTCGCGCGGTCGGCCAGGCTCATCTTGCTCAGGCCCGGACCGTAAAACTCGACGAACTTGCCGACGACGCCTTTGGCGCGCAGCATCTCGACGATCGTCAATACCAAATCGGTCGCCGTCGTGCCCGCCGGCATCTCGCCCGTCAGTTTGAAGCCGACGACTTCCGGTAAGAGCATATAGATCGGCTGGCCCAACATAACCGCCTCGGCTTCGATACCACCCACGCCCCAACCGACGACACCCAGGCCATTGATCATCGTCGTATGACTGTCCGTACCGACTAAACTGTCGGGGAAAAATGCACCGTCTTGTTCTACTACGACCTGCGCCAAATACTCCAAGTTAACCTGGTGTACAATACCCGTGGCCGGCGGTACTACACGGAAATTATCAAAGGAGTCCTGGCCCCAGCGCAGAAACTCGTAGCGTTCCTTGTTGCGCTCGAATTCGCGCTCGGAGTTGCGTGCCAGCGCTTCGCGCAGCCCTGCGTAATCCACTTGCACCGAATGATCGATGACCAAGTCCACGGGAATCAGCGGGTTGACTTTCTTCGGATCGCCGCCCAGTTCCACCACCGCGTCGCGCATCACGGCCAAATCCACCACCGCGGGCACGCCCGTAAAATCCTGCATAACGACGCGCGCCGGCTTGAAGGGAATTTCTTCTTTGCCCGCCGTCTCCGGGCTCCATTTGGCAATGCGCTCGACATCTTCGCGCGTAATTTCGAATCCATCACACTGACGAAGTGCAGCTTCCAGCAGTACCCTAATAGAATAGGGCAACCGGCTCACGGCAGCGATGCCGTCTTCTTCTAATTTTTGTATGCGGTACATCGCGCCGCTGCCGCCGCTGGACTGCAGCTCAGAGCGGGCGCCAAATTCGTCGTTATTGGCCATGCCGTGCCTTTCATAAAGTAGGTTATCTAATATTCACACGTATAAAGTACAGAAAGTCATTGATTCGCAAAGCGGATTTTTGGAATATATATCATTCTTCAGGAGAATGATATATGCTCGATCATATTGAAACGTTGGCCACACTGGCCGACACCCAGCTCCACCGGACCCAATCTTCGGTCAGCAAACGCATTTCCGCTCTCGAGCGCGAGGTCGGTCGCAAACTCGTCGAGGCGCAGGGCGCGGTGTGCGCCAACACCCGCCGGCCAGCACCTGCTTGAACGC
This sequence comes from Planctomycetota bacterium, assembly GCA_047616505.1. GTDB lineage: Bacteria > Latescibacterota > UBA2968 > UBA8231 > UBA8231. The sequence continues at coordinate 12,018 of JBLHGI010000134.1, forward strand.
GGCACGACGCTGGCCCTACCCCTTTTTCAACAAGCACTACGCCAAAGCATAGATGCACACTATAAACAACTGGGATAGCGTTATGCCTGCTTTTTTGTTCTCTGGGTAGCCAGACACTCTCTGCGCGCTTCTTCTAAGGTAGAACCGCACGCACTCGCTCCTGCAAATGCGGCACGATTTCCCGTTCGAAAAACGCATTGCGTTTGAGCCAGATATTGTTGCGCGGGCTCGGGTGCGGCAGCGGCAGATAAGCGGGCGCGTATTCTCGCCAGGCGCTCACCGTCTCCGTCAGCGTGCCCTTGCGGCGACCTTGCAAATAATAAGCCTGCGCATACTGACCTATGAGCAGCGTTAACTCTATCTTCTGCATCCCGGCCAGCAGCGGCCCATGCCAGTGTGGGGCACACTCTGGGCGCGGCGGCAAATCGCCCGACTTCCCCGTGCCGGCATAACAGAACCCCATAGGCACAATGGCAATCCGCGTCGCATCATAAAAAATATCCGCGTCCACGTCCATCCACTGCCGCAGGCGGATACCGCTCGCATCGTCCCAGGGCACGCCGCTGGCGTGCACCTTGCGGCCAGGGGCCTGACCGATAATGAGCATTCGCGATGAAGCCGTCGCGCGCACGACGGGCCGGGGACCCAACGGCAAATCAGCTGCGCAAATACTACAAGCGGCTATCTGCGTGCATATCCCGTATAGTTTGTCGCTCTTATCCATATAACAAACTCTTTGTAAGCATTGCTCCGACATCCATTATTAAACAGATTATGATATCGGCTCAATTGAACTATACCTGGGAGCTATCCGATGTCTGCAGCTACTATCCCCACCTCGCTATGCCGCAAGGCCCACACACCCGCAGAATTTCTACAGCATCTACAGCAAACGCAAAATTTCCTCATCGCCCCCGAGTGCATCCACTTCGACATGGACTTTCCCCCGGTAGAGGAGGTCATCGACATTCTGCGCCGCGACGACGCCACCAGCATACGCAGCCCGCAAGAGACGAGCAAGGACCAAGACCAAGCGCTGTCCGAGTGGGTGCGCACCGCTCCCATAGAAGAGGTCATCGAGAACGGCGCGTTCGGCCTCAGTAATTTCGAGCTCAACCACTTCTATGGCCCCGATCAATTCCTGCACGAGTTGCAGGACCGAGTGATGATCCCGTGGCGCACCTTTCTGTCTCAACACGGCTATACCTGGCAGCGCTGCGCGCCCTATATTTTTATTTCGACTAAGGGCATCAGCTCTACCTATCACGCGGACTACTCGCACGTTATGGCCTGGCAGTTAGATGGCACCAAAACCTTCAACGGCTTTATAGACCCTGAGAAATACGGCCCTATTGACCATATCATAAAGAAGGGCAACGCACCGCGCAGCACGGAGATCGCCCCCCATGACGAAGATGATCTGCTCACGTATACCATGGAGCCGGAGGACCTGCTGTGGAACCATCTCCTGACGCCGCACTGGGTGACAGCCGGCGCAGAAAAAGCGGCCTTTAGCCTCAATATTTCCCACGGCGGTCTGCGCCACCGTGGTCAGTTCTTAGCCAACGAAGCGCCGCTGCGCGCGCGCTGGCAAGACCACCCAGAAGAAGCCTGGGCCACCGATCTGCGCTATTAGATCATGTCCTATAATCACACAGTCCGCGTCACGGGCGTGCTCATGCACGAAGATAATAATCATTAACACCCAGTCTTGACGGGGTAGCATCGCTCTCTTACGTTGAGGCTTAGGTGCTCTTAGAGAGAGCCCCCAAGTCCGCGGAAAGGGCCTAGCCCACCTCTCTATACAAGAGTTGCCCATAGCACTCTTTTCTGCCTGATACTGCGCGGACCCAGGCATTGCGAAGGGAGTGTTCTATGTCTGCTCGTACTCTACCCCCCAATCCGTCCCTCGATCACCTCAAAAAACAAGCCAGAGATTTACTCAAGGCGTACCAGTCCGGCGACGCCGAGACGCTTGCACGTCTGCGGGCCTCGGTGCCCCAACTCGCCGCCGCCTCGGATGCCGAGATCCAAAACGCCAAGTTCGCATTACACGATGCCCAGCGGATCCTCGCCCGTGAGTACGGATTCGAAAACTGGACGGACCTAGCTCGCGCGGTTGCCCAACACCCCCCAATACGACTGATGCCAACGCCGAGTTCTCCAGTGAAGAGTTGATCGCGTACTTCGGTGCTGTGAGAGATCAGGATCTCGACGTCCTACGACGATGTCTTGAGGCTAACTCCACGCTGACCGAGGCCCGAATCAATGTAAAAAGCATACAGCTCAAGGGCGAGGCCTTTGCCGTTGCCATATCTGATGAACCACTGACTGAGCAAAGTTCAACGGCGATCCACCTGGCGGCGAATAGCTTCCTCGACTACCCAGCCGATTCCCCCAAGAAAAGCCTATAAGTGGTTCAGCTCCTACTGAACTATGGCGCCGATCCCAACGCCATCGGCTTCAACGAAAACACCGATCAATGCACGCCCATCGTAATCGCCGCCTGGGAAGGTGGCGTAAAAAAGATGAGGCTACTACTAGAAGCCGGTGCCGATGTGTCCAGCGACCAAGGCATTGCAGCACTGAGCACAGCGGCAAACCACGCCAGCATCGACCGTTTCGACCTGCTATTGGAATATGGAGCCCCGTCGACGCCGTGGATGCTCGTCCAAGCCGGGCTGGCCGATCGCGTCGTAGCACAGGTCGACGCAGACCCCGGCCTACTGACGTAGAGAAATGAACAGGGCTACTCACTGCTGCAGGCGGCGGCGCTGCGTATGAATCGAGATACAGGCGAGGGACTTCCCGAGGCCGGCCGGGCCATCGCCGAGGCATTGATTGAACGAGGTGCCGAGCCAGATGTTTTCACCGCTGCTGCATTGAACGATGAAGCACAGTTGAGAACAATCCTGCAGACCGATCCGACTCTCATCCATGAACGCCTTAGGGACGGCAGGACCGCTGTCAATCTTGCAGTCCTAGCCGG
>JBLHGI010000135.1:0-14966 GCA_047616505.1 Planctomycetota bacterium
CAACACCCGAGCCCGCTTCTCTTGCCAATCCCCTTGGGATAAGACCGGAACCTCTCTCCCCTCTCCATCAATCAACTGGTTCACACACTCACCTTTCTTTTACCCTCTCAATGCCTGCGGATTTCTCCCACTCTCTCCTCAGCACGTCCACGGTTTCCCTCCTAATTCCGCAAGAGTCCAAGGGGGTTGGTGAAAAAGGTTATTGCTGTCTGAGGCCGAAGGCCGAGTTGCAATGTTCTTTTTCACCAACCCCCTTTGGCGACTTGCACTAGTTACTATAACCCACCGTCCCCCGCGCCCCCACCTCATATCCCCACCGCTGCAAATACACCGGCCCCGGCAAAAACTCATCCCCCAACGCCGCCAAACGCCGCCCCAACTCCTCTTCCAACTCCAACCGCACCTCCTCGTATTCTGCTACCCCCAGCAAATTATTTAACTGATACGGATCCACCTCATTGTCGTAAAGCAGCCACGGCCCCTCCAACGCCCGCACATAGGTATAGCGCTCGGTGCGCAAACCGCGATACGAACGCCCGCCCACCCCTGGCCACCATTGCCCAAAGGGATGTGGACACTGCAAGAGCGCCGCCCCACCCGACGGGTCTTCGCCGCCCTGCATATAACCAGAAAAATCGCAACCCTGCACCGTTGCGGGGACATCTAAACCACATAGGCCCAGCAGCGTCGGCATAATATCCGGCGTGTCGATAAAGGCATCTAACTCGCGGCCGCTGGCACCAAAGCGCGCGGGATAACGCAGCAAAAAGGGCACGCGGATCGACTCGTCCCACGGTTTCTGTTTATTGTTCATAGCGTGTGAGCCAACCATATCACCGTGGTCGGAGAAAAACAAGAAGATCGTATCCTCGGATAGACCCTGCTCTTCCATCGTCTGCAGCAAAGACCCGACGCAATCATCCAATGCAGTACAATGCGCATAATACCCCGCTAACCACTCGCGCGCCGTCTCGGCAAATTCAGCGGGCACATTGGGCCGCAGTTCGAGCTCTTCCTGCTTATAGAGCGCTTTGTATTTTTCCGGTGCCGTCTGATACGGGTCGTGCGGCGGCCCCCACGACAGCACCATTAAAAAGGGATCTTCGCTTTCGCGCTCGCGCAGATATTGTTCGGCATCGCGCGTCTGCTCAATCGCGTCGTAGCCTTCCCACTGCAACTTCTCGTCCGAGTCACCGGCGTAGTAGAACGATTCGTTGTAGTTGTGCGTGCACTCCAACACCTTCCAATAGTCAAAACCCTGACGGCGCTCGGGCGGAATATAGTTGGAGCGCCCGCGCCCATCGACGTGCCATTTGCCAATATAGGCCGTGTCGTATCCCCCTTGCGCAAAGGCCTGCCCAATACTCGTCGCCCCATCTCCCAACGACACGTCGTTGACAAATACGCCGTGCTTCAAGGGCACCTGCCCCGTTAGCAGCGAGGCGCGCGCCGGACAGCACACCGGACAACCAGAGACTGCATTCTTAAAGTTCAAGCTCTCGCCAGCGAGCGCATCAAGATGAGGCGTTTTTACGTTGTTATCGCCAGCATAACCACAGGCCTGTGCACGCCACTGATCGCCAAAGACCAAGATCACATTCGGTTTTTTGTTTTCCATGATTACCCACTTTCGTTTTTCGTAGATCGCCGACGCTCTATCATTTTAGATAGGCGCGTGCCCTTTTTAAGTTCTCCTCTGCTCGCGCATATCCGGGCCGTAGGCGCAACGTCTCCTCGTAGTGAAAGACCGCCCCTCTATAGTCCTTCTGCAAAGCCAGCATCGTGCCCAAGTCATTATGCGCCTCGACGTGGTCGGGGGCTAAAATCAGAGCGCGCTGCAAATGCGCCGTGGCCACCGTATATTCGCGCCGCTGTCCCAAAGCCCGCGCTAGCTTGTAATAGGCCGCGGCAAAGACCGGTGCCAGCTCTTTATACTGATACTCCCTCAAACCCGGACCATTGGGTTCGCGTCGATAGCCTATCTCAAGATCAACCACGCGCCGATACGCGGACTCAGCAGCCTCTTCCTTTTTCTGTCCTTCTAATAGTTGCCCCAGATTATAGTGCACCCGCGGCTGTGCAGACCTCAATTCGACGGCGCGCTCATAGTGCCGCAAGGCCCCCGTAAAATCGCCTTCTTGTTGCAGTGCATTGGCTAGGTTCGCATGGGCGCGATCATTATTTGGTATACCCTCTATCGCCGTCTCCCATACTTCTACGGCACTGTGATAATCGCGATTGCGCTCCATTGTAGTCCAAGCCAACGCCAGCGCCCAAACTCCTACCAGCGCCAGCCAAACGCGCGGCCCAGCCCAGCGCTGCACCAACGCGCGCAAGCACCACACGAGCAATGCCAATACGCCAACGAGCGGCAAATACATGCGCCGCTCCGCCCCCACCTCGCCCATCATCGGCACAAAACTTGAGGTCGGAGCCAACAGCAAAAAAAACCACGCGGCGACAAAACCAATGCGCGGCCAAAACCACAGCGCCCACAGCGTCGCCGCCAACAGCCCAACGACCAACAGCATCTGTAGCCACACGTCACCAAGGCCCAATTGCACAGGTCGACCGTAGTCCAAAAGAAGCGGACTCGGCCACACCACTTTAGATAAATAGGTAATCAGTATCTCGGTTTGATTCAGCAGGTACTGCCAAGTGCCCGTCCCGCTGGCAAAGCCAATCGAGTCACCGTGCGGCTGTGACCACTGCAGCGCCACCAAGGGAATCGTCGTCATAACGAGCCCCCCATACCACCAACGGCGCTGGTGCCAACTCTCTGCAAACGAGCCTGCAACAAAGGTCCGGTCGTAGAGCAACACGGCCAGCGGCACCGTCGCCATCACTTCCTTACTCGCCATGCCCAGCAGAGAAAAACACAGCGCCGCCCCATACCAATGCCGCCCCTGCCCGTCCATGCCGCGCCGCGCCGCATAGAGCACGAGCAGGTAGAACAAACCCATCAGCGACTCGCTGCGCTGGAGGACATAGTTGATACACTGGTTATTGAGTGGGTGTAAGATCCAAAGCAGCGCAATGCACAGCGCGAGCCCATGCTCACCAGCGCCCAATGTGCGCCGCAGCAGCCCGTACAGCACCAAACCCGCCAAGAGATGCACCAGCAAATTAAAGAGGCGATAACCGCCAATCGCTAGCCCGTCCGCCGCGTAGTTAAAAGCCAACGACAGCCCAACGAGAGGACGACTATTGGTCGCCGCGTGAAAGCCCGGGCTATCATAGCCCCAAGTCGGCGGCCATAGCTGGCGAATATCTTTGTTCTCGACAATGGAGCTAATGCTGTCGTAGACAAACTCGCCCTCGAAACTATTGCCATAAGCCAGCAGGCCACACGCAACTAAGAAAAGCGGAGCCCAACGCCACATAGCCTACAGCCCCCTATGCTCGCACCACGTAACGATAAACTCACCAAAGAGCGAGTTGGCCAACGGCACATAGTGCCGCACCTGCGCCAACTTTGGCCAATCCCTTAGCAGCGCTTCGGCCTCGGCAATTTTCTCCTCGACGGCGCACGGCAGCTTTGCCAACGCAGCGTTCACGGCTGGTGCTCCGTATCGATCGGCGCCTCGCCCTTTTCTAAAAAGTGCTCGATCGTATTGTGCGTAGCTGGCCCCGTGCGAAAATCGGCAATCCACGGCTCGCGAAAATAAGCCTGACGCGCTCTCGGCAACCCTTGTATTACAGCCGGTGGCAAGGTCAAACGGTGCCAGTGCGTCGCCAAATGCGAATAGGCAAAAAACACCGCCACACGCGGCGTGTTCCGCTGCCATACCGGGCCGGCGTGACAAAGGTTTTCCGTAAAGAACAGCGCGCTGCCCGCCGGGCACGAATAACCTTTTAAAAACGGGCTGCGCTCGCCCTCTTCCAGCGACATATGCTCTGGGTGCATCGGGAAATTGGCCTTGTGGCTGCCCGGAATAAAAACAGTCCCACCGTCCTCTTCTTCTATATCTGTCAGCTCGAAGGCCACGCGCACCATGCCGGCGTGAATGCGCCCGTTCTGACAGCGATAACCAAAGATAGGATCAATCTGTCCGGGACCGCCGCCGTGCAAATCGCCGTGGCGCTCGCCCTGGTGGCGCACCATGCAAAAGGCTCCCTCTAAGCGCACATCCCCACCGATAACCTCGTGCAAAACTTCCAGCACTTTGGGATGATCTATCAGGATCTGCGCCGCCCCCCCCGGCACGGCGCGTGCGGCTGGCGACAGCGACTCGGGATCGTTCTTTATCGTCTCGACTTGTTCTTTTATCGCAGCGATTTCGTCTTTGCTCAAAATCGCTTCGCGCAGCAGATAGCCCGTGAGGTCAAAGCGGAATTTTTCTTCGTCTGTCATAGCCATGCGCAAACTCCTATTTTTTAATTGTGCGAGTTCTACAGCGATGAAGCGTCAGCTGCCAGTATCGCCTCCAGCCCATCGGCGATCTGCGGCAGTTGCTCCAACGTATTGGGCAGTGCATCCACCTGAAACGTGCTCGCCTGTAGCTGCAGCTGTTCTCCCCGGCCTTGCAATGGCGGATATCCGTAATCGCGCCCCAAAGCGCACACGTTGTCGCCAAAGAGTTCGTGCGAAACATTGGCCAGAAAAACGCTCTTGGCCCGATTGGCATCCTCGGCTTCCTGCATGGCTTCGCGCAGCTCTACCGTGCGCTCTTCAACCCGGTGTTCCAGGGTATTGTGCGCCTCGCGCAACGAACCATCGCGCCGCTGTATCTGTTCCAACATCTCGTTAAAACCGTCGCACAGCTCACCGAGTTCATCTTCGCTCTCTTTCTGCACGTGAGTCGAATAATCTCCGCTATGCGAAACCCGCTTCATCACCTCTACCAGATAGAGAATCGGACCGGATATGCCCTTCTGCAGCAGCACGGCTAACAAGATGCACAGCGCCATACAAACGATCAAGACGAGGAAGGCCTCTCTGAGATATTCGTCGATGCGCTGTAGACAAAAACGCTGCTGGCCATCGCCAGCACGACAAAGGCGGTGAGCAGTTGGATGGAGATCAGTTTAGTGCGCAAGGTCATGTTAGATCTGCGACCTTTGAATGGGATCGATTGGCCGTAGTCCAGAAGGCATAAAAAAGAACGAGGTAGGGCTTGTTACACATCTATGAAATCCTTCACATCAGCTAAGAGACCGTCAAAGCGCTCCAACGTCTGCGGCAATATATCTAACTGAAACATCACCACCTGTTCGGCCAATTGGTCAGCCCACAAAACCAGGGGCGGATACGCGTATTCTCGACCCAATTCCCGTGCCCCCACCGCCATGTTTTCCATATCCGTCAGCACCATCGTTCCTACGAGCTCACTGCTCTGTGCGACCAAATCCTCTTCCCCGATGATTTGCACCAGTTCGGGCAGGCGCGCCAGCACATCGGCGCTCAGTTCCAATGGCAAGTCCGCTCGATAATCGGCCGCATCGCGCGGACCCTCGCCAAACTCACTGCGCGTTATGGCATAACGCGGCCAATCGTCCGGCCAATCGGTAAAATCACCGTCTATTATGATGTCTTGTATGGGGTATGCTAGAGCGACCACGCCATTATGGGCAACAACGCTCGTAGGGGATAGGCCGAACAGAAAGGATAGGCAAAGACCTACCCGTATAATCAAACGAGTATACATAAGATCAAATTAGCGAAAATTCGCAGAGGCTCGCAACGCGCGTATGTTACTGGATTTTATATTCTTCCGTGACAGCCGCCCCTAACAAGGCTCTCCCCTCACTCAGCGGTCGTGCTGCCAGCGCCTGCCCCCGTGCCTTCGCCCATCGGCACTGCTGAGTGCGGTGAAGGTTGAAATGCTTATTTCGGCGGCGGCATCAGCTTGTTAAATGCCATCGTATCTTTACCTGAAAGCGATCGTATCGCTTCCTTATATAGCGGATCCCCAATCTCCCGCATCCACTGCGCCAGCTCGCCCTGTAAGCGCTCCACCTCGCGAGGATGGTCAGCCGACACATCGGCCAATTCCCACGGATCATTGACCAAATAAAAAAGCTGTATCCGTTCCGATCCCACTCCGTCTTTAGCTGCCTTAAAGTAGCGGATCAGTTTCCAACGCCCGTCGCTAACCATGCGCTGAATATCTTTGTAGTGCGAATAGACCGTCTCGTGCAGGGTACTTTTATTACCCCGTATCAAAGGCAACAAACTGCTGCTCTCTACGCTCTCGGGCACGGATATCTCCGCCAGCTCGCAGAGCGTCGGGTAGATATCATAGGTCAGACTCAACTGCTCTATTTTTTCTCCCGCTGGCACACCGGGCCCCCGCACGATAAGCGGTACTGACACGCTGTGCTCGTACATATTCTGCTTGCCCAACAAACCGTGCTGGCCCACAGCCAAACCGTGGTCGGCCGTATAGACTACGATCGTGTTATCGGTCTTGCCACTCGCCTCTAGTGCCGCTAATACTCGGCCAATATGTGAATCCATATGCGATATCATACCGTAGTAGTCGGCGATGTGTTGCCGTATCTCGCGCTCCGTGCGCGGAAACTCAGCTAGCACTTCGTCGCGCAAGCGCATATCGCCATTATCAAAGGGATGCTCGTCCATAAAATTGGGCGGCAGGGCAATACTCTCCGGATCGTAGGCATACTCAGCCGGCGGTGTGCGCGGGTCGTGCGGCGCCGTAAAAGCCAGATACAAAAAGAACGGATCGTCCTCTTTATAAGTATTCAAAAAATCGATGGCGGCACCGCTAAAAAGGTCGGTCGAAAACCCATCTCCCATATACTTCTTCTCGTCCGGATACTGGCCCGTCGGGTCAAAATCGTGCAGCGGCACCTGGTCGTGATCGCTCATGCCGCCGAAGAATATATTGGCACCACTGCCAAAACTACGCGCAAAAGAAGTGCGACAATTGTGCCACTTACCCGTGCCAAAAGTGTGATACCCCATCTGGCGGAAAGTCTCGGCCAAGAGCACCTTTTCTGGATTGAGCCGCACCAACTCGCGATAGGCATCCACGCCATGGCCCGCCGAAGCGGCAAAGGGATTAGACCCCGTGTGCAGCGCGGCGCGCGCCGGTACACACACGGCACCACTCAGACCCCCGAGCATATAGTTGCGGCAAAAATGAGTGCCAGATGCAATGAGTTGGTCTAAGTGGGGCGTCTGTACCACCGAATCGCCACGAGCGGCAATCGCGTCGTGGCGATGATCGTCAGCCATGATAAAGAGAATATTGGGACGGGACATAGTAGCATTCCTCAGTTTAGATCCCTTTAGATCCTTACGAAATTTCGCATACCTTGTGACTACCGCGCCTCAAGGTAGAACGGCACCAAAACGAGATCAAGGACAAGCGAAATAGTTCATTAAAATGGAGCAGGTCTAAACGGACAATCCCATTACCGACTTTTTAGCCATTGCGCAAAATTTACATAAGTGCTACTTTTTCAACCATATGCGGCTCACTTAAATAGAATAAATCAAACTACCCCACCCTATTATCACTTCGGCCATTTTCTGCGTTACTTCTCGGCACCCTCTACAGTAGATCCTGTTTTGAGCCCATATCCGAGATCTCTCGCTATATAATCTCGGGTCGATCAAACAGGAGTCTATGAATTCCAATCTTTTTGAACACCTCGCGCTAAACGAGTCTATCCTCCGCGCCTTGTCGCAGGAGGGCTACCAAGAACCGACTGATATTCAGCGGGAGGCTATTCCAGAAGCGCTAGCGGGCAAAGATCTGCTCGCCACGGCACAAACCGGCACGGGTAAGACCGCCGCCTTCTCACTACCGATGCTGCACATGCTACATGCGCAGCCACCGCGCAACGGGCGCCATATCCGCGCACTGATCTTGACGCCGACGCGCGAGTTAGCGCTGCAGATAGATGAGAGCCTGCGCACCTACGGCCGTCACCTGTCACTGCGCAGCACCGTTATCTTGGGCGGCGTGGCCGCCCAGCCGCAGATCAGCGCGCTGCGCAAGATCCCCGATATTGTCGTGGCAACACCAGGGCGTCTACTCGATCTACACAACAAAAAACACCTGCGCCTCGACCAAGTCGAAGTGCTCGTACTCGACGAAGCAGACCGCATGCTCGACATGGGCTTTGTCCGCGATGTGCGCCGGATCGTAGCGACGCTGCCCAAGAAACGCCAGACGCTGTTTTTCTCGGCGACTATGTCGGGAGAAATCGCCGACCTAGCCTCGGCCATGCTCAAGGACCCCGTCAGAATAGAAATCACACCAGCAGCCTCTATTTCGGAAAATATTGAGCAAAAGGTCCTCTTTGTAGAACAGACCAACAAGCGCGCACTACTAACCAATATCCTCCGCGACAAGAGCATTCCGCGCGCACTCGTATTTACCCGCACCAAACACCGCGCCAACCGCATAGCAAAACAATTGGCCACTAGCGGCATCTCCGCCGATGCCATTCATTCGAACAAGAGCCAAGGGGCGCGCCAGCGCGCATTAGCCGACTTTGATCGCGGCAGAGTCAAAGTTTTAGTAGCAACGGATATCGTCGCGCGTGGTATCGACGTTGACGGTATCTCGCACGTTATCAACTACGAGCTACCCAACGAACCCGAAAGCTACGTGCACCGCATCGGGCGCACGGCCCGCGCCGGAGCCGTCGGCACGGCCCTGTCGTTTTGCGATGCCGAAGAAGTGAGTTTGCTCAGAGGCATCGAGCAATTGACCAAGTCGCAGCTCACCGCATTTGAGGACCATTCTTTCCACTCCACGGCCATTGCCGCAACGCGCGACACAGCGACGGGCAAAGGGGGGGGGCGCTCTAATAACAAGCGCTCCAGCGGCTCATCTGCACAGTCAAATGGCAGGCGCACCAACAGCTCGTCTGCACAGCCGAACGGCAGACGCACCAACAGTTCATCTGCACAGCCGAACGGCAGCCGCACCAACAGCTCGTCTGCACAGCCGAACGGCAGACGCACCAACGGCTCATTTTCACAGCCGAACGCCAGACGCACCAACGGCTCATCTGCACAGCCGAACGGCAGGCACACCAATGGGGAATCGGCACCGTCGGGCAACCGCCGACCGCAAGAGGCATCCGTGTCGTCGGGCAATAAACATCAGCAAGCGTCCGCCCCCGTGTCGTCGGGCAATAAACATCAGCAAGAGTCCGCCCCCGTGTCGGGAAATCGCCCGCAGCGTGAAAAAGCTCCCGTGTCGGGAAATCACCGACCGCAGGAAACTACCCCACCATCGGGCAATAGGGAACAGAGCAAATCGGCAAACGCACGCCAGAACGAAACGAGAAGTAATTGGGGTAGGCCGAGACAAAACGGAAGACCCTCGCGTTAAGCGCTACTCGTAAAACGACTATATAAAAGAGCGGCACACTCGGTGTGCCGCTCTTTTTGCGTTTGCGGCGAATAATCGCAAGTGCTACCGCACTCGGAAAAACAGATCACTTGCATGATGCGCACTTCCGTAAAAATAAGTAGATTTCGCATAGACTCACCTTCTGCAAAGCACCGTTCAACCCGAATCCAAAAGAGGCCATCCCATGCGTATCGCCATTGGCTCCATCTTAACTGAATGCAACCAGTTCGGAGGCTCCCCGATAGACCTCGACTGGTTTGCGCGCTACGACCTGGCCTATGGCCAAGACCTACTCGCAGTCGATGCCGGTGTGGTCGGCGGCGCACTCGGTGTCCTGCGCCAAGAGGGCTGTGATTTAGCCCCCCTAGTGTACGCCAGCACCTGCCCCGGTGGCTATATAACCGACAACTGTTATACCCACCTCAAAGGCGAATTGATAAACCGTCTGAAAAAATCGCTGCCCGTAGACGGCGTCCTGCTCCCATTGCACGGCGCCGCCGTCGCCGCGAGCACACCCGATCCCGAAGGTGATTTAATCGCGGCCGTGCGCCAAATCGTCGGCAGCGATATTCCCATTGTCGTCACACTCGACTTACATGCCCACATCACGTCGGCTATGGTCACTCATGCCGATGCCCTCGTCGCCTGGGAAACCTACCCCCACCGCGACAGCGAAAGCACCGGTGCGCGCGGTGCGCAGTTGCTCGTCAACGCGCTGAAGAAAAATCAGCAACTCGCCATGGTCATGGCCAAAGTTCCCGTTATTACCGGCGGCATTTTGGGCTCCACAGAAGACGACGGCGCCTATGCGCAACTGATGCGCCAGACCAAAGCACTAGAACGACAGGAACACGTCCTTTCCACCAGCCTCTTTCTCACCCACCCCTATTTAGACCAGCCGCAGATGGGCAGCGGCTGTTTGGTCGTCACCGACGGCGACGAAGGGCTAGCAGAAAAACTCGCGACAGATATTTCAATGGATTATTGGCGGCGACGCCACGAACTCGAAGCACAGGTCTTAGACCCAGCAGAGGCGATTGCACGTGGAAAAGAGGCCGCACCAGGCCCCGTAATCTTGGTGGAAACGGCCGACTGCGCCGGAGGCGGAGCCGCCGGAGATAGCGTCGCGAGCCTGCGCGCCCTATTAGATGCAGCCAATATCGACGACGCCCTTGTGCCCGTCGTCGACCCACAGGCCGCGAAAGCCTGCCACGCCGCAGGCTCCGGCGCCCAGCTTGAACTCACACTTGGACACAGCTTAGACTCGCGCTGGGGATCGCCACTAAAAGTGCGCGGCCACGTAGAACAACTAAGCGACGGCCGCTTCACCTACCAAGGCGGCATCTGGGACGGCGTAACAGGTGAGATGGGCCCGACAGCCCTCTTCACGATCGGCGGCGTGCGCGTATTAATTACCACCCACGCCACCTACGACTGGGCCGATGAACAGTGGCAGGCCTTAGGTATCGACCCGCGCAAGGCCCGCTTCGTCGTCGCCAAAAACCCCATGAACTTCCACAACGTATACGATGAGACCGCCACTGCCACCTACATACTAGACACCCCAGGCCCCACCCCAGCCTCCGTAAAAAACCTCCCCTTCCAATACGCAGAACGCCCCTTCTTCCCCCTAGACCAAGACATCCCCAACCTCTCCCCCCTCATCTTGCGTTAGGATTCACTCCCCACTCTCAAAACTCAATCCGCAATCCAGCCGTCGGCAACATCTCAAATCCCCTCCGATCCTCTTTGCCATTCAACGCCAAAAAGCGATCCTCGTTCACATTGAGATGACCGTACAGGTTGACGATGTCCAAAAAGCCAACCAGGGCAATCAACCCCAATTGTCGCCGCGAATCTAGGCGGATATTAAAGGTGTGAAAAGCGGGGAGACGATCCGTATTATTGGCGGTTATTTCTTGTGCATAACGCAGATTATCCACGTCGTCGAGCACATTATCATGCACGACAAAGACATCCTTCGGACGCCCCGTAGCATAGCGCCACTTCGCCGACAGCGCCCACGTCTTGTTAAACTCGTAGCCCGCTAACACATTAAAAATATGCGGCTGGTTGAAGTCTGCATTATAAGCACCCTGACCATCGCGATCATCGCGCTCGCTCAGCGCATAGGAGCAGTTGATCTGGCCGTAAAATTGGTCGACAAAGCGCTTGACCAAACTGAGGTCTAAACCGCTGGCCCAACCGTCCCCACTATTTACGCGCAGCGGACGAGTGCGGTAGGGGCGGACAATCAGGTCGTCGAACTCTTTGTAATAGGTCTCAGCCGTAAACTTTAAGTCATCGCGTAAATAGCGCGTGAGCCCCGCGATCAGATGGTAGGCGCGTTCGTTGTCGAGTTGCTCATTAGACGGCGTAGCTGTAACGACATCAAACTCAGGCGCCTGGTAGTAAACGCCGCTGGAAAAGTTGAGCCGCGTTTTTTTATTTAAACGATAGGTCGAGCTAAAACGCGGCGAGAAATAGCTATTGCCATTAAACTCGTTATACTCGTAACGCAGCCCCGTATTAACGGTCAGACGCTTGTTAGTACTAACGCTCCATTCGCCAAAGGCGGCAAATATATTCTTGTTGGCGTCGAAGCGCGCATTGACGAACTCCGGCGCACGTACGATAAAACGCCGCGTGGGATCGGGGCGAAAATCCTGCGCATCATACGTATAGAGCGTGTCGAGGCCCACTTGCGTGAGGCGGTTGTCAAAACGAGCGCGGCTCAACTCCAGACCAGCCGTCCAGGCCATCTTGGGTGACAGCACCTGCGTAAAGACCGAACGCAACCCCACTTCACTTTCTTCATTGTCCTGCGTTAGGATCGTTCGGCTCTGAAAGTCGCGCACAGACAAAGGCGCATCGACACTGGGCCAGGCCTTGCCCACGCGCACCAAACGATCCGTCGCGCGCTGGTAGACACTGGTCTGTAGCACGCTCGACTTGCCCGTCAAAAAACGCCAATTCAACCCAAATAGCGACTTCGTTTCTTCGAGGTTGATCAGGTCATTAGAAGCGATATCATCGCTGTTAAAGACGTGTTTTATCTCGCGGTCGTATTTTTCTGGCGCCAAGATCCCCAACAGAGAGATCTTGTGCTTGGCATTGAGTTCGGTCGTCGTTTTTAAGATGAAATCGTTAAAGCGTGGACGCCCCAAATCGCCCTGCCCCGTCATGTCGAGCATGCGCGTAAAATTGGTATGGCGCGCCGAAAGCACTAGCGAAGTATTCGCAGCAAGCGCCAGCGGCCCGTCGTAGTTGAGCTCCCAGCCCGTAATGTCAAAACGACCGTCTACGGTGGGCGTCTGGCGGTTGCCTTCTTTTATTTTGATATCGAGAAACGAAGCGAGCTTGCCGCCATAGACGGCGGAAAAACCACCGGCCTGAAAACGCGCTTCTTCAATTAGGTTGGGAGCAAAAATACTGAAACGTCCCCCCTGTTTGTCCTGCTCCTCGCTAGAGCCGCCGTTGAAGTGGCTGACTTTGTCAAAGGGGATATTATCGATGAGGATGATATTTTCTTCCGGGCTGCCACCGCGCACGGAAAAGGCGGCAAACTCACCGCCCGAGGTGCTGACGCCGGGTAGGGTCTCCATCGCGCGAAAAATATCGCCGGTGGCGCCGGGAGTGCGGCGGATCTCATCGCGCGTATAGGTAAAGGAAGAGACGGGCGCCTGCGCGTCTTCGCGGAAATAACCCGCCGCAACCACTGTTTCTTCTCCTTCTAATACCGACTGAAAAAGCTCAATTTCTTCGATATAGGTCGTCTTGCCGCGCACGACCCGCACATCCGTTTCCAGAAACGAGTCGTAGCCGATAAAGTGGACCTCTAATTTGTAGACATCCTCCTCGACCTTCTCTAGTAGGAAACGCCCCCCCGCATCCGTCGTGGCACCCAACGAGCTACCCGCAATAACAACGACGGCATCTTCGAGGGGCTGCTTGGTCGTTTTATCGGCAATCTTACCGCTAATACGACCGCTTGTTTGCGCCCAGAGAGCGCTACTGCTAAAAATGAGAGCGACGACGATCCATACGCGCATGGTCAACCTTTCTCTAATACACTGACCCTACGAATATATTGGCCTGTCGCGCAAAAGAAATTGCCATTAGACCAAAGGATGTTTTATATGGACGAACGGCCTCTAGCGGGCGCTGAACGAAACCCCTGCGCTGCGCATTCGACGGCTAGACTACTTGAGCAAGGTCAACCGTCGCATCTCCACAAAGTCTCCAGCGCGCAGCCGATAGAAATACACGCCCCCGGCCACCTGGTGCCCCGCCTCGTCGCGCCCATCCCACGCTAGCTTATGTAGGCCCGCTTGCTCAATCCCCTGGCGCAGCAGGCGCACGCGCTGCCCGAGCATATCGTAGACAGCCAACTCCACGTCGGCAGCAGCGGCCAAGCGATAGGGGATCGTAGTCGAGGGATTAAAAGGGTTGGGGTAGTTTTCCAACAGGGTCGTGCGTGAGACCGTCGGCCAGAGCACGGCATAACCCAAGCGATTCGGCGCTCCCGTAGAGCCATCGGCCAATTGCACCAAAGCATCCCGCAGGCGCACTATGCCAACGCCCTCCACCGCAAAGCGCAAAACAACCGGCGGCAACCGGCCAACTAAACTGCGCTGTACAACCACCATGACCCGCCCCGCTTCTTCGTAGTGCAAGAGCAACGCATCATCTGAGCGGTCGCGCAGACGCACTTCGAGCAAACGCAAACGCCGGGCATCGTATTCGACCCAGGTCGCCAATCCACTCAGCTGCAAGCCCCGACTCGTCAATTCGACTACGGCCTCGTCCGCAGCCAATACCGCTTCTAAATTCAGACGCACACCCAGCCGCTTAGGCGTTTGTGCCACCGTCGTCTTGGCCGCAGACCGCTCTTGTGCCGCCCACGTCCAAAGCTCGACCTGTGACCAGCCACACGCCGGCCACAGGACCGCAAACAGCGTCAACTGCACCCATGGCCAACGTCTCGTTAATCCTCTATGACAAGACCGTTTTATTTTTCCCAGCACGTGGCTCAACACGATGCACCTAACGCGCCAGCGTCAGATAAGAACTCGCATCTTTCGCGCCTAAAACCGAGGCATCCAATCCAACGCGATAACCCGGTAGCGCTGGACGGCCTAATAATTTAACGCGCACCACCGCCCCCTCGTGCAAAAGCAAGCTAACTTGGTCTCCGGGCTGCGGTATTTTCTGCTGCTGTAGCACCTGACCGAGAAAATCGATAATCGGCGCGCCATGCTCATCGCCAAACTCGTCGATCAACGCGCGGGCAGGGCGGGCCGTATGCAAAAAAGACCGCCCCTTTGCATTTCGTTCTATTAAGGCAAAGCGCTGCGCCTGCGTCGCACCTGCTACGGCCTGCACCTTGGTTGCCACAGGTATGGACGTTTTCCCCGCTTCACTCCAGACAACGACGCGCTCGTCGATTTGCCCCGCCACAATGCCAGCGGCAAATTCTACCGGCGTCAGACGCCGCCAATCCGCCGTAAAAAATGCGGTAGTGCCCTCAATGCGATACGTTTTATCCAACAGGCTCAAACTATCGCAATACTCGGAAACAGCGAGCACTACGCCCTGTTCAACCCAATAGTTTTCAGGCCAACCCGC
>JBLHGI010000136.1:0-14954 GCA_047616505.1 Planctomycetota bacterium
AGTCGCACCGACAAACACCGATATTTCACTAACTAAATTCCCACGACCAATCGCCTGCACCTTATAAAAGAAGCGCTCACCTCCAGCCAAACCAGAGTCGATATGGGTCGTTTGTCCCGTAGTAAACTCGGATCCCTCTAAACTGGGCAGTAATTCGTAGCCTTCATCGGAGCGCATCGAACGGTAAATATTGTATCCCAAAAGATCCGTGTTATCGACCCCGTTCCAATTCAGCTCAATACGTCCAACTTCGCCCGTAGCCACTACATTGCCAGGCGTGCGCAGACCAAGCGTGCTCGTCTGCTGCGGAGTCGTCAACTGGCTGTCATTTCCCTTCGCATCAAAGGAGAGAATCCGATAGGCATAAACGGTTAGCGCTTTTAACCCTTCATCAGTATAGGTTTGCACATCAGCCGCCAATGTATCGATGGGAACATACCCCTGATCCCCTTCTGCACGAAAGAGCACAAAACCCGCCAAGCCCGTCAACTCACCGTTATTGGAATCGATGCGCGGTAATGTCCAGCGCACGACGATGCGACCTATATCGGATTCATCTGCAACGGCAGAAAGATTTAACGGCGGCTCCGGCGGAACGACATCTTCGATAATCGTCGCCCCGACAAAATTTGATAACTCACTGAGTAGACCCGTCGTATCGACCGCTGCAACCCGATAGAAGAAGGTAGCTCCAGGTGAGTCAAGCGAGTCGATAAAACTCACCTTACCCGTACTAATCTGCAGCGTACTATCCCCATCGCCAGAGACAAAGGCATAGGTGCCGTTGGACTGTGCCGCGCGGAATATAGCGTAACCCGCTAAGTCCGGTTCGTTAACCGGCTGCCACCCCAATAAGATACGCCCAACACCCGGTTGAATCTGAAGACCTGTGGGTGTATCGGGCCGCAGGACCAATACGGCGGCCTGTGGATCAATCGGATTGCTGCGTTCGCGATCACAGCTCAACAGCAACAAAGCGGCAGCGCAGAGCGCCATTAACTGAATATATTGTTTAATCATTTTTTATTATACATGGGCTAGATTGAGGTAATCGACAAGACAATACGCGGGATTATGCATCGGCATCGAATTGGCAAAAGGCTAGAAGAAGGTTCGCTTCAGAGCCAGGCCGAGACGCCGTGACTCCATTTGGGGTTCCAAAGAGTATCCCACTGATGAAATGGGCTGCCAGCTTTTCCTTTGCAGCTTCATAGCAGTATCATCACTGCTGTGAAGCAAAAGGCGAACTCCGCTCACGGCAAAGGCGGCGGCCAATGCCCAGCTGACCTGACTTTTGATATCGCGATTATTGGTGCGCGCATAGAGGCGGTCCGCATCATCTGGGGAATCGGCAAGTTTATAGCGCACATAGAGTTTGTCGGCCTCGTCGCGGAAATCGAGGCCCTGCTTCGAGAGGAGCAAACTACTACCCAAAAAGGCAAGCCCCAACGATTTGCGGGAGGTGAAAAAGCTTTGGCCCTCTTCGGCTTCAGCTGGTTCGAATACGCCTCCCACCCCCAATAGGGCGACGAGGGCTATTGCTAAGGTCCTGTCCATCCGTGTCATATCAAACATACCTTTAAATATACTACAAGTGCCATTCTGCGCTCGCATATAATTAACTCATGCACTTGAACTTAATCAAAAATTACAATGCTGATTTTTCTAAGATTATCCACAAGGGTGAACTTTGTCAACACGCTTTAGAATGGGCTATGTATACATAGCCCATTATGTGCTACGGTGGGTAAAACAATGAACTTACGTTAGTGCAATCCTTGACAAATGAACTTATGTGCAGTATCATAAAAAACAACTGTTCACATTTTCACTATTCCTCCCCATCAGGAGGTCTGCCATGCGCAAACCACTAACTGAACGCCAACAGGCAATATACGATTTCATCGCCGAAACAATCCGCGGGCGCGGCGCCCCTCCCACGATACGCGAAATAATGGATGTTTTTGGGATAAACTCAACTAATGGAGTTCGCACCACGCTAGCTGCGTTAGAAAAGAAAGGCCATATTCGCCGTCACCCCCGTCTTTCGCGCGGCATTGAATTGGTTGATTATGTCGAACCGGCGGCTCTATCGGTCGATTTTCGCGAAGTGCCACTTATAGGCCGTGTCGCTGCAGGCGAACCCATACTAGCCACGCAAAACATAGAGTCCACTCTGCAAGTCGATCGCTCGTTTGTGCCAGCATCCGGCATTGTCTTTGCGTTGCGCGTACACGGTGAAAGCATGAAAGATGCGGGCATACTCGACGGTGATATCGTCATGGCCCGACAGCAGGAAAGCGCCGAACGCGGCGATATTGTCGTGGCCCAAATCGGCGACGAAGCTACGGTAAAGCGCTATTCGCCCGATAGCGATTGTATCAGACTCCTACCCGAGAACGAAGCCTTTGAACCCATTATCGTCCCTTGGGATGCAGTCGATTTTAGCATTGCTGGTAAAGTGGTCGGCCTGATGCGGCGCTTTTAACTTATCGAGTATTTATGGCAGACTCCTTTCGGCAACAGCGAGATGCGCGCTCTATTTTTGATGCAGGCTTGGCGTCGGCAGATCCTCAGACCTGCATCTTTAAAGCCCTTGCATTGCACGACTCCCGCCTTCTCGTCGGCGAGACAGAATACGACTTAGACGCCGTTTCCCAACTCATCGTATTAGGAGCCGGCAAAGCGACCCCGGCGATGGCTGCAGCGGTTGAAGATATACTCGGCACGCGTATAAATTCGGGGCTAATCAATACAAAGTACGGCCATAGCGTTGCACTAGAGCATATTGATACGGTCGAATGCGGTCACCCGATTCCAGACGAACCCGGTATAGAAGGAACTCGCCGGCAACTCGCACTGCTTGAAGGCTTAGATGAACAAGCTCTCATCATTGCCCTTTTTTCCGGGGGTGGTTCGGCCCTATTGCCCGCACCTGCTCTCGGAATCAACATTGCAGAGAAACAGCAAACGACGCGTCTATTGCTCGCTTGCGGGGCGACGATAGGCGAGGTCAATACCATTCGCAAACACCTCTCGGCAATTAAAGGTGGACAGCTGTGCCGCCAAGCATACCCAGCACGTGTCTTGGCCCTCATGCTCTCCGATGTCATTGGTGATTCTCTTGACACTATCGCCTCCGGCCCTACTTATCCAGACGCTACTTCCTATAGCGATTGCCTGCACTTAATCGACCACTACGCGCTTCGCCGCGAATTACCCCTCGCCGTACGCGAGCGACTCGAAGCTGGAGGACGTGGAGAAATCGGCGAAACCCCCAAGGCCGACGATTCCTGTTTTGACCGTGTTCACAATCGGGTAGTAGGCAATAATTCACTGGCCGTCGATGCGGCGGCTGCGCGCGCCCGTGATTTGGGGTATAATGTCCTGACACTCACTACGCGACTACAAGGCGAAGCGAGTACTGTAGGCACCGCCCTCGCTGCAATTGGCCAAGAAGTGCGACAGGCCGGCCGGCCCATTGCCCCACCCGCCTGTATCATTGCCGGTGGTGAAACGACGGTGACACTGCGCGGCCAAGGCAAAGGGGGGCGCAATCAGGAATTGGCCTTAGCGGCAGGGTTAGCCTTAGATGGCTGGGAAGGCATAACTTTTTTGTCCGCTGGCACGGACGGCACCGATGGCCCAACCGATGCCGCTGGAGCGATCGTTGATGGTTCGACGATTCAACGTGGCAAATCCCAGGGGCTTGCGGCCAGAGCCTACCTGCAAAACAACGATTCCTATCATTATTTTCAACCTCTGGGCGATCTGCTTATTACGGGGGCAACGGGAACCAATGTTATGGATCTGCAAATTGTCCTAATCTCCTGATTGCCAAGTGCGCTTGACACGGAATACCCCTTCCTTTAGTATTTGATTTGTATTCACTTCCACCTCTTTTTGGCTTCTGTATGCACCCGTATTTTCTCGTCTCTTTTATCTTGCTCATAACAACGGGTAGCGCCCGCGCGGCATCGGGTTTTGCCGGCGAGTTCCTCGCTCTTGGTGCCGGTGCGCGTTCGGTTGCATTGGGCAGCGCCTATGTAGCCTTAGCCAACGATCCCACGGCCACCTACTGGAACCCAGCGGGCCTCACTCGCCTTGACAAAAAACAGCTACATCTAATGCACGCAGAGCGCTTTTCAGGTCTCGTCAATCATGACTTTGTAGCAATCGCACGGCCCGGCCGCCGTTTACATGGTCTCGGCATTGCCCTACTCCGCGTTGGTGTAGACGATATCCAATTCACCGAATTACAAGACTCTGGACGCGCCTTAAGCGGAGACAACCGCCCGCTCGTCTCCACGACCGAATCTAGCGCCGACTACGCACTGTACCTTTCTGCCGCCCATCGTCTGCGCGACAAAGTATCCATGGGTTTATCGCTAAAACTCATCTATCGCCAAATTGCCACGTTCAGCGCCTATGGCATTGGTTTGGATCTAGGTGCTTATTATCAGTTGAGCCCCGCCATACGTTTAGCGGCCAATTTACGCGATATCACCACGACCCCCATTTACTGGGATACAGAAACGACGGACCGTATCAATCCTTCTCTATTAGTCGGTGCCGCCTACGATCTGCCTCTAGCGGGCGGCCATGTGACCTTAGCTATAGCGGCACGCACTGGCGGCGATGCCAACGATGCCGACGACGCGTCTCCATTCAACGCTGGCGTCGAATATAACTATCGCACATTGGCGCTGCGCGGTGGTTTAGAAGAGGGACGTCAAGCCTTTGGTATGGGGCTGCAACCACACCAGCGCATCGCACTCGATGTTGCCTACATGCAACACGATGAACTCGAATCCACCTACCAGTTCTCTGCAAACCTCTCCTTCTAATACGCGCTGTGGCTATGTCGCTTTAGTGGGCCGCCCCAATGCGGGCAAATCCACTCTCTTTAATGCCTTTATAGGCCAGCGTCTGTCTATTGTCACCGCTAAACCACAGACTACGCGCGGGCGCGTCCTCGGCATTCTTACCCGCCCCGAAAGCCAGGTCGTATTTTTAGACACTCCCGGCCTGCTCGAACCCAGCTACAAATTACACGAGAGCATGGAGCGCCAAATTGAACAGGCCGCGCGCGAAGCCGATACGGCCTTATTGCTCATTGATGGCACTAAACCGCGCGATCGCGCCAAACTCGTGCACCGTTTTTTAGAAAGGGCCCGCACGCCTGTCATCGCCGTACTCAACAAGATAGATCTGCTCGAACCCAAGATTATAGACAACCTACTAGAGCAGTTGCGCAAAGAATACGGCCTGCAGGAGTTGCTGCCCATTTCGGCCCTGCACGGTGCCCATTTAGAGACCCTGCTCGAGCGCATTGACGGCCAAATGCCCCAAGGTCCAAAGCTCTACCCAGACGATATGGTCGCCGAGCAGCCAGAGCGTTTTTTCGCGGCAGAATTGATTCGCGAGGCAGCCTTTGAAAACCTCGAAGACGAGTTGCCCTATTCGATCAATATTTCTATCGAAGAGTTCAAGGAGCGGCCCGAGGGAAAAACGTATATCAACGCCGTGTTGTACGTCGAGCGAGACAGCCAGAAGGGCATCGTTATTGGCCGCAAGGGCGTCCGCCTACATGCCATAGGCAAACAGGCGCGCAAAGGCATAGAGGAAATGCTCGAGCAATCCGTCTACCTTGAATTGTGGGTTAAGGTTCGACCGGGATGGCGCAATCAAGATCGCGACTTACGAGAATTTGGGTACCTATAAAAAAGGGGTCACTATGAAAGTGCTGGTCGTCGGCAAGGGGGGGCGTGAACACGCGCTGGTCTGGAAAATCGCCCAAAGCCCACGCGTTTCACG
Source organism: Planctomycetota bacterium (assembly GCA_047616505.1). Lineage (GTDB taxonomy): Bacteria > Latescibacterota > UBA2968 > UBA8231 > UBA8231. The sequence goes on from JBLHGI010000136.1 coordinate 5,818, forward strand.
CGTTTATGCCGCGCCGGGCAACCCCGGAATGACTCCCCTAGCTGAATTAGTACCCATCCGCGTCGACACGCCAGTAACTGAACGCGATACTTTGCAAGGCGAAATCGACAAGTTGATCGAGTTTGTCGTGCGAGAGCAGATTGATCTCACCGTTGTCGGCCCAGACGATGCACTTGCCGGAGGGATCGTCGACCGCTTTCAGGCGCGCGGTCTGAAAATATTCGGCCCCACCGAAGCGGCTGCACGCATTGAGAGCAGCAAGGCCTTCGCCAAGGATCTAATGCAGCGGATCGGTGTCCCCACTGCCGCCCACCATACTTTTAAAGATGTGACAGAAGCGACGAATTATATCCGCAGCCACGGCGCGCCTATCGTCGTCAAAGCCAGCGGTCTTGCCGCCGGCAAGGGCGCCGTCGTCTGTATGGATGAAGACACGGCGGTCGACACGGCGAGAGAGATGCTAACGGGTGATACATTTGGCGCAGCCGGAAATGAAATCGTCATAGAAGACTTTATGCAGGGAGAAGAGGTATCCCTCTTTGCCCTTTGCGACGGTTCCCATTTTGTAACCCTAGTCCCCGTGCAAGATCACAAAGCTATTTACGAAGGTGATCAAGGCCCGAATACCGGAGGCATGGGGGCCTATGCCCCTGCCCCTGCTCTATCAGTAGCCCTCCTAGAAGAGGCGAAAGAGCGTATCATCCAGCCCGTTCTCGACGAAATGAAACGTCTGGGCTGCCCATTCCAAGGCGTGCTCTACGTAGGTTTAATGCTGACGCAAGACGGCCCTCAGGTAGTCGAATTCAACGCCCGCTTCGGCGACCCCGAATGCCAGATCCTCATGACTCTGCTCAACAGCGATCTAGTCGATATTCTCGAAGCGGCCTGCGATGGCACGCTAGATCAAATCGCGATAGAGAATTCGACACAAGCCGCCGTATGCGTCGTAATGGCATCTAAAGGCTATCCCGCTTCCTATCCCAAAGGCATGGTGATCGAAGGCTTAGAGCAATTTGCCGACTCCCAAGAAGTAGTCGTATTCCACGCCGGCACCGAACTCCACGAGGGGCAATTTATCAGCGTCGGCGGGCGCGTCCTTGGCGTTACGGCTACCGCCGATACGATCTCAGCAGCCGTAGAGCAAGCATATGGCGCCGTAGATGTCATTCGTTTTGATCACGCCTATGCCAGGCGCGATATAGCCCATAGAGCCCTTGCTCGGTTAGAGGGAAAATAGAACGCAAAAGCGCCACAGCCTTTGAGAGACTGTGGCACCTTTACACTTTCTATGCTGCTGAACCATCAGGCCAATGTATCAACCACTTGACCTCGCCCTTGGCTCTGCTCTACCTGTAGGCGCTGACCTTGGTTCTCATTGCGCTGTTGACTCTCTTGCGAAGCCTGTTGCTGACGCGCCTGCTCTGCGCGCTGCTGTTCACGAGCCTGCTCTAGACGCTCTGCCCGTTGGCTCTGGTCTGCTCTGCTCTGCTCGGTCTGCTCGGTGCGCTTCTCTTGCATTTCGCGCCGATCAGCTCGCGACTCTTCCTGAACGCGAGAACCACTCGCCTGCAGAGCCGCGCGTGCGCCCGAACTTTGTGTCGGAGTGACTTCGGACATAATAATACCTCCTTGGGGGGGGTGCATCGTCCTTGATGCCTAGCAATATACTCAACAGCGCCCTCTAAATCAAGCGAATATAGCAGTCTGCAGCGCAGGATTGACAGCACATACAAGCAGCCTATATTCATCCACGCACCCCTGGAGATTACCGCATGTCAGCCGATACTATTCGCCTGCGCAATATGCGTTTTTACGCATATCACGGCCTTTTTGACGAAGAGGCCCAACTCGGCCAACGCTTTGAAATCGACCTCGAGCTACAGAGTGATTTGCGCCAAGCGGGCCTAAAGGACGACCTGAACCTCTCCATCGATTATTCAACTGTATACAAGACCGTCGCAGAAATAGTCACCCAACAGCGCTTCAAACTCATCGAGGCGCTCGCAGAACACATTGCCGCGCAGATTGGCCGCACCTACGCCCCCATCGCACTCGTAGTTAGAGTGCGCAAACCCAACCCGCCCGTCCCCGGCGACTTCGACGGCATTGAAGTGGAAATACAGCGTCAATATGAGTGACCTAGCCTATATCGCTCTGGGATCCAATTTGGGCGACCGCCTACATCATTTACAGTCGGGACTCAACAGTCTGCAGCTGCTATCGCACGTGGAGTTGATAGCCGTATCCAGCGCCTATGAAACCGAACCGCAAGGTTATATCGAACAACCGACTTTCCTCAATGCCGTCTGCAGCGTGCGCTCTACGTTCTCAGCACCCGAGCTGCTATCTTCCATGCAAGAGATTGAGAACAACCATCAGCGACAGCGACATATACACTGGGGGCCACGCACCCTCGACCTCGACCTACTACTATACGCAGACCAGCGGTTTGACAGCGATTCGCTCATCGTTCCTCATCCCCATATGACCGAACGCAGTTTCGTTCTCGTCCCCTTATGTCAAATAGCCCCTCAGCTCAGAAACCCGCTCAATAACCGTTTATATACCGACGACCTTCGCCTCTTAGAAGGCCCCAACCCCCAAGCCATAGCCGAACTCACCACTCCTATCACCCATGCCCATTCCTGAACTAATCAAAACGGTGTTGGCCATGCAAAAACAAGCCGATCTCTGGCGGTTAGAGGGCCAGCGCATCGCCCTCGTACCCACGATGGGTTATTTGCACGCCGGCCATCTCAGCCTAGTAGAACACGCCCAAGACCACGGTGACCACTGCGTCGTCAGCATTTTCGTCAACCCGCTACAGTTTGGCCCGCAGGAAGACCTCTCAGTCTATCCACGCGATTTAGAGCGCGATCTGCATCTGCTCGCTCGCTACGATGTCGACGCCGTATTCACCCCCCAGGCTAGCGATTTTTACCCACCATCCTTTTCGACTCGTGTCGAGGTCGATACACTTACAGACGGTCTCTGTGGACGTTCTCGCCCGGGTCATTTTCGCGGCGTGACCACCGTCGTCACCAAATTATTTACGGCGGTAAAACCACACGTGGCCATCTTCGGTCAGAAAGATTATCAACAGGCGGCCGTTATTCGTCGCATGGTGGCGGACCTCAACCTCGATGTGGAAGTTTCCGTAGCCCCTACCGTGCGCGAAAACGATGGCTTGGCGATGAGCTCGCGCAATATTCGCCTGAGCGAAGAGGAGCGCCGACGGGCTCCCGTGCTCTACCGCAGTCTCCAACAAGCACGCGACCAAATAGAAGCAGGCCACCGCGATGCAAAACAAATCATTCACGCGATGCGTTCAGAAATAGAGCGAGAGCTAAGGAGCGATATCGACTATATTGCCATTGTCGATCCCGAGACCCTCGAAGAGCGATCCTATATTGCCAGCCCTGTAGTCATCGCCTTAGCGGTGCGCTTGCCCACGGTCCGGCTCATCGACAATATCAGTGCCATACCACCAGAACGATAAAACGGGACGGACCTAAAAGGCCCACCCCGCTCTGATATGTACATCACGATCGTTTCTCTTTTTATTTTACCAACGTCAACCCCCGCACGGACACTTGCCCCTGCGCGCGTAAGACAGCTTGGTACAAACCGCTAGCAACCTCCACTCCTCGTTCATCGCGCCCATCCCAGTGCAACTGGTGCGCACCTGCCCCCATATATCCTGAGTATAAGAGCTGTACCCTCTGTCCCAAACTATTAAAAATAACGAGCTCAGTCTCGCCACTCAGCCCCAATGAAAAGGGCAACTGCACTCCGCCATTAAAAGGATTGGGATAGGCACCACCAAGCGCAAAACCCTCTCCTTTAGTCGAAGCCGCTGTCACCGCCGTTGGCACATCTGTGGGAATATAGTGTTGAGCCGCAAGCGTAAAGTTTCCTCCGGCCAACGACGTGCGCCCAACGACTAGAGCAGCGCTATCGACATCCGCCATCTGCAGCGAGCCCGCATTAAACTCATCTAGTTCCATTGCCACCATCTCACCGGTCGCACCGCGCATAGCATACCCCCACACGATGTAGCGACCATCAGTTACCCCTGCAAATTCAACCTGTATATTACCAGAAGCACTCAGCACTAAGTTCGTCGTTCCCCACTGCTGAGAAACTTGCCCCTCGGTTGGTTCAAGAGGTAAATCGGTAATGGGAAAACTTTGTACGCGTCGACCCCGCAGTGCCCGATAACCATAAAACGAATCATCCGCTGCATAGTTTCCCGCCACCCACAGCCCCCAAGCACCGGCGTAGTTCTGCACTAAACCCATTTCTTTAAATGCCTCGTCTACCCCAAAGATGCCATTGCGCCGTTCGGCGACTAATGTGCGAATCATCTCTGGACCATAGCGCTCGTGCAGGAAGGATGCAAATAAGTAGGTAGCCCCATAATGCGGGGTAGCTTCACTCGATAAAAACGGCCAAGCCGTGAGGTTGAGTGAGGGGTTCTCCAAAAATCCCGGCACCATCCGAGGGTCCGTCTCGGCAAACCCCGTTAACTCTTCGGCATAACCAGACAACCCCTCTTCGATCCAATCCTCCTCGTCCTCATCGTGCCCCCAGTGAATCAAATGCTGAAATTCATGCGCCAGCGTACCACGCGTTAAAAAGGGGTCTGAATTGAGACGAAAGGCGTCCAGATACACGGCGTCGCGGCGCTGGCTCTCATCGACATGAGTCGATACGCGCGGATCAAAATATCCGACGACGTTATCGTTGGGCATATCGATAATAAAAATAAAAACGTGCGGATCGCCGTCTACATCCGGCACGGCACCAAAGGTTTCCGTGGCCATCTCGTATATGCCACGCGTTGAATCCGCCGGAGTCGCCACATCAAAGAGCGCGCCCAATTTGTCTATATCCGGCTGCACAACGAGCACGTCCCACAGACTGTCTTCTACGAATATATAGGCGTTTTCGCCTACATAGCGACACGTAGAAGGACGCAAAAAGACATCGCCGGAAACCGGTACCCCCAACGGGGTTCCCACCTTGATTTCTTCTTGTTGAGGCACGGCCAATTTAGCGGCCGTTGGCAACGGCATCTCGCTGCGGTGCGCCTCCAACCAACGCGTGCCACACGGCAGCCCCGCAGCGGCGAATGGAGCGATAAAGACACTGATTAAGACAAAAAAAAGAGAGGGCATAATCGTTTAAAATCGGCGCGTGAAGGACAACATCGCCCCCCCGCGCAACGGCAAGAACGAGGCCTGCTCTAAGCGTTCTACCTTGCCAGCCAGCCCCACGCTGCGAGCAGCGTGAATCGCCGAGAGCAGGTGATTAGCCACCACTAGCCCCGTGGTATAGAGCGCTTGGCGTTTGGCACTCTCGCTCTCATTGCGCAACGTCCGATAGCGCTCACGCGATGCTTCGCGATCCCATTCCCAGTAGAACTCGACACCCGTCGGATAAATCTGTGCCTTCGGTCCATCCTCATAGAGGGCAAATTGGTTGTGCTGCAGCTGGCTCTCGTAGAAACCGAGATCGTCCAAATACGGATCCCCCTTGCCCTTCGAATCAGCACCAGCATGTTCGGCCACATAGGCGTGGAAGCGGTCTGCACGGACTTTCCCGAGGCGATCAAAGCCCGCATACCCCGTCCATAGAGCCAGTTCTGTAGCTATAAAACGTCCACCGCCTTGGCCCGCGTAGTGCTGCCCCCAGCCGGGTATAACCAACGAGCGCCAGAAGGCACCAGCACCGGACTGCGCACTCCCCGGTTGCACGCACGTCAAAACGAGCAGGGCCCCGATGAACAGTTTCAACCGCATATCGTCGCTCAACGAAAGGGTTTATACGCCATGAGCATCGGCACTTGGCTACGGCTGCCCTCGTGCATCACAAAAGCAAAGCGCGTGCGGCGCTCTAGCTTCTCTGCCGTAGCGCCGTCGGCTTTACTACGCGCCACGCGCGCGGCATCGATCGCACTGATAACGTGATTGACCAATATCAGTCCGGTCACAGCACTAGCTCGTTTTAAAAGCTTGTTGCTGTCGTCGCGTTTAACCTCATAATCGAGTCGATTTACCGACAGAAAATTTTCGACCGAATCGACTTCCGTCGCCTGCACCGGGCTACCATTATCCACGCGCACCAAATCGACCCAACCCGATGAGAATTGGTCATATTTACCAATCAACTCGTAGTACTGCTGTATCTCGGCACCATCACAATCGCCAAAATTTCCCGTCGCCAAATAATCGTTCACATAACTAGAGCACGGTAACGCGTGTGTAATAGATGAGTTGCGCGAAATCGTCGAGCCACGCCACGCCAAATAATTGAGCGGGTCCCATTCCTCATCGGCGACATCGCGGAATTTGTCCTCTAGATCGTTACCTTCACCATTCCAGCTAAAGTAAAGCCCCAGTGCCACCGCTTCGACTCCTAGGAAGAAGGCACCGCGTTTTTTAGCCCCCGCCATAAACTCACCAACACCTGGCATTAGCACGGAATACAGAAATGCACGACGAGGTGAAATGGTATCACTCTTTTTCTTTATTTCGGCACGCTTAGTCGGCAACAACGACGGAGCCTCTTCCTCCGCCGCCGCCGCTAAAGGCCCCATCAACAAATGCTGCCCTTCCTCGCTGAACACACTGGGCAATTCTTGCGCTCCCGCCGATATACTTCCCACAAATAAAACAACGACCGCAGCAAAAACCATTCGCATAATCATCTCAATTCTCCCCTAAATCTTCTTTACATACCTACAAATATCCAAACAACACCGTAAGATAAAACTTCCAAGGGCTGCGCTCCGAAATCTCGTCTATCCCATAAGCCAGATCCATCTGCACGCGCGTTGGCAAACTATAGTACGAATTCAGATCAAAACGCAACTGCCCACCCACATCGCGCAGCGGTCCCGTTCGTGCGTAAAAAGAGTCCGGTTCGTCAAAAGCGCCGTCCCAAGCCTTGCCAATATCACCGTAGACGGCCCCATAAACCTTATCAAGATATAGATGTAGGAAACGCCCCCCCCATTGCTTGACAATGGGGAAACGCAGAGTGGCCGTTGCCATCGCCGCCTTGCGTCCTTCTATGCTATAGAAGGTATATCCTTTCATAAAACTGAGGCCGCCGAGATGGTAGTCGAAGAAGTCGTTGATTCGCTCCTTGTCATCGACCTCATCGCTGGCAATCCAACCGCCGTAAAATCGCAAGCCCAAACGCGAGCCCCACGGCAACCCTAGATGCTCGTTCCATTCTAAGGTAAACTGGTTGTAGAATAATTTGATAAACTCCTCGTCGATAAACGAAGCCTGCTCGTTAAATGAATCGAGGAAGTAGTTATACATGCGATCATAGCGAAAATAGATCTGCCGTCCGAGAGGGCTGATGTCACGATCGCGGCGCCGCGCCAGCAAGTTGAGGCGATACGTCAGCCCCACACCAAAGCCATTTAAGTAGGTATAACCAAAGGGCTTTTGTTTTTCCAAGTCGAGCCCGAGCCCACCATCGCGACGAGGCACAAAGGCTTTCCATTCGACGCTGGCGTCGTAGCGGTCATAGGTGGCCGAAGCCGTCAACTCGCCAAAGCGACCGATGCGACCACGCGCGCCAATGCTGACTTGGTTGAGGCTGAAGTTTACGGCGTTGATAATGGCATCTCGCGCCTCCGAACTATCCCCGCGCGCCGAGTTGCGCTTCTGGTGAAAGGCCTCCAAAAACAGCGTTGGGCGCAACCCGCTATACTCGTAAATGGCAAATACATCGCGGTCGCCGTTGGCCGGTGCCCAAGCCACTCCAGCAAACACATTCTGACGGAAGAGCACATCACTCGACGAAGCATATACTCCCGGTTTGAACCGTCCTTCATCGATAGAGAGTCGCGGCAATAATGACGTCTTGAGGAAATCCGTCCCATACGCTTCGCTCTGTCGCACAGAAGAGGGAGCCGCCTGCGTTAGAGGCATCACTGCTCCCCCTATTTTTCCCCCGTCCAATTCAACGATGGAACCACGCCCCTCGATCTTGCGAATCTCAAAGCCGCCGACGGCATACGCAGAAAAATAAACCTGGCCATCTTCTGCTACCGTCGGATTGAACGCCCCTCCCGTTACATTCGTAACCTGCTCAATTATCCCCGTTGCCAATTCGAGTGCATAAATATTAAAGATGCCGCTCGCATCAGAAGAGAAATACAGACGCTGGCCATCTGGGCTCCATGCCGGATCGCGATCGGTGCCCTCTGTCGCGACCAGCACTTCGAACTGAGCACCAAGGTCTATTCCCTTATCGGCACTAGCCATTGCCAACCCTTTGTCGCCGTCACCGACGCGCAACAAGACAATATCGCGCTGGCCGCCGCGGGCGATCGATAGGGCAATCGCGCGACCATCCGGAGCAAAGCGCGGGCTGTAGAGCTGAGTGCCGTCGTTAAAATCCGTCAGGTCGCGCAGTTGTGATCCATCGGCGCGCATCAGGCCGAGATTGTTATTCGTTCCCGCATTGCGCACGAAAGCGATCTGTTCGCCGTCCGGAGAGTACGTTGGGTAGAGCGCGCGCAAGGATCTGCTTAAACGTTTTTCGTGCGCAGGTGATGGACCATATCCGCGCACCAGCACAGGCAGCGTCCATAGCGCTGCATCGGCCCATCCCCTTTCCTCTTTGGCAAAATCGTATTCGTATATATCGGACTGGCGCGAGCCATAGCGATCGGCACGAGCAATACGCGCAAAGACCATCTTGTCGCCATCGGGCGCAAAGCTCATAGCAGATGCGGCAACGGCGGGAGCAATAACTTCATCCTCACCGCTCTGCAAATCGCGTATGACGAGCATATGCGGACCATAGTGCTGTTTTTGCGTCGACAGATAGGCCAGGCGTTGACCATCGGGAGAAAGCAGCGGACGCATATTGGAAAAGCCTTTATCTACTACGACCTCCCCCTCGCGCAATGTGCCTAGGCTTTGCACCTGTGCCTCATAGCCCACGCGCATATCGGCAACCCAGGAGGCGTAGAGTTCGTCAACGCTCTGCCCCAATAGATCTGCGAAAGCGGCATCGACATTTAAATTCTGCCAGCGGGAGGCGGCGCGATAGAGTTCGGCCAATTTCTCATCGCCGTACTCGCGCGCGATATAGCTCGTCAATCCATA
>JBLHGI010000137.1:0-14948 GCA_047616505.1 Planctomycetota bacterium
CAGCGACGTCAGCTTTGCAATAGCACACGGCACGACATGCGCCATCGTCGGTCCCTCAGGTAGCGGTAAGACGACCCTACTAGGCCTGTGCGCCGGCCTGGATCGCGCCTCTTCCGGCAGCGTGCTGCTCGACGAAGTCGCCTTAGAAAATCTCAGCGAGGACGAGCGCGCCCGCCTGCGCAACGAACGCGTCGGTTTTGTATTTCAAAACTTCCAACTCATACCGACGCTCAGCGCACTCGAAAACGCCATGGTGCCACTCGAGTTGCGCGGCCGCAAGGATGCCCGCGAGCGTGCCGTCCACTGGTTGGAGCGCGTGGGTTTAGGCAGCCGCTTAGACCATTATCCCACGCAATTATCCGGCGGCGAACAGCAGCGTGTAGCTTTGGCACGCGCCTTTATAAACGACCCGCGCGTGCTCTTTGCCGATGAGCCCACCGGCAATCTCGACGGCGATACCAGCGACCAAGTGCAAGAGTTGCTCTTCGACCTCAACAAAGAACAGACGACGACGCTCGTGCTCGTAACCCACGATCTAGAGTTGGCACAACGCACCCAGCGCATCATACGCCTGCGCAACGGCGCCGTCAGCGAAGACTCCGCCACCGCTCAACAGACGACCGCCGGAGATTCTCCTTCGTGATCGCCTGGGTCTTTAGCATGGCCTGGCGCGACAGCCGCCGCCACCGCCGTCGCCTAGCCCTCTATACGGCATCCATTGCCGTTGGCATTGCCGCCTTGGTCTCGCTGCGCAGTTTGGGCAGCAGTCTCGAAAACGAAATTGACACACAGGCCAATTCGTTACTCGGTGCCGACCTCGTCATAGAGAGCAAGCAAATATTCTCCACCGAGTTGGAAACGACAATTGACTCCATCGGTGGCCAGCAGGCGCGGCAAATAAAATTTACATCGATGGTATGGTTGCCGCGCGGTAGCCATACGCGCTTGGCACAAATTCGCGCCTTAGAAGGCGGCTTCCCGTTCTACGGGCAATTACAGACCGATCCCCCCTCCGCCGCACAGACCTTTCGCACAGGGGCACGCGCCCTCGTCGATGATAATATCATGATGCAATATGGCGCGAGTGTCGGCGATTCCATTAAAGTCGGCAGCGCCTTTTTTCGCATCGAGGGACGTCTGATAAAGATCCCCGGCGAAACTTCGCTCAGCAGCGATGTACAGCCGCGCATCTATTTGCCCATGGCCTATCTCGACCGCACCCATCTCGTCCAGCGCGGCAGCCGCGTCGAGTACGAAATATTTTTTAAACTCGATGCCGACAGCGATGCTGAAGTTTTAAAAAAAGACCTGCGCGCCAGCTTTGACCAAGGCCTCGACGATATAGATATAGATACCGTCGAAGACCGCAAACAGCAGCTCGGTCGCTCGCTGGGCAACCTCTACCGCTTTCTCAACCTCGGCTCATTTATCGCCCTGATACTAGGGGCCGTCGGCGTGGCCAGCGCCATGCATTCCTACGCCGCACAAAAGCTCGACACCGTGGCCATTCTGCGCAGCCTCGGTGCCTCCTCCAACCAGACCTTTGCCATTTATTTACTACAAGCCGGAGCCATGGGGCTCTGCGGTTCGTTGGGCGGTGCCCTACTCGGCGCGCTCGCCCTAGATCTTCTACCCGTGCTCTTGCGCGATGTGCTGCCGCTCGACGTGCAACCCGTACCATCCCTGCTACCCGTGCTCCAGGGCACGCTCGTAGGCCTAGGGCTCGCCCTGCTCTTTGCCGCCCGTCCGCTCTTGTCCGTGCGGCAAACACCGCCGCTGCGCACGCTACGCGCGGCCTATGACGAAAATAGCAGCGAAGGCGGTCGCCTCTTTCGCATCGGCGCCAATATCCTACTCGTAGTCGGCACCCTGCTCTTTGCGCTGCACCTGACCAATCGCTTCGACTATGCCCTCGGATTTACCGGCGGTACCGCCGTGGCCTTTGCCCTTTTAGCCGCCGTTGCCCGCCTACTCACCTGGGGCGCACGCCGCTTCTTTCCGCTCAGCTGGAGCTACGAATGGCGCCAAGGGCTGGCCAACCTCTTTCGTCCACACAACCAAACACTCATGCTCCTACTCGGTCTAGGGCTGGGCACCTTCCTGATGTCAACGCTCTATTTGGCACAGCATGCACTCGTCGCCCAAGTCGAAAGCGTCGGCGGTGGCGACCGTCCCAACGCCGTGCTCTTTGATATACAGAGCGATCAGGTAGAGGGCATGCAGGAAATCTTCGCCGGACTGAAACTGCCCATTATTCAGCAAGTGCCCATCGTCACAATGCGCCTGCACAGCGTCAAAGGAAAAAGCGTAGCCGAGTTGCGCCAGGAGCCGGGCAGCCGCCGCAACAATTGGGCTCTTACGCGCGAATATCGCTGCACCTATCGCGACACATTAAATACCAGTGAAACCCTCATCGCCGGCCAATGGCGGGGATCGACTACAGGCGATACCACCTATGTATCCCTAGCGCAAAATATTGTGGAAAGTCTCGGCGTCGGTCTCGGAGATTCACTCATCTTCGACGTGCAGGGCGTGCCTATCACCGTCATCGTCGGCAGCTTGCGCGAAGTCGATTGGCAGCGCGTCATGCCCAATTTCCTCGTGCTCTTTCCCAGCGGAATTTTAGAAGAAGCACCCCAATTCCACGTGCTGGTCACCCGCTTTACAGAGAGCCAACAGCTAGCCCAGCTACAGCGCCAGAGCATAGACCGCTATCCCAACGTATCGATCATCGATCTCGACCTCATTCTCTCTACCGTCGATACAATCCTGGGGAAAGTGTCCTTTGTCGTGCGTTTCCTCGCCCTCTTCAGCATCGCCACGGGACTCTTAGTACTCGTCGGTATTATCGCAGGGAGTCGCTACCAACGCGTAAAAGAAAGCGTGCTCTTGCGCACCTTGGGCGCGAGCCGTAGCCAAGTCCGGCGCATCATGGCGCTCGAATATGTCTTTTTGGGGGGGTTCGCCGCGCTTACGGGCTTGGTGCTCTCGCTGGGTAGCTCTTGGGGTTTGGCGCGCTTTGTTTTTGACGTGCCCTTCGAACCAGCGCTCTTGCCTCTGCTATTAGCGCTGCCCTCAATCTGTCTGCTCACGGTGCTCGTCGGTCAGCTCTCGAGCCGCGGGGTCCACGATAGTCCCCCCTTAGAAGTCCTGCGCTCGATTGGATAGATCGCAGCCTCTAGCCACTGCTGCCATTGCATTATATTCGCCTATAAACGAACAGCACTTATATATAAAAGGCAGCGCAGAGCTATTTATTTCCCCTGCCAATTTGCTTTGCGTTTTTCCGCAAAGGCCTGTGGACCGGCGACAAAGTCCTCCGAGGCGTATAGTTCATCGGCCATAGGGAAAGTCTGCCCAATCGCTTCCCACAGCGGTAGCTCCAAACCGCGTAGTGCCGCCTCTTTACTCGCGCGCAGCGACAGCGGCGCACACTCCATAATCTGCTCAACCCAGCGTTCAGTAAGCGCGCGCAACGCATCGCCAGAAGTCACTTCGTTGACCAGACCAACGCGATGCGCCTCTTCGGCACCGATAAACTGGCCCGTAAGCACCATGCCCATCGCCACGCTATAAGGCACGCGGCGCAAGAGCCGGTGGACGCCTGCTCCATCAGCCATAAGTCCCCTGCGCACCTCGGGCAAACCGAACTGTGCATTGTCCGCGGCCAGTACGATATCACAGCCCAAAACCAGTTCCAATCCTCCCCCAACGGCATAACCATTGACCGCAGCCAACAGTGGCTTCCAGCAATCTCGGCCGCGCTGAAACCCCAGCGCTTCATTTTCAAGCACTTCACTGCGGTTATGCTCGCGCGCCTTCTCCCCTTGTTCAGCCCGCCACTTCAAGTCCGAGCCAGCGCTAAAAGCGCGTTCACCGCTGCCCGTTAGCACAGCCATCCAAATATCGTCGTCATCGCGCACTCTCTTCCACGCCGCGCGCAACTCTTTTGCCATCGGCGGGTGCATGGCATTGAGCACCTCGGGACGATTGAGCGTAATCCAAGCGACGCGGCCTCGCAGTTCAAAAAGAATGTATTCGTAATCGGCCATCTAACCCTCCGTTTATCCTATGATCCCTCGTTCGCGCATAGCGTCCACCTGTTCTCGGCTCCAGCCCATTTCGCACAATATTTCCTGCGAATTTTCTCCCAGCAACGGCGCCGCCCAGTGCGTTCTTGCCGGCGTCCCCTTCAGTCGGAGCGGGGGGCCAACGTGGCGCATCTTGCCCACTTTCTCGTGCTCCACCTCGATGATCAAATTATTCACCGCTAGTTGTGGATCTTCTAGCGCTTCGGCCGTAGAGCGAATCGGCGCGACTAAAATATCCTGTGCTTCTAAGCGAGGTATCCATTCATCGTTGGTGCACGTTACAAATATTGGCTCCAACTTTTCGTATAGCACTTCTCTATTAACTTTGGCATCGTCCAATGTCGCAAAACGCGGATCCCCGGCCAGCCCCTCCATGCCGAGCGCTTCTTGCAGGTTCTCGATCAGTACATCAAAGGGGCGAAACAGTGCCGTGACCATCAAAAAACCGTCTGCCGTTTTAAAAACGGCCCCATCCAAAGGGTTGCCCGTGGGACTAGTCGCTCCCGCCGAGCCGTCATCGTCTTCCTCTGGAGCATTGAGCAATCGCGTAGTAGTCCAGGCCTGCATGCTCATCATACCGTCTAATAATGAGGTCTCCAGGTACTGCCCTTCGCCAGTCCGCTCCCTTGCCATCAACGCCAGCAATACGCCCTGAGTTAACAGCATACCGGCATTAAAGTCGGCAACGGTATAAGGCAGTCGCTGCGGTTTATTTTTCGGCCCTATAAACTGCTCGACGACGCCACTCAGCGCCTGCGCCATAGACTCATGCCCACCCTTATTGCGCTCTACATAAGGCCCCTCAGAGCCGTAACCAGACCCCACCGCATAGATCAAGCGCGGATACCGCTCCTTTAACGACTCGTAGTCCAAGCCCAACTTTTGCATTACAGCTCCAGAGCGGAAATTATGCACCAACACATCTGTTTTTTCTAATATCCGATGTGCTATTTCCACGCCTTCCGGGTCTTTCAGATTGAGCGCCAAGCTGCGTTTGTTGCGATTGAGACTGGCAAAGGATAGGCTCTGCTCCCCCTGCCACGGGCCGAAACCCCGCGCGAGATCACCTTGTCCTGGGCGTTCTATTTTTATTACATCGGCCCCGTGATCGGCCAATACCTGCGTGGCCACCGGTCCAAAGATCACCTGTGTAAAATCTAGTATGCGTATGCCATCGAGCGCAGCCATATCAGTTCCTTTCTGCTCTTCTAAGGGCTCCATTTCTCTCCTATTGGATATTGATCCACAGGCGCTCCCGCGCCTGCTCTTTATCTCCAGCGCGCAGTGCGGCGACTACGGCCTCGTGTTCGCGATAGCTCTCCATTAGCTCTCCGTGGCGCGAATAGGGCAGCATCATATGCGTAACGACCGGTACCCAGACGGCGACTAGATCGCTGCCGCCCCCTCTTTCGATGATATGGCGATGAAAAGCCATATCGTGCTCTACGACCTCGGTCATATCGTCCCCTTGGCAGGCTGCGCGAAAATCGGCTAGGTTTTTCGTAAAAAAAACCAGCGCATCCCCATCGCCATTACCGCAAAGACTTTCTATTGCGAAACCCTCTATTTCTCTGCGCATCCCGACGACCAAAGGCCGTATAGTCAGATCGGGACTGCGCACGCGCACGCCCCGATTCTGCTCGGCTACGAGCAGCCCCTCCTGCGTCAGTTGTAATAAGGCATCGCGAATCGGCCCCCGACTAACGCCAAAGCGCTGAGCCAATGGCTGCTCGCGCAGCATCTCCCCCTCCGTGAGTTGGCCAGCTAACACGGCATGGCGCAGGTGGGCAGCGACCTGCTCGCGAATGGTCCGGTGCACAAAAGGTATTTTTTTCATTTTAAACCCTATTGCATATTATAAATTGTTAACAATTTACAATATATAGAAACTATGGACAATAAAACAAGAGCAACACAGACCTAAACTTTACTAGTCGCCCTCAGCACCTTCAACCGCTAACTCTACTCGCGCAGCCAAGAGCGGCTTTAGTACCTGCCACACATTGTCGGCGAGTATCTGATGTCCAGCCGGAGTCGGGTGGTTGCCATCGGGCAAGTTCAACTCCGGCACCAGTGCTACCCCCTCCAGCAGAAAGGGCACCAGCGCGGCGGCGTTATCCCTAGCCAATTTCGGGAAGAGATCGCGGAAGGCCGCCGTGTAGTCCGGCCCCATATTCGGCGGCATCTCCATACCGACCACAACAATTGCCACCTGCGGGTATTTCTCCTTCACTTTATCGATAATTCCCTGCAAGTTTCCCGCTGTGCTGTGCGGAGCAATGCCGCGCAAGCCATCGTTGGCTCCCAACTCTAGCACAAAGACATCCACTGAACGTCGCAAAATCCAGTTGACCCGCCGCAGTCCCCCTGCCGAGGTTTCACCGCTGAGCCCGGCATTGACGGCCTCATAGTTCCAGCCCAACGAATCGAGGCGCGCTTGGATTAGCGCTGGAAAAGCCTGTGCGCTATCGATGCCATAACCCGCCGTCAGACTATCGCCGTAAAAGAGCACGACACGCGACGCCTTAACAACTTCCGCCTTCTCTTCTGCACTCGCGCCGCAAGCCAAGAACAGCACGCAAGCATATAACCATACCACAGAAATTCTCCCGTTTAATATCTTTTCTTTCATACACTCCAACGCGCCCGCCAACTCGCCCCCAGCGCTATAACAAATAACAATGCACACAGCGCCCATAAGCTACGCCTGAGCGGCGATAGCTCCGGCACGAGCGTTATAGCATGCCGGCCCGCCTCTAAAGGCAAACAGATAAAACCACCCACCGTACTCCAGCTTTCGACGCGATCGCCATCGACCTCGACACGCAAATGCGGATACCAAGCATACGCCAACCGTGCATAGGCCCGCTCTGACACGTCGACTTCCAACTCGACGCGCTGGTTGAGCAAGCGATGGGCGATCACCTCGACGGCAGGGTCGGTTCCCAAATCGCCTTGGCCCGCATAGTCGGCCAACAGAAAGCGCTCCGCACTGCTGCCGCGCGGCGACACCCCCATCTCGTTAATCAGACCCACGATGGGATACACCTGTTCCAGCACTTGCAAACGGCTCATACCCGTCGGTTTCCACAACAAACGTTCGATATCTTCTTCGTTGAGGACCTGCTTTAGGCGGCTGCGCTTATAGGCGGCCAAGCGCGGTGCGACCAGCACCGGACTCTGACCGCCAAAGGCCAACCAACTCGTCGTGCCATCCTCCTGCGCCGCTAAGACATTGCGCACATTGAGCAGTTTAACTCCCGCCCTGAGCACCTGCGAGCTTTTTATTTCTTCTCCTACCCCATTGGCAATCTGTGCCAGGGCGCGGTTGAGAAAATGGCCAAAAGGATTGGCAAATAAACTCGATGCGGGCAATAAATTGCCGGGGTCCGCCTGAGCCAACGGCGTCTCCGTCTTAAAATAAGTCCAGGAAAAAGCCAGATAGGGATGCATTCCCCCCACCGTCACTATCGTGCGCCCCGGTGGCATATAGTCGCCATACGCTGCCGCCTCGGCCGCCATCTCGTCGAGCATCTCGTCTTGCTGACCGCTCGGCGTCGTGTTAATATCCAAAAAAGTCGTCGGCAATAAGTCGATACAAAGTATAATAATGACCAGCGCCATGCCCTGTCGGCGCCGCCGCAACAAACCCGCCAGCAAGGGCGCTACGGCCCCGGCCAACGCAGAAGCAAAGAACACGACAAAGAGCAGAAAGCGCGCCGCATTCATCGCCCGCACCGGCGGCAAGGCCTGTAACCCACTCCAGCGATAGGCAAAGACCAGAAAGAGCGCTGCGGCCAAACTGAAAAACAACACGGGCATAGTACCTGACACATGGCGCCAGCGCCCAATACAATAAACCGCCGCCAACACTAGAGCGCATACAGAAACGCCGATATAGCCCCCATACCAGTGCGCGTATTCGAGCGGCAGCGGTATCGCGTGCAACATGTGGTTAGACCAATAGAGCAGATGCCGCCAATTCGGATCGGGAACGCCCGTCAATACCATGCTCTCGCGCAATACCGTATAGCTGCGCTCCAGCCACATCGGCAACGTCTGCACCGATCCGACGAGTACTCCCACGACAAATAAAGCCAGCAGCGCCCAGAACGTTTCTCTGCGCCCAGCTCGCTGCTGCCCCAGCCGCAACAAACTATATAATCCCGCAAAGCACGTGCCCCAAAAGGCATAGCCGGGATGCACCCAAGCCAAGAGCCCAAGCGCGATCCCCCCCCACATGAGTTGGGCGATACGGCGTCCTGTTTCGCGCGTATACAAGACGCACTCAATGCCATAAAAAACCCATGGCAACAGCGCATAGAACAGCGACAGTGGATAACGCCCCATCACCAGCACCTGCTGCGCATGCCAAAAACTCAGCATATAAACCAGGGCCGCGACGAGACCTGCCCCGCGCTGGCGGCAGGCCAAACGCACAAAACAGTACATGCCCAACCCGGAGACGATATGAGCCGAGGCCAGGGCGAACTTTACGGCCCAATAAAAATCACGGCACAGAAGATCGAGCGCCGCGACATAGCAGAAAAAAAGAAAACCGTAAAACTGTAAATAAGGGGTGCCGCTGCCGAGAAAGTTCGTCCACAGCGGCCACTCGCCCACCGCCAGCGAACGCGCGGCCAAATGCGCATAGGCCAAATGCGCCGAAGCGTCCCCCCCCCAATACATGCCCGGCGCAAAATAATAACGCACGCATACCGTGCCAAAGATTGTCAGAAAGAGGAGCGCGCGCCGATCGCTCTGTATCAGATACGCATAAAAATGAGTTAACTGCAACCAGCGCAGCTCAAGCACCAAAAGCGCCAGCGCCACGAGCAGCAAGAGCAGCGCCAAACCCCAATCGGCGGTCCCCAATCCCACGTGCTCTTGCACGTCCTGCCAAAACAGCGATGGCGAGATATAACCCGCCGCTTTGATCGCTTTGAACTTCACCATCGTCACTGCTTGGTGCAGCCAGAGCAGGGCTGCCAACAGAGCTAATAAGCATGCCGCTGCACGCGGAAGACGCTCGCCCATCCCTATCCTTTTAGGGCACCCACAGTGATGCCTTTGGTCAAATACTGCTGTAAAAAGGAATAGACCAATAGCGTCGGCGCCATAATGAGCACCAGCCCGGCAAAGGCCATGCCCCAATCGCTGCGATACTGGCTGACGATGGTGATATTGGCCAAACCCAATGGCAAGGTGCGCAGGTGCTGCGAACCTTCACCAGACAAAAACATAAAGGCCATAAAGAACTCGTTCCACGTGCTCAAAAAGGAAAAGATACCCACCGTAATGAGCCCCGGGCGCGACAATGGCAGCATAATCGACCAAAACGCGCGCAACTCGCCCGCCCCATCGATCAAAGCCGACTCGTGCAAACTCGAAGGCAGCGATTTGAAAAAACCCGTGAGGATAAAAATGGCAAAGGGCATGCCAAAAGCCACGTAGACGGTGAGCATACCGATATGCGAATTGAGCAGCCCTAGGTCCCGCATTTGAAAAAAGAGCGGCACGATAGCCAACTGTAGCGGCACCATAAGCCCGGCTAAAAAATAGAAAAACAGCGACCGCACCCCGGGAAAATTAAAGCGCGCTAACGCATAGGCCGCCATCGAAGCAAACACCATCGACACGCAGACCGTCGAAACCGTCAACAGCACGCTATTAAAAAAATAATCGCCAAAGAAACCCTTGGTCCAGGCATTGGTAAAATTGATCCACTGCAAATCGTCGAGCGCCGGTAAACTGAACGGATCTAAGAAGATTTCGCGGTCGGTCTTGAGCGAAGTATAGAGCAACCACAGCATCGGATAGACGACAATCAACAGATACGTGCAGAGCGCCAAATAGACAAAGGGTTTGAGCCAGACCACCGCGTGGCTTTTTCGCACGGCTTCGCTCATAGACCAGAACTCCTAGTTGTATACAGAGGACGCATTTTAAAACTCCACCGCCTCGCGTTTCATCGCGCGCAGGGCCGCCGTAGTACCAAAGAAAACCATCAGAAAGAGCAGGACGGCAATGGCCGTGGACTCCCCCACTTTAAACTCGCCAAACATCGCCTGCACCATACGCGTGCCAATGACGTGGTTATCCGTCGTCGGAGCTTGATTAGTGAGCAGCCAGATTACTTCGAAGGCCTTCATACCGCCGATGATCATAAAGACAATCGAGATCGACAGCACTTCCCAAATCAGCGGTATCGTAATCTGCCAAAACTGGCGCCATACAGAAGCCCCATCTATATCGGCCGCTTCGTATAGGCTCTGCGGAATACTCTCCATCGCCGCCAAAAAGAGAATCATATTAAAACCGGCCGCCCCCCAAATAGACATCGGCACTAGTGCCCAGTAGAGATTGTTTTGCGCCAGCCAAGCGAAGCCTTCAAATCCACTCAGGCCCAGCGCGACGAGCACGGTATTGACGGGCCCGCCCTGCGGGTTGTAGAGATGCATCCACAGCAGCGTCGCCGCCACGCCACCGAGAATATTGGGAAAGAAAAATGCAATGCGGAACAACTGTGCCCCCCTCACCTGGCGGCTGATACATACAGCTAAAAAGAGCGCCAAGGGCAAGACAAAGGTGGGAATCACAAACATGATAAAAAGGTTGTTGCCCAGCGCAATCCAAAACTCGTCGCTCTCGAAGAGCAGGCGCTTAAAGTGCAAGGTGCCGACGAAACTCATCTCCGTCAGCCCATCCCAACGCACGGTGCTCCAGGCAAATGACTTCAAACTCGGCACAATAACAAAGGCCGTATAGAACACAAAGGCCGGTCCGACAAAGAAGACCACCCACCCCCAGTGCAGCCGCACAACACCGCTGGGCCTAGGCGCGGCACCCGCGCGTTTTACTCGCCACTGCTTTACCGTAGTGTACAACCAATAGCCCATGGCCAGCGCCAAGAGCCCCAACAACAGCATCGGCTTCCACACGTGGCGTACCGTGACGCGGTCCGGAGTTCGCGAGCGATTGCGCACCGCATCCGCCGACGATTCCAGCGCAGCGGCACCCTGCTCTGGCGAGAGCTGGCCGCTGACGAGTTTAAAACGCACGTCGTTGAGGAACTGATCCATCTCTGGAAAACCCTCGCCCGGCGCGGCGCCATAGGTCGTAGTCGCCGCTTTGGCCAATTCGACCAACTCGCTCAGGTCGGTGCTGAGCCGTCCCTCCATGGCGCCGTTGACCGCCACCAGTACATCGCGCATTTCAGCAAAAGTGCCGGCCATTTCCCGCGACGTCATAAAGCGCATAAAATCGACGCCGTTGGCCGGGTTCTGGCTATTTTTAAAGACAAAGAAATAGCCGGAACCAGTGTAGATAGCATCCGGACTCGCGTCGCTGACACCCGCTTCTATGATGGGCAGATTAAAGGAACCCAAACGAAAACCATCGGGAATTTTCCCCAACATTTCGCTCTTAAGCCAGGAGCCGCAAAAGACCATCGCCGTATGCCCGAGGAAAAACTCCAGCTGCGCTTCCGTATGACTCATACCCAGCGCACCGGGCTGAAAATAGTCGCGTGCAACATCTTGTGCTAATTTGAGGGAGCGCACAAATTCCGGGTTGTCAAAAGAGCCCGGCACCAAGTCTTTCTGCTGGTCAAAGCGGGCGCGGCCGGCCAGATGATAATAGGCGTTGTCGATCACCCCGCCAATATAACCCGGATAGCGCCCCTGAAAGGCCAGCGGCCAGAGCCCAGCAGCTTTTATCTTTTCACAGAGCACAAAGAACTCGTCCCAGGTCCGCGGTTTTTTCCAGCCATACTGTTCAAATAGGACCTGGTTATACCAGACGACGTAGACGGAATAGAGGAAGGGGATGCCGTAGACCTTGCCCTCGTGCGTATAGCGATCGAGGCTGCCGGGAAGAAACGACGTGCGCCAACTCTGGTCCCCTTCCCAATTGGGTCCATCCAAGTGCTCGTCGAGCGCCAGCACTTCGCCGTTGCGTATCATCGACCACCAGTTGAGCCCGGCATTGCTGACTTCGGGGAAGGAGCCCTCGAGGATACGCACTCGCACCTTGTCGACGATGCGCGGGTCGCCGTAGAGATCGACCTTTACATCGGGGCGTAGCTTCTCGTATTCTCGCGCGGCGTGAAAAAAGAAATTGAGCCCGGCGCCCCCTTCAAAGAGCGGCACTTCGATGCGCGTCTGCCCATCCTCTTGTGCTGACGCCCGCTGCGGAACAACGAGGCAAAGACACAACAAAATAAATTTTGACATTCTCGTCATAATTACATGCGAACCAATCTGTAGTGCACGATTATAGATCGACCGGTCGCGTTATAGATCTCGCGCCCGTTAGATACGGATCTTCGACGCTGGGCCAACACATATCATACTGGCGAGTGCGCCCTCGTTTGTATCCGGCATTATAATAAGTGCTCGTTGCCATCCACTCTAGCAGTTGGCGCAGCATCGACTCCTTCAGTCGCCCGTGCTCGCTACAGGCCCACAAATTGTCGAACTCGTGTGGGTCATTCTCTAAATCGTATAACTCCCCCAACTCCTGACCAATATAATAGACCATCTTGTAGCGCACTCCGCGCATCATGATCTCGTAGTTGTCCTCGCAATAGACAAACTCGCGCGGCCGAAAATCTTCACCCACCCCTTCTATATAGGGTTGCAACGAACGCCCTTCAAGATAGGACGGCACCTCGAGACCGGCGGCCTCTAAAATCGTGGGTCCCAAATCCATGAGCGATACGAGATCACCGGTCTGTGTCCCCGCCAATTCGGGCCGGCGGCTATCGCGTATAATAAGGGGCACATTGACGACCTCTTCGTACATCAGCCACTTATAGGCCAAAGTGTGGTCGCCCAATAGCTCGCCGTGGTCCGAGCAAAAGACCAGCAGACTATTTTCGAGATAGCCCTTTTCTTCTAGCGCATCTAATACCTCGCCAATCTTCTCGTCCACCGTCGTATTTTTGGCGTAGTAGTGGCGGCGCATGCGCGCGATATCTTCCTCCGTCGGCGCATAAAGGTCGATACCCGACTCGTGGTGGGCCAGCGCCGCGCGCAAGCGTTTCTTGTGCGCCTCGTGCTGTAAGGGCTTGCCCTCTAAGTCTCCCTCGCGCACGTGCGGCACCGGCATCGGTCGATCTTCATAGAGATCGAGATGCCGTGCCAGCGGATCCCACGGCTCGTGCGGTCCGGTAAAACCCACCTGCAAAAAAAGCGGCTTGTCGCCGCGGTGGCTGCGAATCCAACTCGTCGCCACATCGCCAATATACACATCGCTGTGGAAGCGCTCTTCTAGTTCCCATACGGCGCCCTGACACTTCTTTGCCCACTCTGGATCCGTTAGATGGCGGCCATAGGGCCGCTTTTGGCCATTGAGCGTCAGAAAGCGCCCCCAATCGTCGTCGTCGCGCCCGTTGGCCAGAAAGCCGTTGGTCGGATTTTCGACGATGACCCGCTCGTGGAAACCACCCGGCGCGCGAATGGGCCCCAAGTGCATCTTGCCGATATTGACGCACCAATAACCCGCGTCGGATAAATCCTCCACCCAGTTGCGATGTCCAGCCCAATCGTCAAAGGCATACACACCCGTATTGTGCCCATACATGCCCGTAAAGATAGCCGCCCGCGAAGCCATACAGGTCGCCCCCGGGCAATAAGCCGAGCGGAAAGACAGCCCCTCGCGCGCAATGCGATCCATCGCCGGCGTGACCATGTGCTCACAGCCCCAGGCGCCGATGGTATCGACGCGCTGTTGGTCCGTCATAATGAGGATGATATGGGGGCGCTCATCGCTCATAATAAATCCCCGCTCTCTACGCTGGCACACCAGAACTTCTCGATAAATTCCACCACCAGCTGCGTGCCTTCTTCGTGGGATACGTAGGGCGACATCGCCGGGTTATACATCGTATCCGTCAGATCGCGCACGAGCGCCATATCGACCCCCCAACGCACCATTTGTTTGATGGCAAAGCTGCGGTGCAGCACGCACATATTCGTGTGTACCCCCATGATGAGGAGGTGTTCAATGCCCCTATGCTGCAAATAACTATACACTTCGCTGCCGCGATCGCTAACGATATCGCGCTCTTCGTCGATGGAAATAGCCGGGTGCTGCCGCGTCCACACGCCCGCCGACTCATCGCCTTTAGTATCGGAGCCATCATCCGAGGCATCTACCGGCAACGGCGGATCGGGCCGCTCTGCATCGGTCGGCGGCGACACTTGCGGTGCCTCTTGTGCGCGAGCGCGAGCGGCTGACCCTACATAGAAATCCATCGTATCCGAAGGAGCATGTATAATCTGCACCCCTTTCCCCCTTAGCGACTGGACTACGCTCTCCATACGCGGCAGCATGAGATCCAGCCGTTCGACGGCCCCGCGCGACCAGTGCTTGTCCCATATATCGCAGAGCAATAGCGCCGTCTTCCCCACCGGCCACGGACACACGCTTTCTTCTACACTCCACGTAGTATAGCCCTTGTCGTTCTCTATTAGGTGGCGCTGACGCAGCTTCAATTTTAAACCCATAGCAACTCGTCTTTCTCCTAGAGCCCGGCGCGCACGATATCGCGCGCCTTGATTAGGTCTTCGCGCGAACGATAGTATTCCAATACGAAATATGGCACCGGCGCATACTGCTTCAGCGCCGCCATATACGCGGGGTAATCGAGCTGCCCCGAACCCGTGGGACCGTAATCGGCCACTTCGCCATTCTCGTTAAAGCTCGAATCCTTGCCATGGGCTATGACGATATCGCTCGCCAATATCCGCACAGAACGCAGGAGCGGCGTGCGATCGGGCACAAAGTTGGCCGCATCGATACACACTTTGAGCGCCTTCGAGCCGACGCGATCCTTTATATGCAGATAAGTCT
>JBLHGI010000138.1:0-14827 GCA_047616505.1 Planctomycetota bacterium
CTGTTTGCAGCCGGGGTATATCGAGCACGGTGTAGGGATTCACTAGATGGATATCGATGCCGCGGGATTTAAAATAGGCCAGAAAGGACAAGATGCCGATGCCGGCCACGGCGAAAACAATAAGAAGTAACTTGGCGTCACTCCCCATGGATAAGGTGAGCCCTAGAGTCCTTCGCGTTAAGCGCTGCCGTTCTATTTTGGCGAATGCGACGATAGACAAAACCAGCAGCCCTGTTGGAATGAAATACAAGTAGGCTAGCAGATAGTCGCTCGGGGCCATCAAGGTGTTTATGATATTTATGGAATAGGGGAGAAAGAAATAGGTGAAAATTATCAATAAGAGAATGCTGAATACTCTGCATCGTACGCTTTCAAATCGTTTGGAAAATGATTGGTAAAATTCTTCGTTCGACATGCGTTGTTTCGTTCTGTTGTCTACCTGCATGTGTAATACCTGCTTTTTTTTCGCGCTACCTCGCGCGGTTTAGACGGCGTTTGAAATGCTCACAAAGCTGCTTTACACTAATAGTAGTGCATCGCTGTTATAGGCGGTGCACTATTTTTGTCGGAGGCTGCCGACCTCGCCAAGAGGACGGCAGCCCCGCCCATTCACCATATGGGGGTTGCGAGCTAGTGTTGGATCAGCTGTTTACGGGTTTTGATTTGCCTGTATAGTTAAAAGTTGCCCATGATAAGCGATCATAGCAGCGGTGAGTATCACATCGACAGTTACAACTGCTGCTAGGAATGCCAAGGGAACCAACCCGCCCTTAATACTCTGCGCTTCAACGGGCGTGATGGGTTTGGAAACGAGGGCGCTGTTGCTGGGCACGATGCTATGGGCGCAAAAGCCCAAGGCCGTAGCCAGCGCCAGCGCGCCTTTGGTGTTGATGAGCTTGATCATGGTGTTCTCCTTTTGTTGCAGATCGTGAGATGGCCCTTCCCCTCCACATGGTGAAAAACCTTTTATTTTTTTAGTAGCAGCGTCTCCCCTTGCCAGATGCGTTCGAAGGCCGCTTTGCTCATTTTGAGCTGGCCGATGGCCGGGTCGCGCAAGACGACTTCGTCTTGCGGGGTGATGCGATCGAGCACGGCAAAATGGTCGCCATCGATAAATACAATTGCGGGAAGCTGTTTGTTCTCCAGGTCCTTTATATTGAGTTGCCAGGCTTCGGTGTGTAGCCCCTGGTTTTGGGCGTAGCGCATTAAGTCGAGCAAAGACGAGCCCTGTTCATCTAGCGTCACGGCGTTTTCGATCTCTGCCAGTGTTCGTTCTACGCCCCAACTGTCCAATGCCATCTGTAGCGCAGCCGGTCCGCAGTTCATGGTGCGGGTTTGTAGAGCGACCCCGGCTGTCCCCTCGTACTGGGCGCCTTTTAGCCAGGCCGCTAGGTGGCGGCGGGCGGAGTCTCGGGTGGCCAATGTCGTTAGGAGGTGCAAGGCGGCCGCCGAGGAGCAAATGAGCAGCAGCATGACGCCACCCTGCGCTATTTTAGTCTTCCACGATATCATAATGGATGGACTTTGCCGCTGGTCGCTTCTGTACTGGGCTGTGTTGACTGCAGTGCCCCAATTTTTGCATTGCTGCGGGCGCTAGGTTCGTCCATGCCCATTCTGATAAAATACATAGAGGCCATCTTCCACAGGGCGCAGGCGCGCGCTTTCTCCTCCCC
This sequence comes from Planctomycetota bacterium, assembly GCA_047616505.1. Classification (GTDB taxonomy): domain Bacteria; phylum Latescibacterota; class UBA2968; order UBA8231; family UBA8231. Next base: position 1,674 of record JBLHGI010000138.1, read on the forward strand.
CTGGAGAGCAGCGTCTCCCATGCTATCGTAGACAACGGCTTGCCCCATTTCGTCGCCGACTTTTTCGAATGCGGATAAGGCGCGACGATAATGCGATTCAGCGCTATCCCACTCCTTTTTTAACGCGTGTATTTCACCTAGTGCGGCGAGCCCATAGGCGACGAGTTGGCGCTCGTTTTCCGATTCGTATATCGCCAGTGCTGCTTTGCGTTGGCGCTGCGCTTCTGCGTAGTCTTTGCGCTCTATATGTACGAGGCTCAAAGAGGTCCGGGCAGCGGCGACGAGGCGCGGGTTGGGGGCTAAGTGTAGGCAGTGGAGTAAGGCATCCTCTGCCTTATCGAGTTCTTTTGTTTTTGTGTAGAGCTTGCCTAAGAACAGGTGGCGGTCTGCTATATTGACCGACATGCCCATGCGCTCGAATAGATCGATAGAGTGCAGCAGGTGCGATTCGGCTAGCGATGAGTCGCCGCGCTGGAAATGTACTTCGGCGAGAACACCGTGCGCATAGGCCTGTCCCTTTGTATCGGCTAAGGATTGGTTGGCTGCGAGCGCGGCTTCGCCATGTGCGAGTGCTTGTGTTACATCTCCCCGCAAGAGCTGTAGCGAAGAGAGCAGGCCGTAGTGTAGTGCGAGGCCCTCCTGTCGATTGCTCTCTAAATCGATTTCTAATGCCCGTTCTAATAGTTCCTGTGCCTCGTGGAGACGGCCCTGGCTTTTTCGCAAGTTGGCGAGCGAATTGTACTGGTTGGCTACGCCGGCAAAATAGCCGATCTCATGGTAAAGGGTCTTGGATTCTTCGTAAAATTTTTCGGCGACTCTGAGCTCGCCTTTTAGAAAGTGCACAATGCCCAAGTTGCCGAGGTCTAGGGCGGCGGCTTTTCTCTGTTCTATTTTTTCGTTGATGCGCAGGGACTTCGTATGTAGGTCAATTGCTGCGTCGAAGTCGTGGCGCAATTGCATGACGAACCCTTTGCAGCTATACCCCGTTGCGAGTTTCTCTGTGTCCCCGACCTTGGCGCAGATCGAGATCGCGCGGTCGTAACAGCACCCAGCGCGTGCCAAGTCACCGCTTAGTTCATGCGTTCTTCCCTGCGAGATGAGTAGGCTCGCTAGTCCGCTGTCTTCACCGCCTTGTCGGCGCTGGACGACTAGCGCTTTTTCGATCTGAGATAGCGCTTTTTCGATGCGTCCTTTTTGTCGATGCTCTTCGGCAGAGGCCAAGAGTGCTTCCCATTCCCGCGAACTTTGCAACGCGCGGCTAGGTTCGGCTGGCTGTTCATTAATGGACTCTGAGGAAATCGTTTCGTTTGGGGCGGGTGGTTCCAAGTGGTCGAGGACGGAGCAATAGGATCGCCATTTTTTGGCAGAGATCGTCCGGTAGAGACGGTCGAATTCAACTAGGCTGCACAGGATTGACTCTTCGGGAAAGAATGGATTGGGCCAAAGGTGAGCCCACCAGAAGTGAATCAGGCGCACTAGAGGGTCGCCGTGTTTATGGGCTATGTAATCGATGGCGGCATAACGCTTGGCCGCTTCGGTCTTTGCTTTGGCCGGATCGGAAAAATCGTGGTGGTGGTACAGGTGATAAGACAAAGCTCGCGCGCGTATAAACTTCCCCCCAGCCATTTTCAAGCGATATCCCAACTCCCATCCTTCGCAAAAGGTGATCGCTTCGTCGAATCCACCGACTTGCTCTAGCAGTACTGAAGGCACGGCCATATTGTGTGGGTAGAGTCCGAGCCACCCTAAGGCCGAGTCTGGTACGGTCTCGCACAGCTCGTGGAATTCTCGCTGGAGCGCGCGGACCTGGGGAAAGGGATATCCGCCCTCAATTGCCTGTGCGGCGATAGCGGCGAAATCTTCGCGGACTCTATCTTCTGTCACGAGTATGCGCTCGTGCTGTTGCGCTAAATGTCTGCGCGCAGAACAGGACAAGGGTGCATCGAGTAGAGCACCTGTCTGGGGATCTTGGAAAAATTCTAGCTGGGGTAGCACGTACTGGTCGCCGCAGAGCACGGCATTCACGCCATTCGTTGTATGAGCTTGCCAATAGCACTCGAGCAGATCGGGGGATGGCAGCGCATCTCCGTCGAGGAAGACCAATAGGTCGCCGCACGCTTTTTTGATCCCCGTATTGCGCGCTTGGCAGCGCCCTTGGTTGGCGTCGAATGACTCGACGTGGAGGTTGGCGATCTGCAGAGAGTTTAGCATGGTGCGCGTGCCGTCTGTGGAGCCGTCATCGACTACGACTATTTCAAAGAATTTTTCGCCAATGCTCTGTTTGTCGAGGGCGCTCAGCACGAGCCGTAGCCGTTCTTTTTGTTTATGCGTGGCGATTATTACGCTGATGTCCATTATAGGTGCCTCACTATACATGCTTCGTTATATGCACTCTATGCGCATGCGATATGTGCACTGCAAATCGACCGGGGGTTGCCAGCTATTTTCTGTTTCGATTGTGCAGGAGGGAATCGTCTTTGCGGAGTTGGAAAAGAGCACGCGCTGGTTGTCTAAATTTCCAAAGTAGTAGGCGTTAAAGGCTCGCGTATTGCGCCGTATGTATTCGCCTAGATCTGGATCGACCATATTGTCCGCGGTAATGGCCGCTGCGCCGATTGCCGTACTGTGAAAGTCGACGGGCATCCAACCCTCGTCTTCTATAAATATTTCAACCCAGGTATGACCTATGATGGGCTCGTCGATACTCGAGTACTCGTACACTCGCTCGGCGCTGGGATACCCCAAGAGGGCTCCGCATTTCTCGCGAGCGGGTATGCCAATCATTCGGCAGAGTGCGATAAAGGTCTGGGCGAAGTGGATACAGTTGCCGCCATCTCTGCCGAGGAGGAAAGCCGCACTGATGGCGGGGCCGAGCGCAGGTTCTTTGGTTTTTCTAAATTTTTTTCTGTGCACCAGGTACTCATAGAAAGCTCGAGCGAATTCCTTTTTATTTTGCGGTGCATGTGTTTCGAGCACTTCGCTTCGCACTTGCTCCAGTTCGGGGACCTTGGCCATTGATTCGTCTTTTTTCGCGTAGCAGGCATAGCGCCAGGCCTCGGTATCATTCGTTGAATGTCGAGGGCGCTGTGGGTCGATTTCCAATTCGCAGGTATAAGAAAAACGCATTAGGTTCGAACTGGCAGGACTAGGATATGCGTAGAAGAACCCGAGGTCGCCGCATAGATAACTCGCCATATTATTTGGAAAACACTCTAGGAGTTGGATCGCTCGCTGCTGTTTAGTTTCTAGCGGATAGGGTATAAATACTTTGCACGGTTGGTCCGGCGGCGTTGAGCCGCTATGCGCCGTATAGGTGTAGGTTAACCGGTAGCGCTGGCGATCTGATTTAGGGCGGACATTGCCCGTTGCATCTATGGAGAAAAAAGCGCGTCGCCGCTGGTCACAGGCTTTGTAGTCTGCCGCAAAAAAGCGCGGCTCTTTTTCGTAGAGCCAGTTCCACGAGTCTATTCTGTCGAAGAAGAGCTGTTTGCCCTGGCGCCAGTGCGGCATGTCTTTCTTTACGCTCTGGCGCAATATATCGCGCAGCAACTCAGTCGTTAGCGCAGGGGGTGTAGTGCCGGCGAGTTGCTCTAAGAATGCGCTTTCTTCAACCAGAAATGTGGAGTCGTAACGCAGTGCTGTGTGCTGACTCGTGAAATAGCTATCGACCCAATCTGCGGCGAGGTCTTGTGCAGACCACTGGCGCAGGTGGTCTGCAAATTGTTGCAAGTGGTCATCTGCTTTGTTTAAGAATACGAGCAGTTTTCCGAGCACTTGCGCCAGTACTGCGTAGCTGAATATATCGGGGTCTATCTTTACACCTAGGTTGAACTCTTCGAGTCTATTGAGCTGTAGTTCTTGCTCTAAAGTACTTGCTATTCCTATGGGATAAACTCCATGCGCTAGGGCTTCGTATAGAGTTTTTATATCGAGGTCTCCGGCTATTATATGAATTTTATGCCACGGCGGTTCTCCTGCACCATTGCCAACGAATTCTACGTGGGATCCCGTTGGCAGTGCGCCTGTTGGCTGGGTCGATTCTACTAATAGGCGGTAGGGCAACTGCTCTTTGGACTTTGTTTTTCTCAGCAGGTCTGCGCGCAAAATATTTCCGGGGTCTTTTAGATAGACCACTGGAAGCGCTGTTTTGCGGTGGTCTATTTTGTTGGGAGTAGCTGCTAAGAGGGGGCCGACATAGTGGAAGCCGTTTATCGCGAAGTCTGGTGGTGGGTAGAGTTCGGGTGTATCGGCGATGAAGTAGAGTTTGTTACGCCTTTTTAGTTCGCGGGAGTTAAGCCTTAAATACGCTGCAAAGCGATCGGGTTGCGCTGGGACGAATGGGGACTGGAACGGTTGCTGGTACCCCGGTTGTTGGTATCCCTGTATAATTTCTACTTCGTCGACACCCTCTAAATGCGCGGCAATAGAAGCCGTCGGTTTCATGGAATGTATGATCAGGTCAGGTCTGTGTTTCTGGATTAAAGAGCGTTCGGATTGTACACAGCGGTCAATCCATACAGCGTCGCACGATCTATAATCAGAGAGCGTGGTTTCTGCGCTGTGGATAGCCAAGGGCAGGGTTTCAACAGCGGATAGTCCGATTGCCCTTTTATGGTGTTGGTGGGATGGTGCTGCATAAGGACCACTGGCCGCCAAATGGACTAGGTAACCGCGCTGAAGAAGCTGCCGGGCAATTTCGTGCGCTTGGCTCGCGTGGGTGGCACTCGCGCCGTGGAATAGAATCAGGATCGATCGCGTGCTGCGGTCTAACACATGAGTCTGCGAGGCGCTTATAAGGTCGCTGCTCCACACTAATAATTTGGTCGCTAATTTTTCTCTGATAGATCTGGCCATAATTGCAAATTGCCTTTTCTTGTCGCGAAGGTCTCGTGGCTCGACATAGAGAAGGCAAAAGGCATGCCAGTTTGTTAAAGCACTTATTTGCGCGGGATTGTCCCTTGTTTGCGTAAATTCTCTTAGATAGCTGTTTACCTATCGATACACTTTGTGTAGCTCTTTACACGCTGTGTTGAGCATTTATGTTGGGTGGTCTTCCTGCACCGATATCTATTGGCTATCTTTGCTGGGTTGATTCAATTTCTAAAGGAGAACGAGATGATTGTAGACGAAATAAAGAATGCCGAGCAGTACTATGGGTTGGGATCGCGGATTGAAGCGGCTCTGCGCTACTTAGCACAAACCGACTTTAGCCAGGTTGAACCCGATCGCTACGATATTGACGGCGATGATGTGTACGCGCTGGTGCAAGAATACGATTCCAAACCCAAGAGCGAAGGTTTTTGGGAGGCGCACCACCAATATCTCGATGTGCAGTATGTGGCCGCTGGCACCGAGCATATGGGCTATCGCCCCGTCGAGGGTATGCAGGCGGGCGAATACAATAAGGACAATGATTTTTACAAGCTAGAAGGCGATGGCGAGTTTTATACGCTGCGTGCGGGCTACTTTACGATCTTAAAGCCGCAGGATGCCCATATGCCGGGCATGGCAATCGACGCACCGCAGGCCGTAAAAAAAGTCGTGGTTAAGGTGCGGGTATAGGTGCGGTAGGTGCGGTAGGTGCGGTACTCTCTACTAACAGATCGACGACGGGGGTTGCTTTAGCAATAAAGGGCCGGTCGTCGGCTAAGAGCTCGGTGATAGTATACCAGAAATGACCATCGCCGCGCGTCCAGACTAGGCAGCGCAGCACTTTGCGCCGCCTTTGATAGACGGTCTCGACTTCGAAGTTCGCCTTCGCGAGGCCGTCTCTTTTTGCGTAGACCGTTTGCGTGCTGCTCTTGGCTCTCCTGCGCAGGTGGCGCCCTAAGCGCTCGGCGTAGTCCTCTATGGAGAGCGGTGTATTCGAGAGGTCTTCGTGGTGTAGGCTGACGTGTCCGTACTGACCTTTCATCCAGGCAAAGCGCGGCACAAAATAGCCGACGACGGTCTGGCCTTTGGCGGCGGTTTCTGGGCTGTGGCGCCAGTCTGCGGGCAGCGCGGCTTCGGCGCCAGTAATTGGATTGGTCCAGGCGGCGAAATCGACGGCATCGGGCGCGGGATCTTCGCCGCTGGAACAGGCGGCTAGGAGCAGGAGTAGGTATAGCTTGAGTGTATGTCGCATTAGTTCGTTCGTTGACGGCCCTCTAGGAGGTTTACCTCGACTCGCCTCGCGGCATTATTGTATCTCGACGGCAGCACTTGCGCCCATTCGTCAATACTTGCCGCGCTGCGTTGGGGCTACGGATCAAGAAATTCTCGAAAATAGTATTTCCCTGCAAGAGGCACAGCACACTTCTGATTCGTAGCGAGGTCGGTCAAGGCTTAAACAAATAGCGGTAGACCGACGACTTCCAGCCGGGCACATCCCAGGCCGCACCGCGCGTCATATAGAGTTCGATGTCTAGCGTGTCTCTGTTTTCTAGAAGCAGAAAGTTGGAGAAGCTGAGCGATTCGGGTTCGTCTTTACCGCGGTCGTCGATAATGAGCAGGCTATCGCGCTCCAGTGCCATGCGCTCTTCGTCAACGACGCCGATATAGAGCGGGTAGCGCGGCAGATTTCTTTCGGGAGGCAGCGAGCAGATATTGCCGATCCAGTACAGTACGCCGGTGCGTGTCGAGCGTATAAAACGGTGGATGCTCGATGGCGAATAAAAGGAGCTGCCGTCGCTGTAGCGAAACTCCTCTATAGGGGCCAGCGTGCGACCGCCGTCGTCGCTAAAAGTCATCCACTTGCGCCCCGGTGTCGTCGGCGTATTGTTGCCGCGACAGACGACGAGGATGCGTCCATCTTTGAGCACGGCAGCGTCGGGTTCGAGCAGGCCGCGCGAAGAGATATTGGGGTCGATGTAGAGTTGATTTGAACTGAGCCACTGCCCCTCTGCATCGCGGCGCATCAGCACGAGGCCGCCGCGAGTAAAGTGGTAGGCGTCTCCCTGCTGATAGCAGACCATTGGCAGAAAAACTCTGCCCGTTGGGTCGGAGCAGATGCTCTGGCCGCGATAGGCGCGGTTGCTCTTGCCAAAGGCTGGGTCAAAGGGGTTTTCCGGGTCGAAGTCCGGTCCTTCCTCGTAGCGTAGACAGTGCGCTGGCCCTGCGTTCTCGCTGAGCAAGACGTGGTCGTAGAAAGGGTGGTTGTGGCCTTTCCAAACAAAGGTGTAGATCGGGTTTCCCGGCCAGATACGTTTTATCGAGATGCGATAGAGCCGGTTACTCGACTCGTCGTATTGTGGCGCGCCGGGATAGGTGACGATTCCCCCTGCAGGCAATTGCACGTTGACGTCGGCGACCTCTTCTTCAGCAGACCAAGTGCATCCGTTGTCCGGCGAGCGCCGCACGCGCCAGTGCTGATAGTTGTCGGAGTCGCTACTGCTTTTTAGGATTTCTTCGCGTTCTAAACCTGCTCCCGTATAACCGATGCTCCCCATCAGCTCAGAGGTGGGCGGGTTTTCTGCTTCGATATAGATGCTGCGCTCAATCATAGATGTAGGTTCCCATATATAACTTGTCGACGATAGCTCAGATGACGGCGTAGACGCCGGCTAGGCACAACAACATGCCCAAGGCAATCTGCGGCGTGATCTTCTCTTTGAGAAAGATGGCTGCCAGCAGCATACCGAAGAGCGGCGAGCTAGCGGTGAGCGTCACGACCTTGGCCGGATTGGCCTGGGTAATGGCATATATAAATAAGTAAGCGCCCAGTCCCATGCCGAGCAGGCCGGTGCCGCCGACGATGAGCAGCGAGCGCGCGCGAATGCCGCGCAGCGTTTCGTTGCCGCTGGGCAGCACACGTACCACAAAGACGAGTAGGGCAATCAGCGGCATGCGCATGGCATTGGCCTGGATAGAGCTCATATGGACGGTGGCCGGTTTGAGCAGCGTCGCCGAAAAACCCCAGCACAGGGCGGCGATAAGCGATAGGGCCATGCCTAGCTGCAGCCGCACGGGGCGGGCATCACCGCCGCCGCTGCGCGAGAGAAAGAACAGGCCGCCGACGACCAGCAGGCTGCCCAGGACTAGGGACGGATTAAAGGGCGCGTCGAGCAATACCGTCTGCCAGAACAGCGTCGTCAGCGGAAAGGTGCCCGTTAGCGCCATGGTGCGCGAGACGCCGATTTCTTTGATCGCGATTAGGTAGAGTGTGTCACCGAGGGCGACGCCGAGGCTGAGTGCGGCGAAGAGCATGCCCCATTCCGCGAGCTCTACTTCGAGCAGGCCGGAAAGCGACGTGTTGTCAAAGGGTAGCACCAACCAAAAAGCTAGACCGGCTACGGCGCAGCGAATGGCGTTCATGGCGGCGGGGGTGACGTGCTCAGATTGGGTGCGCAGGAGGAGGCCGTTGGCGGCCCAGATGAGGGCGCAGGCTAGGGCGGCCCATTCGGCGGAGGAGATGCTCAAGAAGGAATACAGTTGCGGACGGTGGGTGCGCGGGTGGACTCTTCGCTCGTGCTCGTGGGCCATCCCTGGCCCGCTGCGCGGTAGATGCCCCTTTTCGCAATCCTGTGAAAAGGGGCATCTAAATCCGCTGCGAGTCCACCCGCACACCCACCTCGACTAGCGCTGAAAAATAAGAAAGTAGTAATCACTAGCTAGATAAATATAAAGATTGGAGAAAGATCCTAGAGCCGGCCGTGATGGGATTCGTCTGGGGCTTCGTATTCTACTTTTAGGTGTGGTGTTTCTAGCGTCTTGTGTCCTTCTAGTTTCGATGTCAGGCAGCTCTCTAGGGCGCCGCTGACGATGAGGGTGCGTTCGACGGGGAAGGGAGCGCTGCGTGTTTCGATCATCTCTTCGATCTTGGCCACTAGGCAGGCCGAGTAGGTGACGTTGGGCGTTGGCGATAGGAAAAACTGAGTCGAAACAATTTCGCCGTCGGCTTCGCAGGCAAAGCAGAAATCTTTGATGGCGCCGTTGAGCATGAGCAAGGTGGTTTTGAGGCCGTCGTTGTGCTCGATAAAATAGGCGGCTGGTTTTTCTACCAACTTGGGCAGCTCGCCGTTGCCGAGCAGGTCCTGTGTGCGGCCGTCCTCGTCTGTTTTGCCACCGGGCGAATCGCTGCGCGAGAGGGCGGCTTCGAGTAAGCGACGCGAAAAGCGGCCTTCATCGAGTGCTTTCCAGACCTCGTCCCCTTCGATCATCTGCACTTCTTTAACGCCCGTCTCGCCGCCGGCGCGGCGTTCGATCATGCACTGCATGGCTTCGAGGGCGTGGTAGTCCATGGGGTCAGAGCCGCCGCAGCCGACCATCAGTGCCTCGCCGATATGGCAGCCTTTTTTTAATTCTACATCGGGCAGGCGCCAGGTGACGGGCAGCGACGAACCGGCTAGGATCGGAAAGTCGAGCCGATAGCCGTCTGCGACCATTTCGTTGGCCTTGTCGAAACTGTAGGAAAGGTGCTTGTCGTTGTAGACGGGCACGGCACGGCCGTCTTTTTCAAAGACCTCTACGCACTCTTTAAAGAACTCGTAGCGCGGGTAGAGCTTCTGGCCCTTTTCGTTGTCGTCATACTCGCCGTGCTCGGCAATGATCAGCACGGCATCAACGGCGAGTTCGTCGCCGCCGCAGCGCAGGGCTTCGGCAATGGTCGGATAGACTTCAAAACCAAACTCGCGTGCGCGGTCTTGGCTTTGGTCGCCTTCGGGTTTTTGGTCGACGTAGAGCGAGACCACGTCCATATCGGGGTGGTGCCACTTGCCGCCGTAGGGATAACCCACCATAAAGCGGTCGGCGAAGTGCTGGGCGTGCGATAGATAGCGATAAATAGAGGCGATGACGGCGATGCGTTTGCGGGCCATGTTTCAGGTCCTCCAGAAAGTAGATTCGGTCGTGGGCTGATACTGGATGTTGCTCATGTGCGGCGTGTCTATTTTGATTTGCTCTTGGTGCAGGCTATCAACCCCGGCGATGACTAAGCCCGAGGTCAGCAGCGTGCGCTCTACGGGATAGGTCGCCTTGCCGGTCAGAAACATCTGCTCGACGTTGTTGACGAGTGGGCTGAAGAAGTTGGCCAGTGTGCTACGCGCTGGCGGCATGGGTAAATACATCTGAGTTGATAGGGGCTCGGTCTGTCCCTTTAAACGCGCGGCGAAGTTGAAGTCTTCGACTAGGCCGCTCATCAAGAGCATGGTCGACTGCAAACCATCGACGTGTTCGTAGACGTAGGCGACGGGGTTTTCGCACAATTGTTTCATTTCGTCGACGGTGGGAAAGACGTCGTTAAAACCGGGTCGCGCTTGTTTTAATGTATGGCTGCGCGAGAGATTGGCATCCATGAGTTCGCGCGACCAGACGCCATCGTTGAGCGCCTGCCAGAACTTCTCGCCCTTGTAGGCCTGTAGCCACTTAATACCCGTCTCGCCGCCCTTGCGGCGCTCGACCATGCACTGCACCGTCTCTAAGCCGTGATAGTCGTAGCTATCGACGCCGCCGTAGCAGACGCCGACGGCTTCCTCGATCTCGGCTCCCAAGGGCATCTCGATCGAGGGCGTGCGCCAGGTGACGGGCAGCGATGAGCCCGCCATAAAGGCAAAACCCATCTCCTGCGAAATATCGTACATCTCCTGACACCAATCCCAGTTCCACGATAGGTGCTTGTCGTTAAAGACGGGCGCTGTTTTGCCCGTCATGCGGTAGACGGAGGCGATCTGTTTAAAGAGCTCGTAGCGCGGGTACTGGTGCTGGCCCTTTTCGTTGCGGTTATAGCTGCCGTGCTCGGCTACTAAAAGCACGCCGTCTACCTGTAGGTCGCCGGTGCCCAGCGTTAGCGCGTCGGCGACGGTAGGGTAGATCGTCATCTGCGGGAAGCGCTCGGCGCGCTCGCGGCTGAGATCGTAACGGATAGATGTCTCGTCGGCGCCCTCTTTTGGCTTGGGTTCGACCTGGTCGACGTAGAGCGAGACGAGGTCCATTTCGGGCCGGTGGTGACGTCCGTTCCAGCCGTAGCCTTCTAAGAAGCGATCGACTATGTGCTGGGTGTGGGAAAACTTGTGATAGATGCTGGTGATGGCGGCGATTTTGGGTCGGTCGGCCATAGAGGAGTCCTGTGGTTTTGAGGTTTAGCGTGGTAAGATAAGGAAAAGTTGCTTTGGGTAAAATGGGGGAAGTTTCTATTTCACCAAGAGCATTTTGTCTAGGTGGGCATCTTTACCTATAAAGTGCGGCGTTTAGGCGTTGTTTAGGGGGTTTGCTCGCGGTCTAACCAACGCTGAGCTCGCTTGCACAGATTTTGCCATTCGACGCGCCAAGGGCCGCTCGATTTTTCAGTAGCCAGACGCGTGAGCATAGCTAGCGCTTGTTCGCGGCGAGTGGGATCCAGTTTTAGCAGAGTCGTGGCATATAAGTAGCGATTGCCGGGATAATCACTATCGATGGCCAACGCTTGCTCTGCCAGTGGCAGTGCTTTGTCCTTGCGGATAAAGCCCGTTATGAAGGGGACTCTGGGCAAGCGCGCGTGCAGGCCAGAAAGTAGGCGTTGCCCACCGCCATATTCGCAGTCGGGGTCCAGCTCGATTACGCGCTCGGCATAGTCGCGCAGGCGTTTGGCCAGCCCCGAACCGATCGCCGATGCGGCCCCGCTGGCGCGCCCCCACTGTGCCCAGGAGATGGCGCTCCACAAATAGAGCTGCGCTGCATCGTCGGGGTTGCAATGAGCCGCTAGCTGCGCGCGCGTCCCTTTTTCCCACAGCTTTTTGCCGCCGTGTGCCTTGGCTATACGCGCTATGCTCTCTTCGGCCTGGTCGCGCGCTTGTGCAGAGAGCACTTTGCGCTCTTCGCGGTCGTGGCCGGTGTACTGGGCCTCAAAGAACAGGGCGCGCAGTAGTTTCCAATGGGCGTCGATGCGATCGGGGTTCGCTGCTACGGCTTCTCTATAGGCGGCAATGGCGGCGATGGCGGGTTGGCGCTGGGCGCGGTCGCCGATGGCGCCTTGGGCGCGCAGTGCGTAGAGACTATCGGCCCGTGCTAACGGGTCTGCAGCAAAAGCAGCCGTACAAAAGAATAGCAGCGCGACTAAGCAATTAGCGGTTGATGGCTTGTGCACAAACCCTCTCGTTTTACGTGAGTAGTGTGGACGCGAACTTTAGGTGAGTTACAGCGTTAAGATCATCTCGTATTCAATCAATGCCGGATCGTTGGGATAGGGCTCGGTATGGCCGGTCTTTTCGAACCTCAGGCTCTCGTAAAACGAGATAGCTGCCTCGTTGTTGCTGGTGACCATTAGATACATCGCGCGCGCATTTTTCTCCCTCGCCCCAATGGCGCAGCACGCGGTGCAGAAAGTAATTCTGTGCTCCCCCTTGTGCACAACACGCTCTCGACCTCAAACTGAGAGGGGTGATTTGACAGCTGCTCAAATGTATAGCATTAATGAATTGCGCAGATTTGAGGTGGATCACTAATAGGGGAGTAGAGCAGATGAGCACGCACCGAGGGTTGTTGCATCATATGAATATCAATGTGTCGGATATGAAGCGGTCTTCGCCTTTTTACGACGCGGTATTTAGAGACCTTGGTTATGACCTAGACGACCGCCGCGAATCGGGGGAAGATTGGAAACGCTGGGAGTTGGACACGCCGCACGAGATCAGCATCATCCAGGCCGACAAGGCACTCGGTGAGCAGCGCTTTGTACGGGGCAGAGTGGGTTGTTTTAACCATATTGCCTTCTTTGCCGACCCAGACGGGCTGAGATACGAGTTTGTGAGCAACGAGCGCTTCCTAGCCAAGAAGAAGGCGCGGAAAGGGACCTAATGGCTGCTCTCTACGATGCGATGCCGGGCACGTGGGTGTGGTCGTTCCAGTAGACGAGTTGGCGTGTTCCGTCTTCTTCTATGCTGAGTTCGGACACGGCGGTGTTTTCGTGCAGGGCGCGCGTTGCCATGGTGCCTTGTATGCCGAAGAAGCAGTTGAATAGCTCGCTGTAGATGCCCCAATGCGCGAAGCAGACAAAGGACATAGCGGGCGATTCTATTATTTCGTCGATGAGCATTTTTACGCGCACTCGCACGTCTAAGAGGTGGTTTTTGCTCGGATCCAATTCGGCGACATCTGCCAAATGATCAAAGGACAGATCGCCGTAGCGCGAGTCGCGGCCCCAATTGGATTCGACGAGGCATTTGTTAAAGGCGATGCGTTTGCCGCGCAGGCCCGATAGTTGA
>JBLHGI010000139.1:0-14664 GCA_047616505.1 Planctomycetota bacterium
AGCCCGTATAGATCTCGCAACCAAACGGTGACTACAGAACTGATTCGTTCTCCCCTTTGTAGTTTTCCCCACGGCTTGGCCTCTTCGATGGCGCGATTCAGTCGCGCCACCTCCGACCACAGGATCCCCAGGGCGCGGTCAAAGGCGTACGCATCCAACGCCTCGACGTAACCTCGCAGCCTTTCGCCGGTATCCAATGGGGACAACGGATCGCAACCTGCGCGTTCAGCCAGCGTCGTAAGGCGACTCACTAAATTCCCCAAACCATTGGCCAAGTCGGCGTTGTAGAGGGCCTGCAAACACTGCGTAGAAAAATTGCCATCGCTCAAAGAAGGTACGCCGCGCAATAAATAATAGCGCAGCGCATCCGCGCCGAATTGATCAACCAGTGCAAAGGGATCCACCGTGCGCCCGCGCGACTTGCTGATCTTTTCCCCATTCTCCGTCAGAAAACCGTGGACCACAATCTCATCGGGCAACGTTAGCCCAGCCGACAAGAGCAACGCCGGCCAATAAACGGCATGGAACTTCCAAACATTCTTGCCTATGACGTGTATCTTGCGCACATCGTCATTCCACCACGTGCGCCACAGTTCCCCTGCACCAAAGCCCAAACCACTCAGGTAATTGATCAGCGCATCAATCCACACGTAAATATGCTGGTCTTTATCGCCCGGCACCGCAATACCCCACCCATCCAAGCGCTGGGCACTGCGCGAAATGCTGATATCCTGCAACCCTCCCTGTACAAAGCGCAGCACTTCGTTTCGCCGCGCTGCCGGCACGACCTCAATCTGCCGCAATAGCAACAACTGCTCTAGTTGGGCCTGGTATTTTGACAGACGGAAAAATTAGTTTTGCTCCTTTACGGCAACGGGCCGCGTGCCGTGGTCTGGGCATAGCCCAGCAACGAGATCGCGCTCGAGATAAAAGTCTTCACATCCCGTGCAGTAGAGGCCGCTGTATTCTTTCTGGTAGAGATCCCCACTCTTTAGCTGCTGCCACAGCACCTGCACTCCACGTGCGTGGCGATCTTCTGTCGTGCGTAAAAAATCGTCTATCTGCACGTTCAATGCAGCACTTAACCTACGAAAAACCTCGCTATTGCCTTCGACAAAGGCCGCCGTATCGACCCCGGCCTCGCGTGCCGAAAGCACGTTCTTATAGGCATTTTCGTCCGCACCCGTCTGCAGGCGCACCTCTTCTCCCAGCAGCCTCTTATAACGCGTAATCGCGTCGGCCTGCACCAACTCTAAGGCAAAACCAACGTGTGGCGCACCATTTACATACGGTATCGAAGTCGTCACATATGTTTTGTTCATTTCCATCTCCGCAAAGAAAAAACCCGCAAGCGCTATCGCTTCCGGGCCTAGTGGGTGTGTCGTTTTTCGTGAATACGTCTAACGCATTCGTGCAAACACAGACCAGGCCCTGTACGACATTCGTCGATGATAAAACAAATGGTGCGCGCGGTGCAGCGATTTTCTCTCCATGGTGTCCCCTTCTCAAATGACAACAAAAAACCCGGAAGCTTTTCGCTCCCGGGCCCAAACTGCATTGATCTTCTCTTTAACTCACGCAAGAGCAGACGCAGCAAGGACCCACATCATATGGTGATGATGCATGGCCCTATAACGCACCCCCGCACTTGTCAAGAAGCAGTCCATTCCTCGTGAATCAGAGCATTTCCCACGTATCGATAACAAGCCGTTTGGCCGCGAGTGGAGAGGGCGCGTCCATCAAATAGCGCTCTTATTCACCCACGGCCCAAGCGGCCTCTTTGACTACTTCCGACAGAGCTGGGTGCGCGTGCACCGTGCGCGCCACATCTTCCGCACTGGCGCCAAATTCCAGCGCCAGCACCCCCTCGGCAATCAAATTAGACGCCTGCGCCCCGAGAATATGCATTCCCAATAGCCGGTCCGTCTTGGCGTCGGCGACAATCTTGACCAGCCCATCGATCTCGTCCATGCAGTGGGCGCGCGCATTGGCGCGAAACTGATATTTGCCAATAGAAACTTCGCGCCCCTGCTCTTTGGCCATCTCCTCACTCAGACCAACCGTCGCCAACTCTGGGTGTGTATAGACTACGCCCGGAATCGCCTCGTAGTTTACTTGCCCCGCTTTGCCCACCATCCGCTCCACAGCAGCGACCCCTTCGGCTTCCGCCTTATGCGCCAGCATCGGTCCCGGCACTAAATCGCCGATAGCCCATACGCCCTCTGCGCTCGTGCGACCGTGCGCGTCAATTTTTATGCGTCCGCGCTCGTCGAGTTCCACCCCTCCCTCTTCCAACCCTAAGCCCTCTACGACGGGCCGCCGGCCCACGGCCACGAGTACTACATCGCACATCTCCGCACTCTCTTTGCCATCGGCTGCGAGTTGCAGCTCAACTCGCCCTTTTTTAATAGCAAACCCCCGTGCACTCGTTTGCAGTTTAAAGTCCATACCTTGGCGCTTGAGCAGACGCTGTAATTGGTCTGCTAATTCTCGCTCCATGCCCGGTAAGATCTGCTCCATAAACTCCACAACCAATACTTCGGCACCCAAGCGGCTCCACACCGAGCCCATCTCCAAACCAATAGCTCCGGCACCAATGACCACCATGCGATGGGGCACCTCTTTCAGTTCCAATGCCTCGGTCGAGCTGATAATATGCGCTCCATCAAAGGGCAAGGCAGGCAATTGCACGGGCGTGCTGCCCGTGGCTAAAAGCACATTTTGGGCCTCCAGCACTTGTTTTCCATCGGCCCCGGCAACCTCGACTTTTCCATCGCCCAACAAGCGACCAGTCCCCGCGAAAGAAGCCACGCTATGCCCCTTGAATAGGGCCTCAATTCCCTTGGTCATATTGCCGACGATCTTTTCCTTGCGCGCCATCATCGCCGTCAAGTCGAGGCCGATCTCGCCCAGCGTTATCCCGTGCTGTTCCAACCCCTTCTTGGAGCGATAGTAGAGTTCACTCGACTCCAAAAGCGCCTTGCTTGGAATACAGCCCACGTTCAAACACGTGCCGCCGAGATAGTTCTTGTCGATACAGGCCACACTCATACCGAGTTCACTCGCCCTAGCCGCAGCCACATACCCCCCCGGCCCGGCACCAATAACCACCAAATCAAATGAATTATTACTCACGAAAAGAGTTCCCCTTTCACACTTCCAGCATAAGGCGCGCCGGATCTTCCACCAATTGCTTGAGTCGCACCAAAAATTTCACTGACTGCTGTCCGTCGATAATGCGGTGGTCATACGAAAGAGCGACATACATCATCGGGCGAATTACAACCTCTCCATCGACGGCTACCGGCCGCTGCTGTATCGCGTGCATGCCCAAGATGCCGCTCTGTGGTGCATTGATAATGGGCGTCGAAAGCAGCGAACCAAAAACACCGCCATTAGTAATGGTAAACGTGCCGCCGCTCAACTCGTCCATCGCCAGCTTATTGTCGCGGGCGCCCAGGGCCAAACGCTTGATCTCAGCCTCGACCTGGGCCATCGACATCTGTTCGGCGCGGTGCAGCACCGGCACCAGCAGCCCGCGTTCCGTGCTCACGGCAATACCCAGATTCACATAGTCGTTGTAGACGATATCCGTCGCGTCTATCCGCGCATTAACTGCCGGAAACTCGCGCAGCGCCAAGACGGCCGCACGCGAAAAAAACGACATAAAACCCAGCGACACGCCGTGCACTTCGATAAAGCGCTCTTTGTAGCGCGAGCGCAGTTCGATCACGGCGCTCAAGTCAATTTCGTTAAACGTCGTCAGCATGGCCGCGTTGTGCTGAGCTGCGACCAAATGTTGGGCAATGCGCTGGCGCATCCGACTCATCGGCTCTCGGCGCTGTCCATCGCCGTCCACCGCAGGTAGCACCTTTTCCTTCAACGTCTCTTTCTGCGGCTCAACTCTCGGTGGTGCAACAGGGACTGCCTCCTTTGCCTCTTTGTTCGCTGAGGAAGCCTCGACAAAACTCAGCACATCTTCCTTGGTCACCCGCCCACCTTTACCCGTGCCCTCTATTTTCGCCGCATCGACGCCATGTTCTTCCACTAGGCGTCGAGCCGCAGGACTCAGCAATTTTTCTTCCCCTAGCACCGGCACATCTTCTGTGGCGGCAACTTCGACCTCAGCACGGCTTTCCTCTACGACGGGAGCCGCGCTCTCAGCGGGCTTTTCCCCTTCCACAATCTGTGCGATCACCGCCCCGATATCCAGCGTCGAATCGATCTCTTGCGCATGTTTGAGCACTCCGGCAAGCGGCGATGGTAAATCGACATTGGCCTTGTCCGTCTCTAACACGCAGATCGGCTCGTCGCGTTCCACGTAATCGCCATCTTGTTTTAACCACTCGATCAGAATGACTTCACTAATCGATTCACCCATCCCAGGTATTTCTACGTCCACTGCCATTTTGTTCCTCTCTTATGCCTTTATATGCGCCCGGATATTTGCTCTTTATCCGCTACACCATCCCGACCGTTGCGCCTAACCGTCGACAATACAACCTCGCGCGTGCGCAGGTCCAGTGCCTGTTCGACGATCTCGTGCTGCTCGGCCTGATGCACGTGATGTGACCCCGTCGCCGGGCTGGCCGCCTCGTCTCGTCCCACGTAACACAGCTCACAACCTTCGGGCATAATTTCATCCAAATAAGGACGCACAAAGGTCCAAGCGCCCATATTCTGCGCCTCTTCCTGCACCCAAAAAACCTGTTCAACTTTGGCATAGCGCGAGAAAATTGCGCACAATTCCTCTGTCGGAAACGGATATAACTCCTCTACTCGAACTAGGGCAATACCCAGTTCGGCCTCCACACCGGACCGACGCTCCTCCAGCAAATCGTAATAGACCTTACCACTGCACAACACCACGCGACGCACCCTATCGGCCGCCTCTATTTCGCCATCGTCTATGACTCTCTGAAACCCCCCCTCGGCAAGATCGACAAGCGGCGAAGTACAAAGCTTGTGCCGCAGCAGACTCTTGGGCGTCATCAGCACCAGCGGTTTGCGAAAGTTGCGCATCATTTGCCGACGCAAAATGTGAAAGAGTTGCGCCGGGGTCGTCGGATAAGCCACCTGCATATTGTTCTTGGCACACATCTGTAAGAAACGCTCTAAGCGCGCGCTCGAATGCTCTGGTCCCATGCCCTCCGAACCGTGCGGCAAAAGCATCACCAAACCACACATTCGCTGCCACTTGGCCTCGGCACTACTAATAAACTGGTCAATAATCATCTGTGCACCGTTGACGAAGTCGCCAAACTGCGCTTCCCACAGCACCAAACGACGCGGGTCTGCCGAACTAATTCCATACTCGAAGCCGAGAACCGCCAGCTCGGACAGCATGGTATTGAGCACTACAAACTCCGCCTGGTCTTTCGACATATTAGCCAACGGCACATAGACCTCACCCGTCTTTATATCGTGCCATGCGGCGTGGCGATGGGCAAAAGTACCGCGCTGGCTGTCCTGGCCGGCCAAGCGCACCGGCACGCCATCCATCGCCAGCGAACCAAGTGCCAGCATCTCGGCACAACCCCAATCGAGCGACTCTTTACCAGCGGCCATTTCGCGCCGCGCTTTGATAATACGCTGCACGGTGCGATGCAGAGCAAAACCTTCGGGGGCCTGCGTCGCCAACTCGGCAATGCGCTTTAGCTTCTTGGCCTCGACCGCCGTATGCGCGCTCCAATCTTCTGTCGCCCAACTCAACCCCTGCCAAACGCCGCCAAATGAAGCCGTGCGCGGTGCTACTTGTAAGCGCTTAGCAATTTCCTGAGCCTCGTCGAGACGGCTTCTGACCCTCCCACGCATATCGTCAACCTGCTCCTGACTAATGCGCCCCTGGGCGATGAGTTGGAAAGAGTAGAGATGTAGGATCGACGGGTGCTTGGCGATCTGCTGATACATCAAAGGCTGCGTCACCGTCGCATCATCGGCCTCGTTATGACCGTGACGGCGATAACACCACAGGTCGATGATCACATCGACTTTGAAGCGCTGACGAAATTCCATCGCCACGTGCGCCGCCTGCACCACCGCCTCCGGATCGTCGGCGTTGACGTGAAATACTGGTGCCTGAATCTGTTTGGCCACATCCGTCGGATAGGGCGAAAACCGCGTCTCCTTGGGCGTTGCCGTATAGCCCAACTGGTTATTGATAATTATGTGGATCGTCCCCCCCGTGCCATACCCTTCTAATTCGGACAGATTGAGCGTCTCTGCAACGATGCCCTGCCCGGTAAAAGCCGCTTCGCCGTGAATTAAAACAGGCACGACGCGCGCACCTTCGTCGTCGCGTAAGTAGGCCTGTTTGGCGTAGACGATGCCCTCAATTACTGGGTCGACCAATTCCAAGTGGCTGGGGTTAAAGCTGAGCGAAAGATGCACTTTGCGTCCATCCGAGGTCACGTGATCATAGGAATATCCCATATGATACTTCACATCGCCCTCGGTATCGCCACGCCCGGCATCAGCCGCTCCCTCAAACTCGCTTAACACGTGCTCATAGGGCTTGTGCAAAAATTGCGCCAAAACGTTCCAGCGCCCGCGATGAGCCATGCCAATGACGAATTCGTCTACTTCCTGTGCCGCGCCTACTTCGACCAACGTATCCAATAACGGCAGTAGCGACTCGCCTCCTTCTAAGGAAAAACGCTTCTGTCCGATAAAGCGGGTGTGCAGAAACTGCTCGAACTCCTCGGCCTCGGTCAAACGCGCGAGCACGCGCTTGACCTCTTCGTCGTCGAGTTTCGGACGGTTGAGACATGGCTCGATGCGCTCCTGTAACCAAGCGCGCTGTTCCTTGTCTGGGATATCCATATACTCGACGCCGATGCTGCAGCAATAGGTCGTTTTGAGCTTGTTGAGCAAGCCTTTAAGCGATCCATCCGTATCGCCAAGAAAGCCGCTGTTGCCGACCCCCTTTTCTAGGTCCTCTTCACTCAGGCCAAATTCCGACAACTCGAGTAGGGGAATGCTCTCGCGATTATGTCCAAGTGGATCGAGTTTGGCAATAAAGTGGCCCAGCGTGCGATAAGCTTGCACCAGTGCAAAAACGCCGCGATCCGTGTGCTGCCGATGGCGGCGATCAGGCGCTTCATCCGCTGACATTCCAGCCTCTTCGCCAACCGAATCTTGTGTTTCAGAACGAACAAAACCGAATTCGAACCCTTTAAAAAAAGCGCGCCACTCCGCGTCGACGGACGCGGGGTCGCGCAAATACTGCACGTATAATTCGTCGACGAATCCGGCGTTTTCGCTATGAGAATCGAAGGAGGACATAAACATTCCTTTTTGCGGTATGAGCGCAGATGCTAAAACTTTCTAAGAATATAGGTTTTAAAAGACTTAGGTAAAGGATTTTTGCACATCTGACGCCCGTATTTGCCGCGCTTATAAAGGCCATTGCCATTTTTAATCGCCCCGTCCTTGAGTATCGGAGAATCTGTCCTAAATTAGCCAGTGTCCCATAGATCGCCCTCACCGACCACACTTTGCACCGGACAAAACCATGCTGATCGTCTTTCGCGGAGAAAAGGCCCTTTCCGATTTTCGTCGGATGCCCCTACTCGAACGCTGTCGCCAACACTTGTCAAGCTTGGTCGATATCGAGACACACTACATTTTTATAGCCCATCTGCGCCACGAACTGACGTCAGACGAGCGCGTGCAGCTACAGCACATCCTCGGTGCTCAGGACGAGGCACAGCAACTGCGTCCAGACCAGCTCTGCGTCTGCCCGCGCCCCGGCACGATCTCGCCGTGGTCGAGCAAGGCAACCGACATCTTGCGCAACTGTGGTTTCGCCGCAGTCGACCGAGTTGAGCGCGGCATCGTCTACACTTTTGTCGGCGAACCCACCCCCCCCCCTGAACAGCTAGCCCCACTGGCTCCGCTCTTGCACGACCGCATGATCGAAGCGCCCATCACCGATATAGAAGCACTCTTTGCCCAAGTCGCCCCTCGCCCCTTGGTGCATATTCCCGTCCTCAGCGAGGGACGCATAGCGTTGGAAAGAGCCAATACCGCAATGGGCCTAGCGCTCTCCGACGAAGAGATGGATTATTTCCTCAGCGCCTATGGCAAAGAACAGCGCAACCCGACCGACGTCGAACTCATGATGTTTTCCGTCGTCAACTCGGAGCATTGCCGCCACAAGATCTTCAACGCCGAATGGATTGTCGACGGCCAAGCGCAAACGCATTCGCTCTTCGACATGATTCGCCACACGCATAAGACACATCCCGAAGGCACGGTCAAAGCCTACTCCGACAATAGCGGTATCCTGCAGGGCTATCGCGTGCCCGTTTTTCGTCCCGATGGCTCGGCACAGCACAGCTACGGCTACCGCGACGAACAGACGCACGTGCTCATAAAGGTCGAAACCCATAACCACCCCACCGCCATATCGCCCTATCCCGGTGCATCGACCGGCGTCGGCGGTGAGATTCGCGACGAAGGGGCTGCCGGCACCGGCGGCACACCGCAGGCTGGCCTGAATGCCTTCTTCACCTCACATCTGCGCCTGCCCGACTTTGCACAACCATGGGAAAAGGCGCACGCCGAATTCCCCGCACGCCTAGCGACTCCACTGGAGATCATGACGGAAGGCCCCATCGGCGGCGCTGCTTTCGGCAACGAGTTTGGTCGCCCCAATATACTCGGCCTTTTCCGCACCTATGAGGACATGGCCCAAGCGCGCTACCGCGGCTACCACAAGCCCATCATGGTCGCCGGTGGCATCGGCCTGATCGACGATGTACACGTAGAGAAAAAGACGCCGCAAGAGGGCGACTACGTCATCCAACTCGGCGGCCCGGCCATGCTCATCGGCCTAGGCGGTGGCGCCGCCTCTAGCATGGACACAGGCTCGAATCAAGAAGACCTCGACTTCGCTTCCGTGCAGCGTGAAAACCCCGAAATGGAGCGCCGCTGCCAGGAGTTGATCAACCGCTGTATCGCCCTCGGCAGCGACAATCCAATTCTGAGCATTCACGATGTCGGCGCCGGCGGCCTGTCCAATGCCTGCCCCGAACTCGTCGAGGAGACGGGCGCCCGTTTCCAACTGCGCGCCATTCATAACGACGATCCTTCGATGAGCCCCATGCAGGTCTGGTGCAACGAAGCACAAGAACGCTACGTACTCGTCGTTGGCCGCAACGAATTGGACCGCTTCGAAGAAATGGCCAAACGCGAGCGCTGTCTCTACGCCACCGTTGGCGAAATCAGCGGCGACCAAAAACTGACCTTGGCCGACTCGCTCTTAGGCGAGGACCCCATTCCCGAGATCGATCTCGAAGTATTCTTGGGCAACCCGCCGGGCATGTTGCGCAACGTCGAACGCCTAACGCCCACGCTGCCCGCCCTCGACCTTGAGGGCGTCTCCATCACCGAGGCCACCGAACGCGTTCTGCGCTTTCCGGCCGTAGCTGCCAAGACCTTTCTCATCACCATCGCCGACCGCACCGTCACCGGCCTCATCGCCCGCGACCAACTCGTCGGCCCCTACCAAGTACCGGTCTCCGACGTGGCCCTGACGACGCATTCATTTAGAGGCTATACCGGATCGGCGATGGCCATGGGCGAGCGCACGCCGCTCGCCGTCATCGACGCCCCCGCCTCCGGGCGCATGGCCGTAGCCGAGGCCATTACCAATATCGCGGCGGCCCATATTGGCCCGATTCACCATATCAAACTATCCGGCAACTGGATGTGCGCCTGCGGCGAGGAGGGCGAAGACGCCAACCTCTTTGACACCGTGCACAGCGTCGGCATGGAATTCTGCCCGCAGTTAGGCGTCTCTATTCCCGTCGGCAAGGACAGCCTCTCCATGCGCGCCGTCTGGCAGGACAGCCAGAGCCAAGACCACAAAATCGTCGCGCCCATGAGCCTGGTCGTATCCGCCTTTGCCCCCGTCGAAGACGCGCGCCGAGTGGCCACCCCTCAGCTCATAGCCGATGCCGACGCACCCCTGCTGCTTATCGACTTGGGCCGAGGACTCAACCGCCTCGGCGCCTCCTGCTTAGCCCAGGTCTACAACCAGACTGGCAACAACGGCCCCGACGTCGACGTCAACGACCTGCGCCATCTCTACGACGCACTGCAAGAGCTACACGCGCAACAGCTCATTTTAGCCTATCACGATCGTTCCGACGGTGGTCTTTTTAGCACCGTTGCCGAAATGGCCTTTGCCGGTCGCTGCGGCATCGACCTCGACATTTCAGCGTTGGGCGACAATGCGCTGTCCGCGCTCTTTTGCGAGGAAGTCGGCGTAGTCATCCAGCATCGCGCAGGAGATACAGCTCAAGTCGAGCAGATTTTGCAAACACACGACCTGAGCGAATTAAGCCATGCGATTGGCCGCCCCAATACCGACAACGAGCTCGTCATTCACCACCATAACGACGAACTCTATCGCGCCTCAACGATCGCCCTACACGCAGCTTGGGCCGAGTTGACCTATCGGATGCAGGCACAGCGCGACAATCCGGACTGCGCCCGCGAGGAATACGAAGCCATCGTCGACGCCCGCGACCCCGGCCTTAACTTCGAGCGCAGTTTTACCATAGAAAAAGCGCATATTAACACCGGCACTCGCCCGCGTCTGGCCGCACTGCGCGAACAAGGCGTCAACGGCCAGGTGGAAATGGCCGCCGCCTTCGATGCCGCCGGTTTTGACGCCGTCGACCTGACGATGACCGACCTGATCGAAGGACGAGCAACCCTGACAGACTTTCACGGTTTAGTCGCCTGCGGTGGTTTCAGCTATGGCGACGTGCTCGGCGCCGGCGCCGGCTGGGCGCGCTCGGTGCTCTTTAACGAAAAGTTGCGCGAACAGTTCGTCCGCTTCTTTAATCGGCCAGACACCTTCAGCTTGGGCGTTTGCAACGGTTGCCAAATGCTCTCACATCTCAAAGACCTGATCCCCGGAGCCGAGCACTGGCCGCGCTTCCTGCGCAATCGCTCCGAACAATTCGAAGCCCGCCTATGCACCGTAGAAATAACGGAGAGTCGCTCGGTCTTATTGGACGGTATGCAGGGATCGCGACTGCCCATTGCCGTAGCGCACGGCGAAGGGCGCGCCGAATTTGCAGCGGGAACGCTCGATACATTGCAAAGAGAACAGCAGCTGTCGTTGCGCTACGTCGACAATTACGGGGCGACGACGGACCGCTACCCCTTCAACCCCAACGGATCCCCCAAAGGCATCACCGGCCTGTGCTCGACCGACGGCCGCGCCACCATCATGATGCCACACCCCGAACGCGTCTTCCGCAATGTGCAATTATCGTATAGACCCGACGCATGGATTGGCGAAGAAGGCCCTTGGCTCAAGCTCTTTCAAAATGCCTTGGCCTTCGCTCAGCAGAGCTAGTATATTCGCCTGCACATCACGTACCCTCAACAAAGCCCTTCGTTGCGCTCGTAGATACGGCAACCGGAGGCCGCGAAGACCTCGGCGAGACAAAGTGGCTGTAAGAAAAAGACCGATGACAGCGAAGTACCTTCTGCTATTTTTCCTCGTCTGCGCCGCATTGTGCTCCTGCAATTCGGCCTCGCAAGACCAGAAGAATACTATTACTATCGAGTTTTGGACGATCGCTTTAGGCGATGCCTTTGCCGACTATATAAACGGCATGATAGCCACCTACGAGAGCGAGCATCCCGGTATAAAGATAAAGTGGGTCGACGTTAGCGGCGCCGAGGTGGCCGAAAAATTTCTCGCCGCGCTCGTGGGGAAAGCACCCCCTGATTTGGTCAATATCTACGACCTCCCGCGCTTCTTGCAATTTGGCGTCCTAGCCGATATGGACTCTCTTGTCAGCGATATTGAAAAGACTAAACGACTAGAAAACTTCTGGCACGGCGTCGGCTATTACCAGGGCCGCAACTACGTTATACCCTGGTATGCCGGCGTTTATATGATGTGGTATAATAGCGCGCTCTTTACAGCGGCCGGCCTCGACCCCAACCAACCGCCACAGAGCATCGACGAAATGTTGGAGATGGGCCGGGTCATACACGAAAAAACCGGCAAATACGGCATCTCCTGGCGCTTACACCCTTCGCTAGGTGCCCCAGCCTGGGCCCTGCTGCGCCTGGATGGAGTCTGGCCGCTCTTCGATACAGACTATCGCCGTACCACCATCAACACCCCGGCCGCACACGCCGTGTTACAGAAGTGGATCGACGCCTATCAAAACGGCACCCTGCCCCCAGAAGCCCTCGCCTCCTCTCATCGCGATGATGTCAACTGGTTTATCGAAGGACGCGCCGCTATGCTGCCTTTTTCCGGCGGCTGGATCACCCGCTATTTCGACCCATCTTTTGCCGATAAGGCGGTGGCAGCCGCGCAGCCGCGCGGTGTAGCAGGCCTAGTGCCAGCGACCAACCAAGCCCTAGTCGTACCGCGCATGTCGCCTCATATAAAAGAAGCCGTGGACTTTGGCCTCTTTATTACCAACGATGTCAACCAGCTCGAATTCTGCCGCCAAGTCGCCATTCTGCCCTCGACCAAAGAGGCTGCCAACGATCCCTATTTTCGCCGCGAGCCCAAAACCTTAGCCGATCGCGCCAACCAGTTCTCGGCCACCGACCTCAAAGACTCTTTTGTCTTAGCACCACCCGACGTCAAAGGTTGGAGCCGCATGGAGGACATACTCTACGAAGAGTTCTCCAAAGCCATGGCCGGCCAGCAGAGCGCCCAAGAGGCGCTCGCCCGCGTAGAAAAGAAGTGGAACCAACTTCTCGAACACCAATAAACACCTCCGGAGGCTCTTAAGTGCACGCGCGCCACACCCCCTACTTATTTATGGCCCCCGGCCTGCTCATGTTATCCGTTTTCTTTGCCTATCCACTACTAGATACCTTTTGGCTAAGCCTGCATAGCTATAACCTTTTCGACCCAGCTCAGTTCATAGGTTTGGATAATTTTCGCCGCGCATTTAGCGACGAATTGTTCTGGCGCGTGCTGGCCAACACGCTGCTCTATGCCCTCATGGTGGTGCCGGCACTCATCGTTCTCTCCTTTTTACTGGCCCTACTCGTCAACAACACACTGCCCGGCATCCGCCTCTTTCGCACCTTCTATTATATCCCCGTTGTCACCTCCATCGTCGTAGCCGGCATCGTCTGGAAATGGATCTATAACTCCGATGGCCTACTCAACGCCCTACTGCGCAATTTCGGCATCGTCGGCCCCTCTTGGTTAGCCGATACGCGCGGTGTCCCCGCGGTCCTAGCCCAGTTCTTTGGCATCGAAACACAAACGGCCTGGCTCAGCGAACCCGCCATCGCTCTATTCTCCGTCGCGTTAGTTACCATCTGGAAGGCCGCGCCCTACTATATGATCATTTATCTGGCCGGCCTTCAGGGCATCCCCAAAGAATTAGAAGAGGCCGCCCGTGTAGACGGCGCCAATCGCTGGCACGTCATCCGCCATATAACGATACCCACGATCCGCCCCTACACGCTGGTCGTCTGTATCATTGCAACCATTGCCGCATTGCGCACCTTCGGCGAGGTCTATGTGATGACGGGAGGCGGTCCGTTCCACCGCACCAACCTACTGGCCTACTATATCTACACCTTGGGTTTTAAGTATTTAGAAGTGGGGTACGCAGCGGCTGTTTCTCTGCTCTTATTAGTCGTGATCTCCTTCTTCTCCTATTTAAACTTCCGCCTAGCCGGCGGCGACGCGCAGGAGACTAACTGAGATGGAGTATTCCACTACCCAGCGCATCGCACTCTACGTCCTATTGCTCTTGGTAGGCGCCGTGCTTCTCGCCCCCTTCGCCTGGCTTTTGTCCACCGCGCTCAAGGCCGAGTCAGCCGACCTCTTTGCCTACCCGCCGCAGTGGATACCCGATCCGATCGTGTGGGGAAATTTCGCCAAAGCCTGGGACATCTTACCCTTTGGCCTCTATATATTCAACACGTTTTTCATCGCCATTACGACGGTCTTACTCAACCTATTACTGTGCTCGCTGACCGGCTATGCACTAGCGCGCATGCGTTTTGCCGGCCGCCAAGCCATACTCTACGCCGTACTCGCCACGACGATGGTTCCCTTCCAGGTGCTGCTGATACCGCTCTTTATCGTCACGCTCAAATTGGGTTTAGTCGATTCGTATGCCGGCGTTATCCTGCCCGTAGCCGTCAACGCTTTTGGCATCTTCCTCCTGCGCCAAGCCTTTTCCACCATCCCCAAAGAGTTAGAAGATGCCGCCCGCATCGATGGCTGTGGCGACTGGCAGATTTATGCCCGCATTATGCTGCCGCTGATCAAACCAGCCCTAGCCACCTTGGCAGCCTTCACTTTTGTGGCGCAGTGGAACGATTTCCTCTGGCCCTTAGTCATTCTCAAAAGCCGCGAGCTCTACACTCTACAATTGGGCCTAGCCAGTTTACAAGGCGTCTTCGGCGTCAACTGGCGCTATATTTCTGCCGCCGCCGTTATCGCCCTAGTGCCAACCATACTGTTCTTTCTTTTTACCCAACGCTTTTTTACACGCGGTCTGACCAGCGGTGCCGTCAAAGGCTGAGCTGATCTCGTCACCGATCTCGACGCTACCTTTATCTTGACGCTACCTCCTTCCCTATCCAAACTATAGCGGAACATACCATCCAACACAGGAGCCACGATGACTAATACCACCCGCT
>JBLHGI010000140.1:0-14286 GCA_047616505.1 Planctomycetota bacterium
GTCGCGCACCGAAAAGTGCCACTCCTTCCACTGGCCCCCCGCCCCCACACCGCGCAAAGCCAGATAGTGCTCTATCCAGAAAATTCCCGAAAATACCGTGGCAAAGGAAAGCATGCTAAAAAAGCTGCGCAGCGCCTCGTCGTCTTCGACAAAAACATAGTACCAGTTTTGCAAACGGAAGTTGACGAGTTCGAAGAAATACCAGAAGGCCGCCGACCACAGCAACAGCAGGAAAAAACCACGAACGCCACAGCGCGCGATGAGCGAACATCCTTCGCGCACGCGAATCATCTGATCAAATGAGAAGATGAGCCCGCACCAAGCAAAGAGATAGAAATAGGTGGCAAACGGCTCGACCTTGAGCGCATTGAGTGCAAAGGTCGCGGCAATAAAGAGCGGACCGATTATAAGCATCAGCGATACGGGCGCAGCGGCCCGCGAAAATTGCTATCGCTAAGCGGTAGCGGCGCCGACATTTCAATCAGATCCACAATATCGAATTGCTCCAGCAGCCCAAAACAAAACAGCGACGGCGAGTCGGCGTAGGCTTTGGGCCATTCGATCAAACGCGCCAGCGAGTCGAGCAGGTTATGCGTCTGTAACGCACTGGCGGCAGCGGGTTTTAGCGCACACGCCACGAGTGCTACAATGGACACGAGTTCCCCGCGCGCAACGATCTTGGGCGCGCCAAACTTGCCGTCGAGCCATTCTAAAAGCGCCAATAAATGCCCGACCCGCAAACCCAACGGCCGCTGCCCCGCCGTAGAGACCAGCATCTGATGCGGCCAGTTGGCGGCGTGCGGCAAGCGCCGAGTGTTGCACCTTATCTCTTGCGCGCACGTTCTTCAAAGCATCCTGCGCCAGCGAATAGAGCGTGGCATTATCCGCCGGCAATCCCACGGTCAATTCGGCTTCGCTGTAGAGTTCGTCTTTCCACGGCAGATCGTCTTGCGGTGAGTCGAGCCCAAAGTGTTCGTTGAGAAAGCGGTAGAACTGACGACGATTGTCTACTTCGTAATTATGCGTGCCCGGATCTTCGTTGTCGTAGAGAGCAATATTCTCCTTGGCTCCCAACGGTTCGTAGACCTTCTTAGCCGACTGGTAGATGGAACGGCGCGCGCGCTTGGTCTGAAAACAACAGTCGTCAAAACGATTGTATACCAGCAGCGCAGGCCTTGGCGCATAAAGCGCCGTTAGTACGTCGTAATCTGCAACCGTCGCCATATCCGTCGGACATTGCTCCAAATCGCCGTCTGCCAACCACCGCCCGAAAGCCCGGTCATTGCCGTGCGTGCAGGGTCGGCGCGCGGGTGCGACAAGAGCACGTCGAGACCGCGCTTCATCAATAGGTAGAACACGCCGATGCCCGCAACGCCGCACAGGTCCAGCAAAGCAAGGCGGTTGTGATCGGCATCAGCGCACAACTCGCCCATGCCGATAAATTCCACATTGAGCGCCAATACCCCGCGCTTGGCCAAATTAATACAGCGCGCCTGTTTGTAGTCGACCGCCTTGCCACCGATGTGATGGCCGTTGGAATGGAGCACGGCGGGCACCTGACCGCGCAGCCGCGTCGGCTCGTAGAACAGGGCCGGCACCCACATGCCGGGATACCCCTCGTAGCGCAATTTGCAAATGCGATAGCCCTTGCCCGTTTGAATTATCCCCCCACTCAACGCGCGCAGTCTCTGAGAGCAAACTGGCGTCGTGCCCGCGCAAGAAGGGCTCAAGCATCTGCCCCCGCACGCGCTCGGCGCGCCTTTTCCCCCCAGCGGCAGAAGCAGGCGTCTCTAAGGCCGGTAAGTGCTGATCGAGGAAATTCTGCAATTGACGTGGTGCTTTTGCACCGACGAGACGGCGCTTCAGAGAGCGCTCCATAACTATCCTCTCTTAGAGTTCGACATCGGCAACAACAAAGTAGTGATCACTGGGAAATCGCCCCTCGCAACTCTCATCTATTATGGCAGTTGAGGTCACCTTTAGATCGCCTCGACAGAAGATCCAATCCATCTTGCCAATATCTCCTTTATAGGCCGGTCCCTCAAAGGCGTGATAGCTATGACCCGGATCGGCCGGACCGTGTATGTCCGCATAGGTATCGCGCCACCCCGCACTCTCAAAGGTCGCAATCGCCGCATTCGTCCTATCGCAGTTCATATCGCCCGTGAGTAACTGCGGATAGTCCGCCGAATAAGCGACCGCATCTTCGCAAATCAACCGCGCCTGGTTCTCTCGCGCCCACTGGCTTATATGGTCTAGGTGGGTATTGACCACGCGGAATTCGCGGCCCGACGCGCGCTCTTTGAGCCGCAGCCAATTAGCCAGACGCACACAGGCACTGTCCCAGGAACTAGAGCCGCTTATGTGCGGTGTCTCGGAGAGCCAAAAACCACCGGGCGAGACGAGATCAAAAGCATCGCGGCGCCAGAACAGGGCGTTGACGGGGCGGTCCGTCGCCGCTTCATCGGCCAAACCAAAGCTGGCATACTCGGGCAGCACCTTATGAGCATAATCGTATTGCGGCCGCCACAACTCCTGAAAACAAACGATATCGGCGTGTAGCGAACGAATTAGATTGAGCGCGTATTCCTTGCGTAGCTCCCAGTGGTCGGGGCCGTCTTTGGCAGGAAAGCAGCGAATATTACACGTGGCAATGCGCATGGGAGTTGCCCGCAGTTAAGGTGTCGGTCTATGTTAGATGCTATGAATAATAGGGACACTACAACAGCGATTAGCAGCGCGCAAGAAAAAAGGGCGGATACCGAGCAGGCCAAGTTCTTTATAACCACCAACCCCGGCCTAGAAGACGTAGTCAAAGAAGAATTGGAAACTCTATTAGAAACGGCGGACATGCCCCCCGTCGATATACGCCTGAAGCCCTTTGGTTTTGGCGGGCAAGTATGGGTCGAAGGAGGCCAACCACAGGCGATGGAGGAAGTGGCCCTAACGCTGCGCTCGGTGCATCACGTGTTGGCGCCGTTGCACCGCTTTGAAATACCTGCCACGGACGGCCTGCAATATATCGAAGCCCAAGTTGAGGCCCTCGACATCGCCGAAATGGCCGCGGCACAGACCTTTCGCGTCACCAGTAGACGCAGCGGCAAGCACGACTTCGGCAGCTTGGATATACAGCGCCGGGCCGGAGCCGCGCTCTGGCGCCACTACGGCTGCGCCGTCGACTTGGAAAATTTCGACGTAAACCTGCGCGTCGACGTCTTCGAAAATGTCTGCCTCGTCGGCTACCAGCTAACGCAGAAATCGCTGAGCAAACGCTATAAGCGCCGCTTCCAACCGCGCGTCGCACTCAAAGCCTCCGTCGCCTACGCGATGCTGCATTTTGCGCACATAAAAAAAGGCGAAGACAGACGCCTACTCGATCCATTCTGCGGCTCGGGCACTATCCTCTTTGAAGCTGCTCAGATTTTTCCGCAGCTGTCGATCCACGGCTGCGATATAGATCACCGCGTCGTCGACTGCGCGCGCGGTAACGCCGAGGATCTCGAATTGGCTGAGCGCATCGACCTGCGCCAGGGCGACGCGCGCGAGCTCGATAAGGCCTTCCCCGACGAGCGCTTCGCCTACGTAATCACCAACCCTCCCTACGGCGTGCGCTTTGGCCAGCACCTCAACTTTGAGCGCTTCTACACGCGCATCCTACAGCAAATTTGGCATATATTAGAGCCCGGCGGACGCCTTGTTCTGATCGCGTGGAAACGGCGCCAATTTATGCGCGCACTCAAACTGACGGGGCTCTTTCACAAAGACCTAATGCGCCCCATAGAAACGGGTGACCTCCACCCGTGTATCTATGTACTCACGAGGATAGACCGCGAGGAGAAGACTTGACTACACTCTACCTAGTGCGCCACGGCGAAGTCTACAATCCACGCGGCATCATCTACGGCCGCCTACCTGGCTTTGGCCTCAGCGAACGCGGCCAAGAGCAGCTAGGTGCGGTGGCGGAAAAGCTGCGCGCCGACGGTCCACCCACCGTTCTCTACGCTTCGCCCATGCAGCGCGCACAAGAGTCGGCAGCCATTTTAAATGCCGCACTCGGCCTCGAAATCCACACCGACGAGCGCCTGATAGAAACGAGTATTGGCTCCTTTCAGGGCAAGCGCTTTGAAGACCTGCCCAAGCCCTATATAAGCGAAGAAGGGGCGCACCCAGAGATCGAAGCAGCCTCCTCTATGCGCAACCGCCTCTTAGACTGGGTAGCCGACGCGCACGCACGCCACCCGCACGCAACAATAGCCGCCGTCTCGCACCGCGATCCCATCATCGTTGCCCTGCTACACTGGATGGGCCAAGACCTGTCTGCCCTACCCGAATTTGCACTCGAACCAGGCGGCATCTACGCCGTTGAGTTTGAAGAAAATAGCGATGAAAGCACCACGGTCCGCGCACTGGGCTGAAACGACCGCACTCGTCCTGACGATATGCGCAGCCGCCGCGCTGCGTCTCTGCGGTCTCGACTTTGGTCTGCCGGGCCTCTTGCACCCCGACGAGTTCAGCTTTGTCTATTTCCCACTCAACTTTTACAGTCTCGACTTTAACCCGCACTTCTTCACCTACCCCACCTTCCACTATTATGTATTGGCTGCCCTCTACGGCCTCCTTTTTGTGCTACAGTCGCTCTTCGCAACCGACCTCAGCCTAGAACAGTTCATAGCACTACACTATTTCTACGACCAACATGCGCTGCTCTATTGGGCGCGCCTGCTAAGCGTTTTTTACGGCCTCGGCACCGTCTTATGGGCCGCCGCCATCGCCGACCAACTCTACGGTCGCAGCGCGCGTTACAGCGCCGCCGGCCTAGTCGCCGTCGGCACTGTAATGGCGCGCCAGAGCGCATTGGCCAGCGTCGACTCTGCTATGCTGTTCTGGTTCGCCGCCGCTATATGGTCTGCCGTGCGCCTCTTAGAACGCGATTCGCTGCGCTCCTATGTATTGGCCGCCGCCTGTGTCGGTGCCGCCGCCGCCTGCAAGTATCCCGGCGCGCTCGCCGCCAGCAGTATCCTCGCAGCCCATCTGCTGGCACGACGCTCGCTCTACGACCGCCGCCTGTGGATAGCGGCCGCCTTTTCGCTGACTACCTTTTTTTTCTTATCGCCTTATGTAGTGCTCGACTTACCCACCTTCTTCGCTCATTTCTCCGGACAAGTAGAGCACCTCGGCGCCGGCCACGGCACCACACTGGAGCGCGGCTGGTGGTATCATCTCTACTTTAGCCTGCCCTATAACAGCGGCTGGCTCGCCTTGCTGCTCTTCTCCTTTTCCGCTATACACGCCCTCTACCGCCGCCATGTACCAGCGCTAGTCGCACTCTGCGCATTCGGCACTTATTACGTAGTAATGGGCTATGGCCAGAGCGTCTTTACCCGCTATGCGCTGCCCCTAATGTTTCTGCAGGCCGCAA
Organism: Planctomycetota bacterium; assembly: GCA_047616505.1. Lineage (GTDB taxonomy): Bacteria > Latescibacterota > UBA2968 > UBA8231 > UBA8231. The sequence goes on from JBLHGI010000140.1 coordinate 5,420, forward strand.
TCACCGTCGGCCCGCTCCAACTCCTCCACAACCAGTACCTACGCGTCGCGGCGCTCGTCCTGCTCTTAGCGCAACCGCTGTACAATACGCTGGAACAAACGCGCCTACTCACCACGACAGATACACGTGTAGAAGCGCGCGCGTGGATCGAACGCCATGTAGCGCCCGGCGAAACGATCGCCAACTTCGGCGGTTGGGCCGGTGACGTACCCGTGCGCACATTCGAAGAACTCTGGTGGAGTATATCGCACTTCGAACGCGTCTTTGGCCGCGAGCAACTCGACCGCGCCCTACCCACTCTCACGGCGCACGGCCTACCCTCTCCCTACTACAGCTACGCCATTCAACGCAGCAATATCGCGGCACAGAGCGGCGATCTCGGCGAGGTCGAACGCCTGCAAACGGGCTGGATTATACTACACCGCCACGAGCTGCCCTATTCGCATATAGACTCGTCTTTTGCGCAACAACTGACTCCACGCGCCACACGCAAAGCACAGTTTGGCAACAAGACCAGCGCCGGCTCTATATACGACCCGCTCGATGCGTTCTATGTGCCCCTAGCCGACGGCGGCGCACTCAAACAACCCGGACCACAGATCGAAATCTGGCAGTTGCACGGCTACCGCAGCCCGCCAGACACCACACCATCACCGCACGCGGCTTTCGCTCAGGCCTATGTGCGCGGCGCCACGGAAGCGCTCGGCGCAAATGACCGAGACCGAGCGCTCGCATTAGCCACCCGCGCTCTCGACCTAGACCCGCGCTGTGCCGAAGCGCATTATGCGCTGGCCATCATATACCATATGGCCCGCGATTTACCCCGTGCCGAAATGCACTACAAAGAGCAGCTATCCATAGAGGAAGACCCGGCGGCGCTGATGAATTTGGCTATTATATATGGGGGAAGGAGCGATGTTGAACGCGCACCGGTAGCACTCGAAAGAGCGCTTAGAGCAGCTCCTTCGTCCTACGAACCACTGCACCGCTTAGTGGTCTTTCTGCTCCAGCAGGGCCAACTAGATCGCGCCCTAGTCCTCATGCGCCAATACGGTAATCCCTTTGCAGAGCGCGCAGAATTTCACCGCGACCTAGAGAAAATCCATACAGCCAGCGGCGATACCAGCGCTGCACAGGCAGCGCGCACAGCACGCCTACAGGCCGAGCGCATCGGGCATTGATTTGAGCTAAGACATAGTCAGCTCAGAACAGTAACGCGCTCAATAGGTTTATTCTGAGGAATTAAGTAGAGGCTTTATTTGCGCGGTAGACCAGTATCGCGTGAGCATTTTTTGGGCTGCCGGATAGGTAGCGCTACTGGCCAACTCACGTAGGTCCTGTACGGCTCCGATGCGCTGCGCTTCCTCGGCACCGTATCGCTCTACAGCTTCAGCATATTGCTTCTCGGCTTGACTCACTTGATCGGCGGCCAACTGGGCCAACCCGAGATTAAAGGCCGCTACACTATGAGGGCCTTGTTCCAGTGCGCGGCGGAACTGTTCGATCGCCCCTAAGTAATCCCGCTGCTGATAGAGTATCCAGCCTAGGTTCGTGTGCGCAACGAGATTTCCATCATCTACTTCCAACGCGCGGCGATATGCAGTCAAGCTCAACTCGCTGAGCCCCCATTCGCCAAGATCTATACCTAAGCGCGTGTAGTCACCGCTCTTGGCCTCGGGCATACCTTTGTCCAACAGTGAATGCAGCAATTCTCGCTCTGAGCGACCGGCACGTCGTCCCGATTCTTTCCAACCACTTATTACGCGCAGTAGATTGGTACGGCTTTGGTCGCGCCAAAATTCATAATCAATCCCCGCAATATAGGCCTTGGCCGCCCGCATATAATCGCCTGTCATTTCGGCTTGTAAGCCCAATAGATGGTATATATTGCCCGATGTACTATCGGCAAGTGAAGCATCTTGGGGGCTAGGCCTGTAACCCACCTCACCATTTTGCAGGCGCTGCATCGCGGCATTGATCACATTCAGACGCACATCATATGGCATCCTATTCAGGCCTTCTTGCAACACAGGTCGATAGTCCTCGCGCCTGGCCAACGCGAGTAACACCAATTGATAATAGGCATCTCCCAATCGAATTACACCGCTGCGACGATCAATCGCGCGTCGCAATTGCCGTTTACCCTCGGTCAAATCGCGGCCGTGCATGGCGTTTTTACCCGAATCGTACAGCGATATGGCTTCAGACCTTTTCAGCGCACTATAGCTAGACAGGCTCAGAGCAAGTAGTGCGATGGCGTAAAAAATAGACGCTTTCGCCCCCAGCTTTTGACAAATGACATCCAATGTCCAAGCCAAGAGCAGCGCTGTGTTTTCCGGCGTGAGATATACAGATAGCCCGAGCACGGGCAGTGCTATGGCTCCTAAGGCTATGATCCGTCGGGCGCTCGTTTTTATACATTCACCAGCGAGCCACCAGCCGTAAGCAAAGAGAGGTATCATCGAAATGACGGCCATATGTGTCCAGAGACCGCAGGCCAAACAAAATCCGCAACCGCTCCAGTATATCAGAGATTTGAGGCGACTGGCATATAGAAAAAACAGGCCAGCCAATATAGACCAGATGAGGGCAAGAGGATAATCGAGGGCGGATATGTGGTGTACGGCCTGAAAGTGGGACGCGTTGAGCAAAAACAGCAGTCCCGTGGCTCCGCTGACGATGACTTTTACGCCTAGTTGCCATAAGACAAAGGCCAATAGCACAGAAGCAGTCGCATGCAGAAAAACGACAACGAGGTGAAAGGAGCGAGCGTCGCACCGCACGCGGTACATACCAGCCACTTTGCCAGCTCGGCGACGGGGCGTCCAGTAGCCTGCTCTCTTTCATCGGAAAAGAAAAAAGAGAAATCCTGGCTGATACGTGCGTGGTCGCGCAACATTTCGGCGTCGTGTACATTGAGTCCCAACGTGCCAAGCGAAGCGAAAAAGACAACCGTGATAATGGCCATGATGACCACGTATAGTACCTTGCTCTGCCACAGAAGAGATGGAGTTGAAGATGTCAAGGCACCTTCATCCGCGCGCCACATCGCGCAGACGCCCAATCTGCTCGTCGTTACTCATGGCAATAAGCACGTCTCCTACATTGAGCACGACCTCTGCCAACGACGAGTCCGATGCTATATTAAAACGCGGATTGCCACTACTATCACTCACGGCGATAATCATCGCCCGCGTCTTGCGTCCCAGATCGTACTCGCGCAGCGTTTTGTCCACGAGTTCGGACCCCTCGCCAACAACGACTTCTTCAAGCCGTAAATCTACGCCACCCTGACGAAAGAGCACATCGAGGAAACTGAGCACATTGGGGCGCAGCACAGTAGCTGCCATGCGACGTCCGGCAATCTCAAAGGGCGATATCACGCGGTCGGCACCCGCGCGCAACAACTTGCTCTCCGTGCCTTCCTCGCTGGCGCGCGAGACGATCTGTAATTCGGGATTGAGCTGACGCGCCGACAGCGTCACGAAGACGTTCTGCGGATCGTCGTGCAAAGCACTGATCAACCCCTTGGCACGTTCGATGCCCGCCAACTGCAGCACTTCGTCACTTGTGGCATCGCCCTCCAACACGGGCACATCGATATTGCGTGGGATCTCCGCATTCTCAACATCCAATTCAATGACGACGTAGGGCACGCCCTCGGCGTCGAATTCCTGCACGATCTCGCGCCCAACAGCACCACAACCGCAGATGATATAGTGGTCTTTGAGATGGTCAATGCGATGCTGCATACGGCGTCCTTTCATCAGAGCTCTCAGTTCTCCCTGGACCAGAAATGCAGTAATACTCGCCCCGGCAAAACCGACGAGCACAACGCTGAGTAAGATATAGCCAATAGTAAAAATCTCGCCCGCCGGCGACAGCGCTCGCACCTCGCCAAAACCGACGGTACTAATGGTAATCACCGCCATATAGAGCGCGTCGCGAAAAAGCCACCCCTCCAATTGCATATAGGCCAAGCTGCCACCCAATGTGACGACCAACAGCAGCAATAGCGAAACGACAAAACGGCGTAATGAGCTCATAGAACCTATCAGTGGATGGCGCCTTATTCTTCGCGAGGCGAGGCGAGGCGACAGCGCACGATCAATTCGGGCAGGCGCTCTGCGGCACAGAGCACGACGATCTCGTCGCCGCCGGTCAACATAAAATCACCGTCCGGATTCGTCAGCATCTCTCCAGCCCGGCGCACCGCCAACACAGTAGCCCCGTGCTGGCGACGCATATCTAATGCAACGAGCGTGCCACCATCTAAATCGGCGCCCTTGTCGACGGCCAAGGTCGAAATCTCGACATCGCCCAGCTGGCGTCCGAGCACGGGCAACTCCCCTGCTCCTTCTTTGCGAAAGAGTCCATAACTATCGGCGCGCACTTCGGCGACAAAGCGCTCGATTTCCACGCTCGGCACTAGGTAATGTCGCAGCACCCGCGTAAAGATCTCCACCGAAGTCTCGAACTCCTCCGGAATCACTTCGTTGGCACCCAGTTCGTAGAGCAGAGCCATCTCGCTGACAAAGCGCGTGCGAGCAATAATGTGCAAACCGGGGTTTATTTCACGGGCATGGGCAACCACTTTGCGCACCGTCGCCATATCGGGAATAGTCACGACGAGAGTACGGGCAAACTTGGCACCGGCATGTCCCAACACTTCTTCGCTAGAAACGTCGCCATAAAAGATCGGTTCGCCATTGCTGCGTTCGCGGCGCACGGTATCGGGGTTCGTCTCCGCCACTAAATACTTGATCTCGGCCGCTTTCGCCGCGCGAGCCACATTGCGCCCATTGACTCCATAGCCGGCAATAATCAAGTGATCGCGCAGCCCCGTCTGCCGCCCCTCCACACGCCGTTCTAAACCGAGTAGCCCAGCAAAGAGCCCCAATTTGAGCACGTGGGGAAGTGGCAGGCGGCTGATCCTGCGTCCAGACCAATCGCCTGCGCGAATGAGGAAAGGTGTAAGGACCATCGTCATTACTGAAATAGCCAGAAAGATCCCGTAATTATCATCGCTTAAGAGACCCGTATCGACGCCGACGCGAGAGAGCACGAAGGCAAACTCACCCACCTGCGCCAACCCCAGCCCCGTGACCACCGCCGTATGCAGTGGATACCCCAACACCAGTGCCATCAGCACGACCACTAGCGTCTTGAGCAGCAGCACAACGACGGTGCCACCAAAGACCAAGAGCGGCTCGTCGAGCAAAATATGCACATTGAGCAACATGCCCACCGAAACAAAGAAGAAGCTGGTAAACACGTCGCGAAAAGGCAGGATGTGGTCGAGGGCCTGATGACCGTATTCTGATTCGGTAATAATCAGCCCGGCTAAAAAAGCACCCAGCGCCAGAGACAGGCCAATTTCAGCCGTTAGCCAAGCGACGGCAAAACAAAGCACCGTAGTGCTGATGAGAAAGAGCTCGCGGCTGCGGGCCATCGCAATATAAAAAAACAAATGTGGCACAATCCACTTAGAGGCCACGAACACCAGAGCAATGACCCCTAAGGCCTTGAGACCCAGCTCCAACAGCTGCGGCAACGGGTCTCCCCCCGTGCCGGCCAATATCGGCGTAAAAAGCATCAGCGGCACGATGGCGATATCCTGGAAGATGAGTACCGCCAACGACAGACGCCCGTGCGATGTATCGATGACTGCGCTCTCCTGATACAAGCGCATCACGATAGCCGTACTGCTCAGACAGACGAGAAAACCAACAAATATAGCCGGTCCTCTCTGCAACCCCAACTGGCTCACGCATAGATACGTCACGCCAATAGTCAACCCCACTTGCAAAGCGCCACCGACGAGCACCTGGCGCTTGATGCGCAGCAACTCCTCGATAGAAAATTCAATGCCTATCGTAAAGAGCAAGAGCACGATGCCCACTTCGGCGAGAATCTCTACTTCGTGCACGCCCGCAATGAGCCCAAAACCGTGCGGCCCCGCCAACGCCCCTGTAAAGAGAAAGCCGATAATCGCCGGCAGACGCAATTTGTGGCACAGCAAGAGCACCACAACCGCAATGGCGAAGATTACGACAATATCGTTGAGTAGTTTTATTTCCATTGAATAATTCACGCTTGACAGTGGGCTGAGCGTTTGCTTTGCTATCGCGGTGTAATAGCATCCGCTTATTGTAAAGAAACGGCTATAGAAATCAACATGGAACTATTAGAAGCTACTACGAATCCCTTTGGCGGCATTCTCACACAGACCGAGGCGTTGCCCAAAACGCCCGACGAATTTGCCGCGCGCCTGCACCACTCCCTCACCGCCTGGCGCCAAGAGAGCTATCGCGTCGTCTGGCTGGAAGTCCCCATAGCGCTTGCCGCCTTTGTGCCCATCGCCGCCGAAGCCGGTTTTACCTTCCACCACAGTGGCGAAATGTATCTGATGATGACGCTGCGCCTCGAAGAAGGAGCCTTTGTGCCGGCACACGCCTCGCATTATATCGGCGCCGGTGGCGTGGTTTTGAGCGAAGACCAAGAGCTGCTAGTAGTCAGCGAAAAATACCACAGCCAACGCCCCGGGCCACCGCGCTACAAGCTGCCGGGAGGTGCCCTCATTGAGGGCGAGCACCTCGCCGAAGCCGTCGTGCGCGAAGTGCTGGAGGAGACCGGCGTACAGGCCCGCTTTGAAGCCTTAGTCTGTTTCCGTCATTGGCACGGCTACCGCTACGGGAAATCCGACATTTATTTTGTCTGCCGTCTGCGCCCCTTGAGCAAAGCCATCACCATTCAAGAAGAAGAAATCGCCGAGTGTATATGGATGCCGGTGCAGGATTATCTAAACGCCGAGAACGTCAGCGACTTCAACAAACGCATCGTCGATACGGCCATGAAGAGCCCCGGTGTCACACCGGTAGAGATCGAGGGTTATGCCGAGCCCGAGCGCTACGAATTCTTCATGCCGCTCGACCTGGAAATGACCGAGGATTAGCACTATGGTCAAACCCAATATCCTCCTCTTAATGACCGACCAACAGCGCGCGGATGCACTCGGCTGTAGCGGCAAAGTTATAGAAACACCCCATATGGACCGCATTGCCGCTGGCGGCGTGCGCTTTGAAAACTGTATCACCAACTCGCCGGTGTGCATCCCGGCGCGCCTGAGTTTGGCCACCGGCCTCTACCCACACAATACGGGCGTCTGGACCAACCAAGCCAGCCAGCTCAACGAAAAACAGCCGACGTGGATGCAGCGCGTGCGCGATGCCGGCTATCGCACTAGCCTCTTTGGCAAAACCCATCTACACCCGCATAGCGGCGATCTGCGCGACCGCGAATACCTGATGAAAACCTATGGTCTCGACGACGTCGACGAGATTGGTGGACCGCGAGCCAGCGCCCGCGTGCTCTCGCATATGACGGCCTGGTGGCGCGATATGGGCGTCTGGGACTTATACAAAAACGACTACGAACAGCGCTTCGACGACAAACCGCATATGGTGCGCCCCTCACCACTGGGCATGGAGTACTACGCCGATACCTACGTCGGCCAACGCGCCAAAAACTACCTAGAGACTTACGACCTGCAGCAGCCCTGGTGCTGCTGGGTGAGTTTTGGCGGCCCACACGAACCCTGGGACGCCCCCGAGCCCTACGCCAGCATGTACGACCCCAAAGACATGCCCGCCGCCAGACCTGCGCCCACCAGCACATCCGGTCGCCCCAGCGGTCAGCTCGATAAGCTATTGGCAAAGGATCACCAGCTCACGCCCACCGACATAGCCGCTATGCGCGCTAATTATGCCGGCAATATCAGCCTTATCGACGCCCAGATTGGCCAGCTCCTCGATACCATAGAAAAGCGCGGCGAGCTCGATAATACCGTTATCGTACTCGTTTCGGACCACGGCGAAATGAACGGCGATGCCGGCCTCATCTACAAATCCAATTTCCTCGACGGCGCCGTGCGCGTACCGCTCTTAGTGCGCGCACCCGGCATGCCTCAGGGCACCATCTGCTCCTCGCCGGTCGAGTGGTTCGATATCGGCCCCACGCTGATCGAGCTAGCCGGCGGCGAAATTGACTACCCGCTCTTTGCCCGCTCACTGTGTCCGGTTTTGGCCGATCCACAAAGAGAGCATCGCAGCGAAGCCATCGCTGAGTTCCACGGCGAAATCATGCTACTCGATCAGCACTGGAAGGTCGCCCTCAATGAAGAGGGCCAGGTCTACCTGCTCTTCGACATCGAAAACGACCCGCAGGAACACAACAACTTAGCCGGCCACCCCGATATGCTCGACACCGAACAAGAGCTGCGCCTGCGCATCCTCGAACGTCTGATGCAAACTCAGCTGCGCGGCTCAGGTTATCGTTTCGACCTACACGGATGGGCGAACTGAGTATAAAAAGCCACAGAGCGGCAGCAACGACACCCGACGGTCTTTCTGCATATCTGCCCGCTACCGCCATCTGCGGCCTCGCCCTGCTCTCGTATCTAAATATCCTCGGCAACAGCTTTGCCCTCGACGATTTCGGCCTCATAGTACACAGCCAAGCTGTACAATTAGGCGACTGGCGCTTCTTGTTGGCAAACGACTATTGGGCCGCTTTCGACGGCCGTTCCTCCGGTCTCTATCGCCCACTCACCTCGCTACTTTTTTCTTTGCAACACGCCCTCGGCGCCGGCGGCCCTACTCTGTTTCACCTTTTCAGTCTATTGCTCCACGCCCTAGTTTCGCTGCTCGTCTGGCGCCTCAGCACACGCTTAGTTGGAACATTTCCCGGTTTTATGGCCGCCGCACTCTTTGCCGTACACCCCGCACACGGCGAAGCCGTCGCCGCCATCGCCGGCCAAGCCGACCTGCTCTCGACCCTCAGCCTAGTCCTAGCTCTGCTCTGCGCTT
>JBLHGI010000141.1:0-14210 GCA_047616505.1 Planctomycetota bacterium
AAAACAAAGGAAGCTTATTGCCTTTGAGCCGTGCTTTAACCGTCTTGGTGGCCGGCGACGGTGCCGACGACATAGGCAAAGCCAGCGGCGGTTGGAGTCTTTCATGGCAGGGCACCGGCAATACGAACGCCGATTTCCCAGGGGCGACTTCGATCTATGCCGGAATCGAATCCGCCGTCCAAGCGGCCGGAGGCTCAGCGAGCCTGAGTGTCGAGGGTGATTGCGAAGAAAAACCGGATGTGGCGATTGTTGTCTTTGGTGAAACGCCTTATGCCGAGGGTGTTGGGGATCTTGCTAACCTAGAATATCAACGGGGCTCAAAACAAGACCTTGAGTTATTAAAAAAACTCAAAAAGCAGGGGATCCCCGTAGTCTCCGTATTCATCACCGGACGTCCTATGTGGGTAAACAAAGAACTCAACGCGTCGGACGCCTTTGTGGTCGCATGGTTACCCGGCAGCGAAGGGCAAGGCGTAGCCGATCTCTTGTTTAAAAATGAGAACGGAAAAACGAACCACGACTTTAACGGCAAGTTGTCCTTTTCATGGCCCAACTTAGACACGCAAACGGCGGTGAATCGCTTCGATAAAGGGGAGAAGCCTTTGTTCCCCTATGGCTACGGTTTGACCTACCGCGATACGGATTCATTGGGGGACCGTTTATCCGAAGTCAGTGATCCTAAAGCCAAGGGGGCCGGTGATGATGAACTGTATTTATTTACAAGCCGGGCCCTCCATGGCTTTTCGCTTTTCTTAGGCGATCGAGAAAATTGGGCGGTGCCGGTTACAGGCAGCATCGCTTCCACGCAAGGCTCGGACAACCTCAAAATAAAATCCGTCAACTGGAAAGTGCAGGAAGATGCTCGCCAACTAAGCTGGTCCGGAAAAGGAGCTGCCCAGGTATTCCTGAAATCACCCGAGAATAATAACTTCACTCAATTGCTCAACCGCGGTGCCGCGATTAGTTATGACCTGCGCGTTGACCGTTATCCCACGGCAGAGGTATATTCGCGTATTGACTGTGACCAGCCTTGTTTAGGTGAGCTGGCGATTGCAGACGAATTGAAGAGTAGAACACTGGGCGAGTGGAAAAACTTCTCCATTGATTTACAATGTTTTGCCGAGGCCGGAGCTGACTTTTCCAACATTAGTTCGCCCTGGGTTATCTACAGTGCCGGTGCATTAGGCCTTAGTTTTGCCAATATTAAGATTGTTCCAGGGGCTGGAGCAGAAGCGGACATCAGCTGTTCTAAAGCGGCTGAATAAGCCGCGTCAAATGTGCATTTCCATACGCTAGAGAACGAAGAAACCCAGCTCTTCCTCGATGCCAGCGGTTTTTATATATGGAAAAACTCAACCCATGCGCACCGCACTGCGTCTGCGCAAACTAGAGGATCTTTAGAATGAAAGACCTACCCATCAGCGCCAACGCCAGACGCCTAACAGCGGCCGACATAAAGCAATTTGACGAAGCGGGATATTTGCAGGCCTTGCCCGTATTCGATACGGCAGCGGCCCCGCAACTGCAAAAGCGCCTGCACGAACTGGAAGCGCTCATGCCAGCCGACGTCCCCATCAGCTCGGTCAACATGTGGCACAAAGCCAATCGCTGGGCCTACGACCTGGCCCGCACCCCGGCCATCCTCGACTACGTGGAAGACTTGATCGGTCCCGATTTTTTCCAATGGGGCGGCGGCTTCTTTGTCAAATATCCCGGCGAAGGCAATCTCGTCCCTTGGCACCAGGACTCCCAGTACTGGCCGCTCTCGCCCAGGAAAACCGTCACCGCCTCGCTGGCCTTTTACGACGGCACCCAAGACAACGGCGCCATGCAAGTCCTGCGCGGCAGCCATCGTTCCGGACAGATCCCGCACCACGATGTGACGGGTAAAGATTACATGTTGGGGCAAGAAATCGACGCCGACAAAATCGACGTAAGTCAGGCCGTCACTCTAGAGCTTAAAGCCGGTGAAATCTCGCTGCACGACGAAGCCCTGGCCCACGGCTCCGGCCCCAATCAGGGGAAGACCCCGCGCGCCGTGCTGACCATGCGCTTTAGCCCTACCGAGGTCAAAGCCGACCTCGAGGTCTGGCCCACTTTTGAAAGCTCCATGGCCCACGGCGTGGACCGCCACCAGCACAACCCAGAGGCTAAAATCCCCACCGACGACGCCTGCCCCGTACGCAGCTTCCAGCTTTCTTCAGAATTTGCCTAGTGGTTGCCGAAGTCGTTTGCTACGCAGTCCGGATATAACTGCCCACCCATATAGGCTTCCGGCCCGCTTTCAACTCGTCCCCCACCCCTGCCACTTCTCCGCATCGGCCCACGTCTGGCCGAGATCGAGAAAACCTCTCGGACCGCGCTTCCCGTACTCGAACGGATCGCCAGTGCCTTCCATCCATCGGTGCAGGCGCTCTTCCATCTCCTCGACCACCGCTCGGGCCTCGTCGACTTCGGCGAAGTTCGTCATCTCCAGCGGGTCCGCCTCCCGATCGAATAACCACGGACCGCGCTCATTCTGATACCAGCGCGTATAAGTATACCGTTCGGTGCGCACGCCTCTCCACCGACCGACCCAGTCGTAGCGATCCGGCCAACCGTTGGCCATGTTCATCAGGTAGGCGGATTCGGAACCACCGGGTGCGTGTTCCGGATCGGGCGGGACCGCTCCTCCGCGCCAGACGGGCGAGAGATCGCGGCCCTGCATACAGGCAGGTATCTCTATACCGCACGCTCCCAGCAGCGAAGGGACCAGATCGATTGCGCCGAGAAAAGAATCACTGCGCGATCCCGCTGGCGTCACCCCCGGCCAGCGCACGACGAAGGGCACGTGGCACGACTCCTCATACGGCGTCGCCTTCGATGCGCGCATCGAATGATGCATCCAATTATCAAAAGGTTTGCCATAGCCGTGGCTCGACAGATGGTCGCCGTGATCCGATGTATAACAGACGATCGTGTTGTCGGCGAGCCCCATCGTATCCAGTGCCGCCAGCAACCTTCCCATCTCCGCGTCCAACCCCGTGCAGCAGCTGTAATAATCGGCGATCTCGCGCCGGGCAAAATCGGCCATCTGCGGCGGCACATTGCCCGGAAGATCCATAGCCGCGGGATCGTAGCCCCCAAACTCTTCCGGGTACTGCGGATAAGGCCAGTGCGGCGGGCGCCACGACAGAAACACGGCAAACGGATCCGCCGCACGCTTAACCAGATGTTCTTCGAGAAAACGAATCGCAAGGTCGGTCTCGGCCGCGGGTGCCCAACCTTTATAAGCGGTCGGACCCGATTCGTTCTCCCAATAACTGCGGTCGAAGTAGCCCGGACCATCGTGTATCGCCGCCAGATAGTCGATCCCGTAGCGATCTGTTTCCGCGTAAGGTCCTCGCCCCAGATGGAACGTGCCAATATGCGCCGTCTCGTAGTCCCTCTCGCGCAGTAGGCCGGGCAAGGTCGGGATATCCCGACGGGGACGATACTCGTTGTCGATCACACCGTTGCGCCATCCGTACTGACCCGTCAGCAGCAGCGCCCGATACGGTGAGCATAGCGGATGGTTAGAGATGCAACTATCGCACACCATGCCCTCCGCAGCCATCGCGTCTAGCACCGGCGTTCGCACCACATCGTTGCCGTTGGCACCCAGCGCGCTGTAGCGCTGCTGATCCGAAAATACGAAGAGGATATTTGGTCGATCTGTACTCATTAGCTCTCCCAACTTTGAAGACTGAAACCACGCACCATACGGCTTACGTTATTCACACATCGCGCCTCAAGCTTGTGCAAACTCTTCCCATGCTCGCTCTATGCCCGCCCGGTCCAACCCACCACAGCTCACCAACAGACGGTGGCGAAACACAGCGGTTTCACCGTCTGCTATCTGCCAGCTACCCGCGAGGCCACGGCTCGGTCCAACCCCGAGCTGTCCATCCGCCCGCCACGGGGTCGGATGATCCAGGTTCGAGGGGTGATCCATAATCGCAATCGAGCAAAGCGGCTCGGCCGTTTGCTCGCGGCCGGGAATGGGCATTTCAACACCGACCCACCGCGCCCTTTGCCCTTCTGACCCCTGCTGGTCCGCGCCTTCGCTATTGAGTATCTGTCCGCCGTTCTCCTTGCGAAAAGGCATGCGCAAAAACAGGCCACCGTAGGGAAACGCACCAATAGTAACCGCACCATGCGCCTCTCCTTTCCATTCCAGATCGAGTATGGAATTCTCACCCGTTCCGTGCAGCGACCAGTTCTGGCTTTCGCTCAGGATCGCATTTCCCTCTGCATCTAACATCTTATAAACCGTCTGCCATTGGACTTCGGCACCCGCCGCCTCGAGCACCTCCGCCGATACGCGCTGCCAGTGCTCAGCGCCCGGGTGGTGAAAGAAATCCCGGCCGATCTGCCTTTGTATCTCCGCGGGTTTATCCGGCTTGTAAAACCACTCTTTGAGTATATCGGGATCAATATCCGTGCCATTGACCCGCGTAAACCCCCAATACAGGCCGGTCTGATGTGGGTGGTGTCCCGGACTGTATTCCGTGAGCTCACCAATCCCGTCCGGTGCCACAATCGGATGCAGGAACGGCCGGTGGTCCGGGCGGGCTTCCTGCATAACGATCGGCGCGGACAAACCGGCGCGGAATACAGCGAGTTGTTGGTCCTGCTGCTCGATATGAAATGTATTCGTATTCATCGGATCTCCTGTGTATCCTAGTCGTAGCATGGAGGATGGTGCTCTGGATATTACCTTGCACCGGCCTGGCTTGAAAAAGCGAAGAAATATACGTGTTTTGATCTTTTTATTGCAAAATTACCAGGAAAATTTAGCGCGCATCGCACGGGATGTCACCTTGTAGTGTTTACCCAATAGCAGTTGCACACCTCCATTGACAGAACAACCCGCAACAACAAGCTTTTAGCACAAAGAAGAACTTTCACCTTGTATATCGAGGACCACTACAATGCACAAAACAATTGCAACAACAGCGGAATTTATAGACTCCTGGGACTCGCGCGTCAACTTCCTCATGACGGATGAGTGCGAGCCTTTTTCATTTGAGTTTCCGCCCACCGAAGAGATTGTAGAGCGCCTAGTCGCAGAAGAGAATACAACCGGCATTACTGGACAAGTGCGCAATACGGGTGATAGTAAAAATGCCATGGAGCAATTTCGCGGCATGTCTTTCGCCGACCTAATAGTAACCTCCTTTCAGCTGCGCTATCCCGATGTGACCCTGCTCGATCAGCCCGGCGATATCTTCGCGGGCTTTAGCGAGCAGGTGCTAGTCCCGTGGAAACGCTATTTGCTGGACCACGGTTTTACGTGGGATCGCTGCTACGCCCTAGCCAGGGTCTCCGGTCCGAACACCTCTACCGGCTATCACATGGATCGTTCGAATGTGCTGTTTTGGAACGTGTCTGGTCGCAAGGTTTTCCACGGTTTCCGCGCGCCCGATAAATGGGTGCCGCTCGAGCGGGCCAACGATCCGCGCGAGGCGCAGATTATGCCGGAGAATATAGCGGACGAGGATCTGCTCTCGTACGAGGTCGGCGATAATGCACTGCTCTGGAACCACCTGTTGACACCGCACTGGGTGGATGCACCCGAGCTCACCTTTGGTATCAATTTTTCACACGGCGGTTTGCGCCACAATGGCCGTCTGTGCCGCTACGAGCAGCACCTCTACGATACACTAGGCCACAATCCCAATGAGAAGTGGCTCCCCGAAACGGCGAGTACCGTGTTTCAGGAGAGCCTTGCGCGAGATTAACCGCGTCAGGCACTATCGCCTGGTGCAAATTCCGCCAAGGATCCAGCCCTCAAGAGGCACTTCACCGACAATGAACCATGATTTGCGTCAGGTGCCCTCTTTTTTTTATCGTCTTATCTCAAATAAATTACGACACACCTATATCATTTGTAGCAGGAGACCAAGACGTGACCCCAATCAAGACCGGCATCATTGGCTTTGGCCGCATGGCATCGAACCACCATCTCAAAGCCATGCGCGAAACCGAGCTGTATGACGTTAGTGCCGTATGTGACATTACCGAGAGCCGCCGCCAGGCCGCCGTGGAAGAAGGCCTGACGGCCACCGATGATATCGACGCATTCCTCGATTCAGACCTCGAGCTAATTCTCATCACCACGCACTCCTCGCTGCACTACGAATCCGCTCTAAAAGTTGCCGCGGCGAAAAAGCACATGCTCATCGAAAAACCGCTCGCCGTACACGGCCCCGAAGCCGAGGAAATGGTCCAGGCCGCCGCCGACCATGGCGTCATGCTCACCGCCTACCACAACCGGCACTACGACGACGACTACCGGCTCATCAAGTCCGCCGTGCGCGACGGCCTAATCGGCGACCTGGTCACCGTCGAAAATCGCACCATGGGCGCGCGACCAGCCGTCGGTTTTGGCGTGCCCGACTACAACCAAGAGTGGCGCGTCACCGCGACCGCGGGCGGCGGCACCCTGCTCGACTTCGGCCCACACTGGGTCGAACAGCTGCTCGATCTGATGGAGGGTCACACCGTCGTCTCCATCTTTGCCGACGTGCGCCATATCAAGTGGGGCGACGCCGAGGATCTCTTCGATATCACCATGGTCTTCGACAACGGCGCCCGCGCCCGCGCCTCCAAGGCCGATATCTCCTACTGCAACTTGCCCTATAAATGGGTTGCCCTCGGCACGGAAGCATCTCTTACCTGCGAGAACGGCCAAGCGGAATATTGCACCGTGCACGGCCCCGACTACGAAATGAAACGCACCAAGTCCGTCGAGCACTTAAACCTGCATATAAACATCGCCGAGCATCTGCGCGAGGGAAAAGAGCTCATCATACCCGCGTCCCACGCCCTGCGCGTCATGCAGGTATTAGAAGCGGCAAGACAGTCCGGAAAATCGGGCAAGAGCATCGATGTCGAGATTTAACTCCTCAAAATACGGACCCCTCAGAAGACCCCTAATCACTAGGAGCACACCATGAGAATTGCCCGCATCGCCGACTCCGAATTGCGCGCCGCCGAAAACTGCCACGGTGGCGCCGGTCATCTCAACTACGCCGGGCACTGGGACGAGAAAGACTTTGAGACGCCCTGGCACTTTGTCCACTATGGATCCATACCGCCGCAAAGCGGCATCGGCCACCACCGCCACGTCAACTGCGAGGAGATGTTCGTCACCTTCGACAACGCCGCGCAGTTTACGCACAACGGCCGCACCGTCGAGGTCGAGGGCGGTGCCTGCGTGCCCTGCCGCAAGGGCGAGTCGCACGCCATTTACAACCACACGGATGTACCGACGCGCTGGATGAACTTCTGCGTCGCCGACCCGGGCGGCACCTACGACGCCACCGATTTCGGCGAGGACCGCGTCGGCGTCGCGCTCGAATCGTCCGACCGCATCCCATTGGGACGCTTCGACAAATCGCTGCTTAGTACTCATGCCAATTCACACCAAGGCAAGGGGGAGATCGGCTTCCGCAGCATCTGGCAATCCTCCGACTTCCGCACCCATTGGGGCATGGCCGGCCACGCCCTGCTGCCGCCGGGCACTTCCTTCGGTTATCACCGCCACCAGAGCATCGAAGAAACCTATGTCATTATCAATGGCTCCGGACGCATGACGGTCGATGACGAAACCGAAGAGGTCTACGCCGGCGACTCGATCCCCAACAAGCTCGGCGGCGCGCACGGGTTGTACAACCACACGCAAGAAGACCTCGAAGTATTTGTGATGGCCGTCTGCATGCAGCCCGGCGAGTTCGACAGCGAAGATCTCGGCGACGATTTGAGCTCGCGCTGATCGCCCGCTGCATCCTTTATTTGCCTCTAAACTTAGCAAACTCAATGGCCAAGGAGCCACCCCATGAAATTCGACAACAAAGAAGATATCCTGCAACTAAGCCCCCTCTGGAAAGGCGAGCGCTTCGACAACGGCCGCCCCCGCGTCCCCGACGAAATCCTCAAGCGCATGGAGCACGTCGCGCTGGAAGAAGCCTGGGGCGTACTGTGGAGCAACGGTTATAAGCATCAATTTCAAGACGAATGGAAAGTCGTGCCCGAGGGCAAAACCCTCGTCGGCCGCGCCGTCACCGGCGTCATGGTCCCCCAGCGCCCCGACCTGCACGATACGCTGCTCGAATACGGCCAGAAAGAAGAGGGCCGCGCCGGTTTTTTTAATTCGTGGGTGATCGAGACGCTGGCACCGGGCGACGTGATGGTTATCGATATGTTCGACAAAATATTTCAGGGCACCTATGTCGGCGGCAACCTAGCCAATACCATCGCCGCGCGTGGCGGCACGGGCCAGGTCCTGTGGTGCGGCATCCGCGACGTGCAGCAGATCGCCGACATCGACAACCTCACCACCTTCTATCGCGGCAACGATCCCACCGGCATCGGCGAAGTGACGCTAACCGGCATCAACGTGCCCTGCCGCATCGGCAAGGCCATCTGCATGCCCGGCGACGTCGTTTTGGGCAGCATGGCCGGCATCATCTTTGTGCCACCACATTTGGCCGAAGAGTGCTGCGAACGCGCCGAACGCACGCAGCTGCGCGAGACCTTCCAGTTTCAGCGCATCCACGAGGGGGTATACAATTCGCACGAGATGGACAGCAAGTGGAGCGAGGACATCGAAGAAGACTTTCGCGAGTGGCGCAAGACCAATACGCCCGAGCAGTTCCAGCACCTCGTATACGAAGAAGACAAAAAATCGGCCGACGACCAAGAGACTTCCGAAGGGGCCGGCACCGTCCTCTAGATCGCACTTATCTCTTATCGACCCCAGCGCGCCCATGGATACTCATGGGCGCGCTGGTCCTTTATTCGCCTAATACTCGAGGATAACCTTACCCGATTCGCCCGCGGCAAAGGTCTCGAAGGCCATCTCCGCGGCAGCGAAGGGGAAGCGGTGCGAAATCAGCGCCTGCACATCGAGGCCATCCCGATAAAAATCCATCATCGTAGGGATCTCGCTAAAATGGTAGTACCACCCACCGACGGCGGTGATATCGCGGCGAATAAAATGACGGCTGGGCGAGAGCGGCAGCGGCCCTTGCTCGCCGTTAAAGACGACGATGCCATTGGTGCGCACGGCGTCGAAACAGGCCAGAGCCGATGCCTCGCGACCGGCCGCCTCAATGCAGACATCGGCACCCCGACCATCCGTTAGGTCGCGAACAACGGCCGGCACGTCCGCACTGGATGCGTCGATTATATCAGCCGCCCCCAAGCGCTGGGCGATCTCGAGGCGGGCGGGCGCGATATCGACGGCAATGACTCGACGGCCCAGGTGCACCTGCAAAAGCACATTGCCCAAGCCGATCGGCCCAACGCCAAAAACGGCGACGGTCTGAATCTCTTTTGAGTCGATTTTCGCCGCCGTGTGCGTAGGCACGCCGAGCCCATCTCCCGTCAGCAGCACAGCGGCATCCCACGGCATTTCATCGGGCAACGGATAACAAGCATTCGCACCAGCGAGAAAACGCTCGGCGTGCATATGGCCATAGTAGCGACGGCCCGCACACCAGGTATAGCGCCCCTTTTCGCACTCCGCGCAGTGACCACACCCAGCAATCGCGCTGGCCCCCACACGGGTGCCAACCTCTATACTGGCAACGCCTTCTCCCAGCGCCACCACGGTGCCTACGGCCTCGTGACCGCTATTGCCCTCTGCCATGCCATCAGCGCGATAGCCCTTTAGCTCGCTGCCACAGAGCGCCGATACCGCCGTCTCGACAACGACTTCGCCCGCTCCTGGAACGGGGTCGGCTGCATCTATGATACTGGTCTGGCTATCGCCGCTATGTCGTATGCTACGCATGGACTGCTCCTTTAAGGATCGAGTGAGAATTCCCGCGCAAGATCAACCGGCCGCTGCTCGCGAATAGAACGGCGCAAAGCCGCCTCGAACTGCAGCTCTTCGAGGCCGGCCATGCCCGGCACTGGCGGCGGCTCGTTGCTGCGAATTGAATCGAGATAGGCCGCGAGCGACTTTTCAAACGAAGCCTGGTACTGATCCCAACGCGAGTGATTACCGATCAGTGCGTGCGTCTCGGCGTAGCGCTGCCCCGGTCCATGCACCTCCAACGGACCATCCAGATCGCGAAAGCGGACACTCCCCCGCTCGAAGTTGAGCAGCACATCGTAGAGCGGCGTGCTGAAATCCGAGCCGCTCGTGCCCGTAATCGTGCCGGTGGCGCCATTTTCCAGCTGGAAAGCAGCGGCCACATCGACCGCATCTTTGTATGGAATATCGCCCGCCAGAGCGGTGATTCTCGCGGCGCGCCCGCCAAATAAGTGCAGCAGATCGATGCAGTGGCTCCAACAGGCATAATTGACGAATAACGACGCTTGGATCAGCTTGCCAAAATCGCGCTCAGCGATCAGTTCTTGCGCGCGAATAGTCTGCTCAAAGAAGCGATAATTGAAGACCATCGCCGATTCCGCCCCCGCATCCTTCGCCTGTTGCAGCAGATTGCGCGCCTGCAAAAAATCATCCTCCGACACATTGGCCTGGCCAGCGGCCGCGACCAGCGGTTTTTCAAAAAATAGCCGTCTCGGCTTGCCCGCCAAGAGCGCCTGCGTCGCCTCGTAGCGCTGGGTCTCATGCGTGAGCACCAGCACGGCATCTGGGTCGTCTGCGAGCAGTTGCTCCAGACTGTCTGCGACGATCCCACCAAAGTCCGCCGCACAGGATGCGGCCTTCTCCCGAGTACGGGAGAAATAAATCAGCTCTACATCATCCTGCCGCGACAAAAAGGGCAGATAACTAGCGCGGGCGACCTGGCCGGTGCCCAGTATGGCAATCTTCATATTTTCCCCGTTATAATCCAATAAACTGCATGTTTGCTACCTCTTTTCCTACGCTCCACTCATTGCTCCGTCTCGGGCAAGGGGCGGTCGGCCCACTCACCCAAAGCAAAAGAACATTGATCCGCAGCGTCTTCGAGCGTGCGATAGCGCGGCCCCCGCGTCCAGTGGGCCTTGCCGTGAAAGAGCGCCTGCAATTGCTCGGGAATCTGTTCTTTAAAATCGGCGCTCAACGCACCCTTATCCCAATAGGGGAAGAGCGTGGAACCGTAGCCGGTGATAATGATGGCGCGCTCCTTATCGGAGCGAATCTGCCCGGTAGCGTGGATGAGTGTCTCGCTAAAAAGCAAGGTCGAGCCCGCCGGGGCGATCACCTGGTGAATGAGCGAGGGATCTTTATAAGCGGCGGCGACCACCGCTTCGGTGGGTGCATCGATCTTGTGGCTGCCTACCACGACCACGGTGCCCCCATCATCGGCACCCAAATCCGTCAGGTTCGTCAGCGTCTTGACGAAATTACAGTGGAAAAGACCATGCTGATTGTGCGTAGCAAAGGGAATATCCGTGCCGCGGTGAAAACCATAGCGCGGTGCTGCAGACAAATCTTCCTCCGGGTTGCAGCGGTTGATATGGGCATTCATCTCGACGATGCGCGCCTCGCCCCCGATCAACTCTTCGGCCATCGACACCAGGTGCGGGTGGGTGGCGTAGGCGGTGATATACGGATCGGCTTCGACGATATGCCCCATAAAGCGATGATGCGGTTTGTCCGTCAGGAAATACGCGCCGCGCACCCGCGGGCCCGCAGCCGTAGGGTCCTGCAGTTTTTCGAGTTCCTCCTGCAGACAATAGAGCGCCTGCTTGATCTTTTCTACTTCGTTTGCACTCAGCGCATTTTCCACGACGACGTAACCAAAGACATCGAGATAATAGCGCTGCTCCGGCGTCAGCGCCGGAAAGGGGCGTTTAAAGCTCAGCGATGACATTATATTGCAAACCTCCTATACGAGATAGCTTGACGTCTCTGTGAGAAGCTGATTAGTTATACAATTGTATTAATAACCCAAGCCTTGGCCGCATTGCCTAAAAAATAAGGAAATACGATGGCATCCACATCAAAGATTATCTACACAAAAACTGACGAAGCGCCCGCTTTGGCAACGTATTCCCTGCTGCCCATTATCAAGACCTTTACCGAAGCAGCGGGCATTGCCGTCGAGACGCGGGACATTTCACTGGCCGGCAGAATCATCGCCAATTTCCCAGAGAACTTGACGGGCGAGCAAAAGCAGGCAGATGCGTTGGCAGAACTAGGCGAGCTGGCCAAAACGCCCGAAGCCAACATTATCAAGTTGCCTAATGTCAGTGCATCGATCCCCCAATTAACGGCCGCGATTAAAGAGCTACAAACGAAGGGCTACAGTCTTCCCGACTATCCGGAAGAGGCGACAACCGCCGCTCAACAGGAAACTAAAAGCCGCTATGCCAAGATCTTGGGCAGCGCGGTGAATCCCGTTTTGCGCGAGGGCAATTCGGACCGCCGCGTGGCAGCGGCGGTGAAAGAGTATGCGCAGAAAAACCCGCACCCGATGGGCGCTTGGACGGCTGATTCAAAATCCCATGTGGCGCATATGAGCGACGGCGATTTTTATTCGAGCGAGCAATCTGCCGTCATGGCAGCAGCGGGTAATGTCGCCATTGAATTTGTCGACGACGCTGGCAATATAACTATTTTGAAGAAACAAACCGCCGTACAGGCCGGCGAGGTCCTCGATGCCTCCGTGATGAGCGCTCGGGCGCTGCGCGCCTTTTACAAGGCTGAAATTCAGGATGCCAAGGATCGGGGCGTATTGTTTTCGCTGCACTTAAAAGCGACCATGATGAAGGTCTCCGACCCGATCCTCTTTGGCCACGCCGTTTCCGTCTATTACAAGGACGCACTCGAGAAGCACGCGACCACACTGGCCGAACTCGGCGTTGACCTGAACAATGGCTTGGGCGATGTCTATGCCAAAATTGAAAGTTTGCCGGAAGCACAGCGCGAAGAGATCAAGGCAGATATTAAAGCCTGTTATCAAACACAGCCCGATCTGGCGATGGTCAATTCGGATCGCGGCATTACCAACTTACACGTGCCGAGCGATGTGATTATCGATGCGTCGATGCCGGCAGCAATTCGCGAATCTGGGAAAATGTGGGGACCCGACGGGACGCAAAAAGATACGAAGTTTACTATCCCAGACCGCTGTTATGCCGGGATTTATCGCGAGACGGTCGCTTTCCACAAAGAGCATGGCGCCTTTGACGTGACGACGATGGGCAATGTGTCCAATGTGGGCCTGATGGCGCAAAAAGCCGAGGAATACGGCTCGCACGATAAGACGTTTGAGATAACGGGCAAAGGGCAGGTACGCGTTGTCGATAGCTCTGGAACGACCTTGTTGGAGCACAGCGTAGAACAAGGTGATATCTGGCGTATGTGCCAGACGCGGGACTTGCCCATAAAAGACTGGGTTAAGTTAGGCGTGACGCGAGCAAAACAGACCGGAACGCCGGCGATCTTTTGGCTGGATGAAAACAGGGCACACGACGCCAACTTAATAGCGAAGGTCAACACCTATCTACAGGACCACGACACGGCGGGGTTGGACATCCAAATTTTGGCGCCGGTCGATGCGATTCGTCTGAGTCTGGCGCGGGCCAAAAAGGGCGAGGATACGATCTCCGTTACGGGCAATGTCCTGCGAGATTACCTAACGGACTTGTTTCCGATCTTAGAATTAGGCACCAGCGCCAAGATGCTGTCGATTGTGCCCCTATTGGCCGGGGGCGGGCTTTTTGAAACGGGGGCGGGCGGCTCGGCGCCAAAGCACGTACAGCAATTTGTCGAAGAGGGGCATTTGCGCTGGGACTCATTGGGCGAGTTTCTGGCGCTGGCCGTTTCGTTGGAAGATTTGGGCTATAAAACAGACAACGCGCGGGCGCAGGTTTTGGCAGAGGCGCTAAATCAAGCGACGGCGAAGTTTCTTATTGAGCGCAAATCACCTTCGCGCAAGGTCAACGAGCTAGACAATCGCGGCAGCCATTTTTATCTGGCCCTGTTCTGGGCACAGGCCTTAGCCGAACAAGACAAAGACACGGCGCTGCAAGAGCAATTTGCCAAGCTGGCGGAGCAACTAGCGGCCAGTGAAGATACGATCCTTGCCGAGCTGAATAGCGCACAGGGATCGCCGGTTGATATTGGCGGCTATTATCATCCCGACCCGGAGATGGCGGTAGCGGCGATGCGGCCGAGCGCGACGCTCAACGGTATTTTGCAAACGAGTTAATAAGCAGTACGCACGATTTTAGCGACAGATAAACCAAAACAAAAAAGCAATGCTCTCTATCCAACGAGCATT
>JBLHGI010000142.1:0-14132 GCA_047616505.1 Planctomycetota bacterium
GACAAGCTAGTAGTGATTGAGGATTGGGACGCCTGCCGCAATTATTGGATGGCTAGCCTGATGCACGATGTGGGTGAGTTAGTCCTGGGTTTTTTCTTCTGGAGCTATTTCGAACAGATCGTCGATCTGGCCGAGTCGGGCAAAATGCCGTTTAGAGAAGCCGAATCACATATGGCCAGCGGCGTGACGCACGAACAAGTGGGGCAATTATTGCTGCTGCGCTCGGGCATGCCGCGCGATGTGGTGCAGGCCGTCAAGTTGCACCATAGGCCGGAATCGCCGCCGCCGCCGCTGGTGAGTCTGGTGCATCTAGCTGATAATCTGTGCAAAGACATGGGCATGAGTTATGTGCCGGGCGAGCGCGGCCAGTACAGCGAGGCGGTGTTGCGGTCTTTGCAACTGAGTAGCTCGGGGCTCGATCAACTCAGGGAGCGGCTACGGCGCTCGGTCGCTGGGGAGATCGAAGAACTTTTCGAGCGCTGTACGCAGGCTTAGCGCGTTTTTTTGCGCTTGGATTCTGTCCTTGCGTTGAGTATATTGCCGGTCGAGGTGGTGCTATCCTTTGCGAAGGGGTGCCATGCGTAGCTATGAAGAAATTTTCCAAGAGAAGTTCAAGGGATTTTGCAGCGAGCACCGCAAGCTACAAGCTTGGCAAGCACGACTCGAACTAAAACGTTTGTATCCGGGCTTGTTCCAGGCAGTTTTTGCTCAGAATTCACACGAGAAGTACATGGGGGCCGTGGATTTTCACATGGCCGAGGGGCATGTGGCCGAGTCGGCGCGCCAGATGGTAGTAGAGCATGCACCCGAGCTGGCGGTTGAAGTCGAAGAGGATGTGGACTGAGCTAAGCGTTGTACGGTTGGAGACCGGCCCATCTGGGCCGGTTTTTTTTTGGAGAAAGCCATGTTTGAAGAGATTGCAGCCGGTGTTTTTAGCGCGGAGCATCAGGTAGCCGAAGGCAAAAATGCCATCGTTTTTGGGCGCCGTAGCGCGTTGGCTATCGACGGGGGCACCTATGAAAAAGAAGGTCGGGCCATGGCCGATTTTATCTGCGACAAGGGCTATCAACCCGACCGTTTGGCTCTTACGCACGGTCACGGCGACCACGTGTTGGGCGCTAAGCCTCTGGCGGCGGGCGAGGTCTATGCCCATGCCAAAACGCCGGGCGTTATACGCCGCCACGCCGTCTCTTGGGCCGAGCGTCAGGAGAGAGATATTGAGGAGTTAATTGGCGAGTTGGCGATGCCAACTATTACGTATACGCAGGAGTTATACATCGATCTCGGTGACCTCAGCGTGCGCTTCTTTCCGACGCCGGGTCACAGCGAGGATGGCGTCAGTGCCTATATAAAAGAGCACAAGTTGCTGATTGGCGGTGATGCGGTGGTAACGGGCATTGTGCCGGCAATTGGTGACGGCGATAGCCGCGTATTAGAGGCTTCGCTGCGCGTGTTGGCGCAGATGGATATTGAGGTGCTGTTGCCCGGTCATGGGCCCGCTGTTTATGGGGCGTTAGAGGCGCGCGGTTGGATTGAGTGGGAGGCCGACTATTTAGCCGAGGCGCGTGCGCGCGTGCGGGGTCTATTGGATGAGGGGCTAGCTGGCGAGTCGCTCTTAGACGAAGTCTCATTTGATGAATTGGTCAAAGGGCGGCTATCGGCGGAGAAACACGGGATGCGCAAGCGCCACCGCGCTAGCGTGGAAGTTATTTTGCAAGAAGAGTTACGGGGAAAGGACTGAGCGATGGCCGAGGCATGGGACGAAGGTACGCGCGTCGATGCGCACGAGTTATTAGAACTGGTCACAGGAGTGTTTCGCCGCTGTGGCATGGAAGATAAAGACGCCCATTTGCTGGCCGATTCGCTGGTTTTTGCCGACTTGAGCGGCATTCATTCGCACGGGGTGCTACGCGTGCCCGAGTACGCCAAGAAGATGTTGGTCGACGGCGTCGACCCCAAGGGGCGGCCAGAGGTCGTGCGCGAGATGGGGGCTTGTTTGGTGGTTGATGGCCATAACTCTATGGGGCAGGTCGGCTGCCATTTTGCCATGCAAGAGGCGATTGAACGGGCGCGCGTACATGGCATGGGGGCGGTGGCCATCCGCGGTTCCAACCACTGTGGGGCAATGGCCTATTTTGCGATGCAGGCGCTGGCGGCCGATATGATCGGCTGGGTTACGACCAATGCGCTGCCGACGATGGCACCCTGGGGGGGGACCGAGCGCATTGTCGGTATTAATCCGCTTGGTGTTGCCATACCGGCTGGTGCCGAGTCTCCGATTGTATTTGATGCGGCGTTCAGCGGTTCGTCCCACGGCAAGATCCGCATTCACCAGCAAAAGAATTTGCCTTTACCAGACGGCTGGGCATTGGATGGCGACGGGCAGCCGACGACGGATCCGGCCAAGGCGATAGACGGTTTATTGATGCCTATAGGCACTTTTAAAGGCGTGTCGCTGGCCATGCTCATGGGCATTTTTTCTTCCATGCTTTCGGGAGCTGCCTATGGTACGGAGTTGGGCAATATGGAGGATGGACCAAAGGCGGGACAGGACGGACACTTTGTGATGGCTATTAACGTGGCAGCTTTTGAGGAGGTCGCGCGTTTTAAAGAGCGCGTCGATGCTGCGATTGCACAGATACACGCATGTCGCCGTGCGCCGGGCGTGGACCGACTCTACGTGTCGGGTGAGCGCGAGTCGCTGAGCCGCGCGGCCTACGAGCGCGAGGGCATTCCACTCAACGAGGTAACATTGCGCGATATACGTGCGGTGGCTCGGGAATTGGATGTGGATCTTAGCGGATACCGTTGGTTGCCATGAGTGCGTATAAACAGATCGACTGTGGCCTGCACGATATTATTGAAGACCGGATCGTGCGACGCGTAGTGTGCGAAGTGGTGTGTCGAGTGGAGGGAGGTGCAGCGGAGTGCTGTTATACTGGGCAATTATTAGATGTGTATACGAGGGATGGGGCGGAGTTTGTTTTGTTAGAGGGAGAGGTGAGGGTGCGGTTGGATTGTTTGTTGCGGGTGGATGAGGTGGATTTTGTGTAGTGTCTGCGGCAGGGGAGCCGCAGGGGCATTGGCAGAAAATTTATTGAAACTCGGCCCGTTGGGCCTCAGACAACAATAACTTTTCTGCCAACACCCCCACGGCCTCAGAATAGCATCGATATACTCTAACTCCGATATGAGATGGGGAGTGGAAGATGTGTTCAGTGCGCTTTAAATGAGAAGGTGGATATGTTGCGGATGGCTGTTGTTGGCGTGGGGTGGGCGGGGAGTCGGCAGGTCGAGGCGATTGGCGAGTTAGGCCGCAAGGTAGAGGTGGATTGTCTGGTCGATCCCGATGCGAATTTTTTGCGCGAGAAATCAGTCGAATTGGAGATAGAAAAAACCTATACCTCCTTTGATGAGGTGCTGCGCGATAACGCCATTAATGCGGTGTCTATCTGTTCGCCGCATCCGTTCCATTGCGCACAGGCGATAGCGGCTGCCGAGGCAGGCAAACACGTGTTGGTGGAAAAGCCGATGGCGATGGATGTGGCCGAAGCTACGCGCATGTTGGCGGCGGCTGATGCACATGGTGTGCGGCTCTACGTGGCCGAGAATGCGTCGTATGTGCCGCTAGCTGAGCGGCTGCGCCAGATAGTGCAGGAGGGCGAATTTATCGGCGAGTTGTTATCGGCGTCGATTGTTAAGGGTTTTCGCTCGCAGCAATATGGCTATGAGGGACGGCGCGCCTGGTTGGCCGAGCCCGAAAAAGGGGGCAAGGGCACGTGGACGCTGCACGGCATTCACACCGTGGGGCAGATGCGCTATGTGCTGGGCGAAGTGCAGACGGTCTATATGCGCGAGCACAAGGGTACAGCCTATAAACGCACAGATGTCGAAGGCACGATGAGCGGCACCTTGACGCTGACAAGCGGCGTACATGTGTCGCTGGTGCAAACGGCCGAAATAAAACTCTACGGCGATCTCGGGGGCTATGTGCTACACGGTGACCGCGGTAGCGTGCGCGCTGGCGAGGAGAGTTTCCGTGTATTTAACGACGAATTCGCCGGGCTCGAGATGGCCTATCCAGAACAAGAGCTTTCGTCGTATGCACAGGAGCTTGAGGCCTTTGCCGACTATGTGCTGGAGGGAGTGGAGGGGGCGACGACGGGGCAGATGGAGCGCCGGTCTTTGGCCATTGTTGAGGCGGGCTATGAGTCGGCCGCGACGGGGCTGCCGGTGGATTTAAAAGAGCGCTTCGGGGCTATCTGATCTCGCCTATCCAAACCCCTTTAACCCGGAGACGAATATCCACTTTGATCTGAGTGAGGTGGCTACTGTCACCCTTGTGATCTACAACTTGAAAGGCCAGGCCATTCGCACTTTGGTTGTCGGTCAAGATATGGTAGCTGGTGTTTATAATATGATTTGGGATGGCCGTACTACCGCGGGCGACAAAGTGGGCAGCGGGGTTTATTTTTACCAGTTACGGGCAGGTTCCTTTACCGCGACAAAGAAGATGACACTCTTACAATAAGATGAACGCATTTACCTTAGCTCACCGACCTTTGCGCCTGTTATTTTACAGCGCGTTGTCTATTTTTATTCTTTCGTCATCAAGTAGCGGTCTGGAGCCAAGCGCAGCGGCTCGCACGCTGACATTGGAACAAGCGCTACAGTTGGCGCTAACGCATAATAGCTCGTTGTTACGTCTCGGTTACGAGACGGCGCGGCGTGAAATAGATAGGCAGGAGGCCCGTAGTCGGCGGCGCCCCGACCTGGATCTCGACTTTGAATTGGCCGAGCGTTTTGGCCGCCGCTTTGATCAGAGCATAGGGCGGCTAGAAGATCGGCGCAGCACGGTGCTGGGCGTGCGCGCGCAGTCGACTTTCACACTCTTTGATCACAAGGGGCATAAGGCGGCTGTCGTTATTGCCGAACGGGAATTGGCAGCGGGAAAAGAGCAGTCCCAATGGGGGCGTCAACGCGTGCTATTTGAGGTTAGCTCTCGTTATATGGTTATTCTGCTCGACGCCGTCTTGATCCGGATTGGGCAGGAGCACCTGCAAGCGCAGCAGGAGCAACTGCGGCGGGTCGAAGGGTTTCGGCGCTTGGGAAAACGGCCGCATTCCGATGTGCTACAACAGCGCGCGGCCCTGTCGAGGGCGCAATTGCGCCTGCTCGATGCCGAGCGACAACTGGCAACGGACAAGCTGAATTTGAAGGATATTTTGGGTGTCGAACCGCAGATGGAAATAGAGTTGGTAGGTTTCGACCGGAGCGCTATGCACCGCGTTCTACCCACATACGATCTCGTGTCTTTGCTAGATGAGGCGTTGGCGACTAGAGCCGATATTAAGAGTCTCGCACGCGCATTGGAAGCATCTGAAGAAGCGCTGCGCCGCGCGCGTATTCACTATTGGCCGCAGGTAGATCTCTTCGTGAGTATGGGCACTGATTACACTAGTTCAAAAGAAGATCTGGGCCTCGTGGATCAGTTGATAGACGTCAACCCGAATGCCATGGTCGGTTTATCTCTTTCTGCCCCTGTTCTCGACCGAGGTATAGCGAAGGGCGCGTTGCGTCGTGCGCAAATAGCCCATAGAGAGGCAGCGCTAAAACTTGCGGACCAGAGGCGCTCCATCGCCCTAGAGCTACAGCAGGCACTGCTCGACTACAACGTAGCGCAGCAGCAATTAGTGGTCGCGCGGGAAGAGCGGGCCTATGCGCAGGAGGCGCTGAAGGAAATTGTTACGCGCTACGACAAAGGAATGGCGACAGTGGCTGAGCTCACACAGGCACGCGCTCAACATGTAGAAGCCACCGGTGGTGAAGCCGTGGCCAATCACAATGTATTACTGCGACAGCTGGCCATAGATTTTTTTGCCAATAGACCCTCTGATACTCCTATATCGCACGTGGAAGAAGCTCATTGATGAAGCGGTTTGTCTTAGTACTCCTACCCTTTTTATTTGTCGCTGTTATCCTATTCATTTCGCCCCCCACGCTAGAATCTACTATTCAGGTTCCGGGCATAATTGGGCCCCGGTTAGAATGGAGTTTGCTACACAGTGAGCGCGGCCAATTGATCTCTGTGTTGCACGACCATTTAGAGGGTGCGACTAAACACTTTGCGGTGGTAGACTTTGACCGGGGCGACCACATGAGCTTTGCGCTGCACCCCGGTTTGGGCACTGCTGTGAGTATTGGCGATACGATCGGGTCGTTTCACTCGGCCGAGTTGCAGCGACAGCAGGTCCGGCTGCAGGGCCAGCTCGCTAGCGAGATGGATGCCCTGGCCATGTATGAGGTGGGGGGGAAAACGGCTGACATAGAAGAAAACAAGCTCGTGTTGGATTATAGGAAAACACAGCTGGACTGGCACGAGCGGGAAATGGTGCGTCTGCGCTCGTTGCGCGAGCAAGACTTAGTTCCACAGGCCGATTTTGAAGCGGCCGAAAATGAGCTGGCGCTGCGCCGGATGAAAGTAGCTATCGCCGCCGCCAGCCTGCAGTCGGTAAAGACGGGAGCCAAGGAGCGGGAATTGCAGTGGCGCCAAACGCGTGTGCGCGGGCTGCGTGCAGAGTTGGATTTATTGCAACAGCGCTTAGAGCAATCGACGATTCTCTCGCCGCTCGTGGGGCGTATCACTAGCACTTCGGCACGAGATACGTTGGCCGTTGTGCGCGATACGATCTCTTATATCGTGCTGATGCCGATTCGGTGGGAGGATCGCGATTACTTAAAAGTTGGACTCGAGATGGAGTTTCAGATCGAAGGGGCCGATCGGCGTTTGAGCGGCCGTATCGCATCGGTTGGTGATCAAGTTCAGGTGATTAATGGCGAGCAGTTCCTACCCGTAAAGGCGCTCATTTCACCAGATGAGAAAGCATTGGTTGCGGGGCTGATGGTGCGCTGTGTATTAACGAGAGCAGCGGTCGGGCCGTGGGAATTCATCTGGCGTTTATTCGCCACTTGAACGGGATAGAATGAAAAGGCTGGAATACAAATACAAGGTTCCCACCGCTCTCTTGCCCTCTTTGCGCGAGCAGTTAGATGCATTTATGGTCAGAGACAAATACGTGCGGGAAGATACGGGGCAATACACGATTCGCAGCATCTACATGGATACGTATGCGCTCGACTATTATTATCAGAAAGAGTCTGGCATACAGCATCGGAGAAAGCTGCGGGTCAGAGCATATAACGAATGGTGCGAAGATGCGCAGGCCTTTTTGGAAATTAAGCGCAAAGACGATATGTCGGTTGCAAAAGCTAGGGCGCCTTTTTCTTTTGCTGATATCGGGGCGCTCTTTGCCAGTGGCGATATCGAACGCTATATACGGGCGACACATCCTCGGGCACTGTCCGATGCACGCGCCTTTTTCTTCCACATACACCGCTATGCTCTCAAGCCTGTCGTGCTCGTTTGTTATGAGCGCGAGGCATTTTTTGGGCGCGCCGATTCGTCGCTGCGCATTACGCTGGACAAGGATTTGCGCAGCGCACCTTTCCCGCATCTTGGCGAACTATTTAGCGAAGAAAAAATGCAGTCTTCGCTACGCGGTCATTTTATTCTCGAAGTCAAATTTTATAAGGGCAGCATATCCGGCTGGCTGAAATCCTTTTTAGAAAAGCATCGCCTAGAGCGCATGGCTTTGTCTAAATACGCCATTTCGCTAGAGTCCCATCACATACCGCAAAGAGCGCGGACCTTTTCGACATGGGCTCGGAGTCAGATAATTCACCGCAATGCGCCTGGGCGACGAAATTCGCTCGCAGTGCATACCAGTGCCGCAGACTAGGGAAGGACAGAACGCGCAGTGAATGACTTACAAGGTTTTCAACAATTTCTCACTATTTCTCTAAGCCCTGCCGATATCGCGCTGCGTTTAGCGGCGGCCTTTGTCTGCGGTTTACTCGTATCCCAGTTCTATTCTTGGATTACCCGGCGTCCTGCCCATGCCAAGACATTTACCACTTCTCTGATTGCCCTATCGCTGATCACGGCGATTGTAATTATGGTGATAGGAAATAACTTGGCCCGCGCCTTTGGTCTGGTCGGGGCGATGTCGATCATTCGCTTCCGCACGGCGGTAAAAGATGTCCAGGATATCGTCTTCATCTTCTTTAGTTTGGCCGTGGGCATGGCGGCAGGGGTTGGCATGTACGCCCTCGCTTTTCTGAGCTCGGGCATGGTGGGCAGTCTGCTGTTGATTCTTTCGCGGTTCGGCAACTACGCGCAAAAAAAACAGGAGTACATGCTGCTCTTGTCCTATGAACCGAGCGAGGGGGTGGAAGTGCCTTATTTGCCCCTGCTGCAGCGTTACTGCAAACGCCATCAGTTGATCAATACTAAGTCCGATGGCGATGGCGAAATTTTGGAACTGGCATTTTACGTGAACCTAAAAAACGAAGAAAACAGCGAAGCGCTGGTGCAAGAGCTACGCACTATCGATGGTATAGAGAGAGTCAATCTCTACTTTGATGAAGAATACTTCTAGGGGCTGCTATGTGTATCGCGCCAATACGGGTATGGCGAAAATTCATGTGTAACGCCGTAACAATTGCAGTTCTGTGGGCGCTGGGCTGTCTGGTGGCATGTGGCAAAAATGGGGCCGGAAATCGGGAATCCGAGGACGGGTCGCTAAAGCTTATAACTGAATACGCGGTCGATATAAGCGAACCCTCGGGACTGACGATTGACCCAGCGGGTAAAAGGTTATGGGCCGTAGGAGGCAACGAGCGCGTTTACGAGTTAGATCTTCAGGGCCGAGTTCTCAAAGTGCTCGATTATAGAGGGCGCGACCCCGAGGGCATTAGTTACGATCCGTCCGATTCGACGCTATGGCTCGTAGAGGAGCGGCGGCGAGAAATTGTCCATCTCGATCTCGATGGCACTTTACTTATGAGCGGGAGTCTCGACCTAGAGGGGGCAGCCAATAATGGTTTAGAGGGGGTCTGCCGCGACGATGAGGGCGTTTTGTATGTGCTCAACGAAAAATCACCTGGCCTTTTCATTCAGCTAAAGGACGACCTTTCTATACAAAGCAGTGAGGCGATAGATTTTGCCGACGACTATTCGGGGCTGTTTTGCGCTGGGCAACTCGGTGTGTTTTGGATACTGAGCGATCAGGACGAAACGCTGTTTAGATGGGACAAGGTCAGTGGCATACTAAACCGCTATGAGCTGCCATTTTCCAGCGCCGAAGGCATCGCCATTGACGAAGCGGCAGGGCGGGTTTACATCGTCAGCGATTGGGCATCAAAGCTTTTTGTATTTGAGTTTCCCAGCTTATAATCAACATTTTTTGACGAGCATTACCGCAAATATACAAAGGGGTTTGCTGGCACCGTGCTGCTAGCAAACCCCTTTGTATGTTCTCTAGGTGCTGCGATGGCCGACATAACCATTGGGGTTCTCAAGCGCGTCGATCCAGCGGCGGCACCACTCGTCGTAGTCGCACATTTCGCTGGTCGGATCTTGGCGCGAGCGCACGACGAAGTCGGGATGACCGGTGCGGCCGGTGTGCACGCCCGTCGGCTGGTAGCGCAAATCGAGCGACCAGCGGCATTGGTCCGAATAGTTGGGCGTTGAACGATGCGGTGTAAAACAACTCATGAGCACGAGATCGCCCTTGTTACAGGCGGCGAGGACTGGCTCGATTTCGGGCATTAGTTCGGGGCGGATGGTCGTGCCGCCTTCGCGCTGGTGGTCCAGATAGCCCGTCTCGACGAGGCCGGGTAAGACTTCCATACAGCCCATTTCCTGCGTCGCATCACCGACGGGCAGCCAGCAGGTGACAATATTAGACCCTTCGGCTTCGGCCATCATGACGCCGGCGTCCTGGTGCCAGGGTGCGTTGTGAAAAGAGGGGCCCGCATTGCCCTCGTGTGCGAGGGGCGGTTTGGCGCGCAAATGCTGAATGGGATTGCAGGTCAATTCGGGACCGAGCAGCGATTCGAGCAATTCGAGCAGATTTTCATTGTGCAAAAATTCGAAGATAGCCCGTCCGCGATAGCGCATGATATCGAAATCTTTGCCGATGTCGGGAGACTGGGCAAAAAGCAGTCCATAGCGCTGCGAAAAGGGCGCGTTTTCGTGCAGGTCTGTAATCTGCCCCTCGGCGTGTAGCTCTTGTGCGCGCTGGTCGATCCACGCCGAAAATTCGTCTATGACAGGCTGTAAATCGGCCTCTTGTAGGGCGCCGCGCGCGATGAGAAATCCGCTCTTATTAAATTCATCTATTTGTTGTTGTGTCAGTTTCATAACCGCTGCTCCTCTAAGTAATGAGTCAGCAAAGGTAAACAAATTGTCGCGAGACTGTAAAATTATAGATCGTATTTTGTCGCGGAGATACAGCGGGTATAGAAGTGGTTATGACGGTGGCAGGGTGCTTTTAACGGTGGGTGATAAAGGATCAGAAAAGGGACGGCGCATAGATGGCGCCGTCCCTTTTTTGCACACTGCGCATTGGTGAATACGTTTTTCTTTTATACCGCGTGTTGGCGAATGTGCTGCGCCAGATAATAAGACAGGTCAGCTACGCCCTGGGCGCCGTTTAGTTCGCCCCCGGCCACTGCATTTTCATAGATGAAGATGCGGTAACCGCGCGGCGGCAGGCTGGTATTATCGCAGATGCGTATGGGGGGAACCATCAGTTGGTCCGAGTGCTCCATATCGCGCCGCATCTGGCGAATACTGTTTATTAAATTTCCCTCCTCTCCGTTATCACTTTTTACATACGGTATGAGTTCCAATCCGATTTCGAGTTGTATGGCCTCCATCCAGCCAGCTCCTTGCAATTAAGACATTTTTACCCTTCGCACTTCGCCGCGCTCTTCCAGGGATGCAGAGCGCGCGGTGCGGCGGAATCGCCAAGGGGGAGGCGAGCGATTCCGTTCCCGCGGTGGAGTTAGCAAGGAGGGTGCCAGCTTGATTGAAAATTCAAGTTATTGTTGTAACTTGTTGCAAGAGAATGTATTGTGTTTTTGTTAAAATTAATACAACCTACTCAGTACCATGTGTGCTAGGCAGAAAAGGTACGTGCTACGAGAAAAAGGTGCGCAGTCTCTACAAAAAACGCCGCAGCGCTTAGGGCGCTGCGGCGTCTCATCCTTGGGGCGACGAAGAGATCAGGCCAAGGCGTCGATGAGCGCGCCCTGCCCTTGGTCTTTTTCCAATTTCAAGTGATGCCCTTCTTTCCCTAAACCCATCGCAGGTCGCCCGCTCAGACGAGACTATAGATCTACGGCATTCTCACTGATATATTGTTCTATATCGGTCTGGCTCATAGAGCCGGTAAAGGTGCCGCCCGGTGGCATATAATAGAAATATTCGGCGTGCGCTAGGCCGTAGGGTGCGCCCATTTTTTCGTATTCAGAGAGGCCAAAGAGGCGTATATACTGGCGGTCGGCTATTTCGTTGTCGTCGCCGAGGGCGGGTAGTTTTTTGCCATCTTTTGCCAGACGCTCTTTTAGGCGACGACCGTGGGCGCCTGCGGGCCCCTGCGATTTATTCGCGCTCATGGCGGCAATTTTTTGCGTTAAATACGGCTCGATATCGACGGCGGTATTATAGAGTTGGCCGGGGCGCATGGTCCAATAATAAAGCTCTTTTACGCCATGTGGCTGTAGGCCGCAGGCCATATGTTCGGGATAGTCCTTGCTCATACCGGCCATCCAGCGCGCCGCCTCAACGGCTTGGCCCGTGATATAGTGGTCGGGGTTTTCCTCGCCGTGACCCCAGGGGCTAAAGCTCGTAATGGTATCGATCTTGAGCGCGCGGATTAAATAGACCAAACGGGCGCGCAGTTCGATCGGTGATGCTTCGTCGAGGAAGTGGTTGCGGTAGCTCAGATGAATGACCTGTTTAAAACCGAGCTCTTTGGCGAGTACGTCAATTTCTTCTTCGTTGCGACGAATGGTATCGCCGATACTCGGTGTGGGGCCACACTTTTCGTCGTTGGTGGTCTGGATGAGGTAGGCGGTATAGCCCTCGTCGACGAGTTTGGCCACTAGGCCGGCGCAGAAGAAGGGGATATCGTCGGCGTGTGCCTGTACGGCGGCTAACACCTTGCCGGCGTGGGGTTTGTTCGGCTGTTTTTTCTCTATTTGGATTTCGCCTACGGCTTCGTACCAGGGGACGCGCGGGTCCTGTTCTGTGGGCATGGCAGTTGGGCTCCTTTTTATGGGCGAGATAGAGCTACTTGATTCAACGGTAGAGTAAGGTATAATTGAAAGCAAACAAGATACTAGAGGAGAAAAAGATGAAGCTTTGTTGTACTTCCGTTATGCTGCCGCGTTGGACGCTGGACGAAACCTTTGACCAATTGTCACAGGCTGGCTACGACGCCGTCGAATTGCGCTGTCGTTACAACCCCGAAGACGCAACGGCCGAACCTGCTTTTTGGGGCAGGCATCTGAGCGATGTGAGCCCCGATAATATTTTCGAAAAAGCCGCTGCTATTCGCGCCGCGGCGCAGCGCAGCGGAGTACAGGTGGCGGCGTTGGCACCCAATTTCCAGGTCGGCCAGGACGAAACAATTCGCAAGGTCTTTGCCGGCGCCGTGGCCATCGATGCACAAAAGCCGCCGCTTGTGCGGATCGGTGCACCGCGCCACGATCGCACTAAACCCTATATGCCGCAATTTTTGGCGGCGCGCCACGGATTTGCCCAACTAGTCGAGATGGCGCGTGAGTATGGCGTCAAGGTGCTCTATGAGATCCACGTCGGCACGGTGGCCGTGAGTTGTTCGCGCACGCTAGAGCTGTTGCGCGATTTGGACCCACAGCATATTGGCGCCATCTACGACGTGCCCAATATGCTGCGCGTCGGTATAGAAGATACGCGGATGGGCATGGAGATCTTGGGGCCTTATCTCGCGCATTGTCATATCGGCAACGGCACGCCGGTAGAAGAGGGAGTCGATGAAGAGAGTGGTCGGAGCAAATGGAAGTGGCAGTTTAGCGATGTGCGCGTTGGGGTTGCCGATATACCGCAAATAGTCGGCGACTTAAAGGAATTAGGCTACGGTGGCTGTCTGTCTTTGGAGGAATTTGGCCCGGGAGACGACGAGACAAAGATCAGGCAACAGGGGGCGTGGCTGCGTCGGTGGATGTAGGGGGGGTGAGGGGGATACAGAGGCGGAAGGTCGTGCCGACTCCCACTTCGCTTTCCACCTGGACATCGACGCCATAGGGCTCCAAGAGGCGGTGCAACATATATAGGCCCAGTCCGGTGCCCATCGGTTCGTCGCCCTTCGCTTCGCTGTTCTTAGTGGTGAAGAATGGTTTGAATAGATGCGGGATTTCTTCGGCGGCAATGCCGCTGCCGGTATCGCCAATGTCTATAGTAATCTGCCCGTCGGTATGGTCGCTCTTAACG
Organism: Planctomycetota bacterium; assembly: GCA_047616505.1. GTDB lineage: Bacteria > Latescibacterota > UBA2968 > UBA8231 > UBA8231. The sequence continues at coordinate 13,382 of JBLHGI010000142.1, forward strand.
GTTAGCTGCTTCTCTTTGCTCTGGTGCATGGCATCGAGCGCATTGCGCAGCAGATTGCCGATGGCTTGGCTAAAATCAGTGTAGACGCATTGGAAGGGCGGTAGTTCGTCGGCCAAGAGCACGTCTTTTTCCACATTGTTCTTAAAGGTAGCGTCGGCTTGCATAAATTCCAATTCGCGCTTTAACAATACGTTTAAGTCGACGGCTTCCGGAGTTTTGCGCTGGCGGCTTTTGGCGAGGATATCCTCAACCATCTGAGTCATTTGCTTCCCGGCCCTGATGATTTCCTCGACATAAGCCAGGTCTGGTTGTTTGGTTTGTATGAGCTCGCTGTAGCCCAAGATGATCATCAGCGGATTGCGCAGGTTGTGTACGATGCCAGCAGCGACGAGACCCACTGAAGCCATGCGTTCAGCCTGTAGCAACTGGCGCTCTAGGGCGTATATGCGCTGTGTCTCTTCTATGAGGCGCACATTGTTAATCGCTACAGCTGCCTGCGAAGCCAGCGATTGGACCAGCACTTCCTCTTCGTGCGAGAAAGGCATCACGGCACCTGTGTCAGCATCTGTGGCGTTGAGCAATTGCAGAATGGCAATGACCTGCTCGTCGTGGTTTTTCATGGGGACCACGAGCATGGATTGCGTGCGGTAACCAGAGAGTTGGTCGTATTTTTTAGGCCCTTCGAAGGCGTGCTTTTTTTCGCTGTAGACGTCGGCTATATTGAGGATTTTACCCGTTAGGGCGGCGTAGC
>JBLHGI010000143.1:0-14131 GCA_047616505.1 Planctomycetota bacterium
CAGTCTGCGCCAAACGGCTCCAGATCCATCGGTCCGGCAACGTATCTCTGCTAGGTTGAGCAGACTTTGCATCGTACCCTTCGAGATTCATCAGCACAAAACGAGCGGCATTCCAAACTTTGTTGCCAAAGTTGCGCCCCATTTCTGCACTGGTCGAAGATTGCACGACATTGTCTTTTATTTCCGCATCGAAACGCACGTCTTGAACAGACCCCGCCTGAGCTAGCAGGCTAAAACGCGTGGCATCCGTGCCGTAGAGATCGACGAGATCCAGGGGATTTAAACCCGTTCCAAGGCTCTTGCTCATGCGCTTACCATCCTTGGTCAGAATAGTCGGGTGCACGAGGACCGTTTTAAAGGGAATAGTCCCGACGCATTCCAAAGAGGTCATAGCCATACGCAGCACCCATAGATAGAGAATGTCGCGCGCCGTGATCATTAAATCCGTCGGATAGAAAAAGTCCAACTCAGCCTTTTTTTGCGGCCATCCCAGCGTAGCAAATGGCCATAGTGCTGATGAAAACCAGGTATCTAACACATCTGGATCTTGTAGCCAGTCACTTCCCCCACACTCTGAGCATTTTTCGGGTTTTTGCGCCCGTACGACTGGCTTAGCACCGTCCGCAACAGACACGCGAAAACTCCCTTCAGCAAAGGCCTTTTCCCGTTCTAAGCCCCCCATTGGAATCAAACCATCAGCGCTGCAACTGCGACAATACCAGGCTGGAATGCGGTGCCCCCACCAGATCTGCCGAGACAGCGCCCAGTCGCGAATATTGTCAAGCCATTCAATGGCATAACCACGAAAACGGTCGGGCACATACTGTATTTGTTCGGACACCAACACGGGCTTTGCCTTCTGCGCCAATTCCTCCATGTTCATAAACCACTGCTCCATTGGCAACGGTTCAATCACGGTCCCACACCTATCGTGATGTGGAACCGCATGACTATGGTCGACTACATCGACCAGGAGTCCAGCCTCTTTGAGCTCTGCTACAATTTTCTTGCGACAGACATAACGATCGAGCCCAGCAAAACGACCGGCCTCCCCTGTCATTATGCCATCAAAACCAATTACCTGGATTTGCGGCAACGCGTGACGTTCTCCAATGGCATAATCATTGGGATCGTGACAAGGAGTCACTTTGACGGCCCCGCTCCCCATCTCCGGATCGGCATACTCGTCTGCTACAATGACAATAGGCCTTTCTACCAATGGCAATAAGACTTGGCACCCTACAGCTGCACTCCAGCGTTCGTCGCGGGGATGGACGGCAACGCCAGTATCTCCCAACATGGTCTCTGGGCGCGTGGTCGCGACGACGACATCGGGGCCGCCACCTATCCCCTTATAGCGTATATGCCACAGGTGACTATCTACTTCGCGCTCTTCTGTTTCCAAATCCGAAATAACGGTGCGACACTCTGGACACCAATTAATCATCCGGCGGCCACGATAGATCCACCCCTTATCCTGAAAACGTTCAAAGGCCTGCAAAACAGCTTCGACATACTCATCGTCTAACGTAAAACGCGCGCGAGGCCAATCGTAGCTAGTTCCCAGCTTGCGCAGCTGATTATAGATTGCATCGCCATATTTATCTCGCCAAATATGAATGCGCTCAAGCAGTGCCTCGCGGCCGACATCATAGCGATTGAGCCCTTCTTCGGCAGCTAATTGTTGCTCGACCTTCATCTGGGTTGCGATGCCGGCGTGATCCGTCCCCGGCAGACACATCGCTTCGTATCCTTGCATGCGCTTCCAGCGGATGACAAAATCGTGTATAGCGTGCTGAATAGCGTGCCCCATATGCAGTTCACCCGTCACATTCGGCGGTGGAATCGTTATACAATACGACGGCTTGTCCGAATTGGGATCCCCACTGAAGAGCCCTCGTTCTTCCCAAAAGGCGTACCACTTATCCTGCGCGATCTTGGGATCATAAGTTTTATCTAGTTCTGATTCCATATCTATTATTTTATTTCGTAAAATTTTGTTATATACGGACTTAGTTGGCATAATATAGCCCCAGGAAACTCGATTGACAATGGCGCTACTGCCACTCATGGTCCACATATTGCTCCTACTTTTATAAAATACCTGTAGGAGGTAGCAATTGGTTACTTATATCTCTCATTTTCTCGAGCGCGCTTATTCATTGGCTGGCTTTCTCTTTGCTCTCAGCGCTATGACACTCTTTATGGGTGCCATTCCCGTCTTACTCTTATCCCTCTTTTGGATGCAATAGCACGGCAAAGACTTCCATCCCCGCCCTTTGTTTGTGTAGTATATTCCCTATCATTGCTTTACATCTGCGCCATATTTTTCTTATTTATTACCAATCTATCTCTCATAGCTCATAGAAAATCCTATGCCCGATTGGGCCAAATTACTCACTGAACAGCGCAATCCAGCGAGCGAACTTATTGACGAAGCTTCTACGCTCGCCATGCTTGGTATCATAAACGACGAAGATGCCCTAGTCCCCCAAGCGGTCAAAGACGAACTTCCCCAAATTGCCATCGCTGTTGACCTCGTAACAGCGGCCTTTCGTCAAAATGGTCGCCTATTCTATCTCGGTGCTGGCACCAGTGGTCGCCTAGGCATCCTCGACGCATCTGAGTGCCCTCCCACCTTTCGTGCCTCTCCCGAGCTTGTTCAAGGGTTTATTGCCGGTGGCGATGGTGCCATGTTCCGCGCCGTAGAAGGCGCAGAAGACGATCCAGATGGCGCTATATCCCAGCTCCATGAACGCAAAATACAAGCGGCGGATATTGTCATGGGAATCGCCGCAAGCGGCGTTACGCCCTATGTATTAGGAGGGTTAACTTATGCTCGAAGCCAGGGCTGTAAAACGATCTTTTTTACCTGTAGTCCACAGGCACAACGACCCGACACCGACGTGCAAATCACCCCGCGGGTAGGCCCCGAAGTACTGACTGGATCGACCCGTATGAAAGCTGGCACAGCCACTAAGTTGGTGCTTAATATGATCACGACAGGAGCCATGATTAAAATGGGGAAAACCCATGGCAATCTAATGGTCGACCTACACCCCAGTAACAAAAAACTCGTCGACCGTTGTCAGCGAATTTTCAGCTCCATAACGGGCCTTTCCTCCTCAGATGCCACTGATCGCCTCGAGGGCGCCAAAGGAGATTTAAAAATAGCTCTGGTCATGGAAATGTGCAGTGTTGACCTAGCGCAGGCCTCCGTTTTACTCCAAGAGAACGATGGCATCGTCAAGCGCGCGGTGCGCTCAGGGCTCTCCCCATGATATACAGCACGTTGGGCACCACTTCCTTGCAAGTTTCACGCGTTGGATTGGGCACCGTGCAATTGGGCATGCCCTATGGATTGGATGATGCCGTTCCACCGAGTGATGATACTTGCATAGACCTCGTACATACAGCATTAGATTTTGGCATTAATTTTATAGATACAGCTTCTGAATATGGCCGCAGTGAAGAGCTGATTGGCAAAGCTTGTGCCTCATCTCCACACTCTTCAGTTATCTGCACCAAGGTCTCCCTTCCCAGCATCGAGGATAAAGACCACCGCGAGAATCGACTTCATATCGCAACACAGATCGAACGCAGTCGACGCCTCCTTCAGCGCGATGAACTCGACCTGGTAAAGCTTCACAGTTTGAGTAAGCCCTTTACCTCACCAGCTCTTCTTGAGACATTAGAATATTTTACGAACACGGGGTGGGTCCGTCACTGGGGGGTGACAACATACGGACTGCAGGCACCACTAAATGCAGCGGAATTCCCCGCAAATTTCGCGGCTCTACAAGTCGCTTATAACGCCCTTGACCGCAGCTTAGAAACAGAGCTTTTTCCCTTTCTTAAAAAACAAAAAATGGGGATAGTGATTCGCTCTATATTTTTACAGGGCTTCTTATCGGAGCGTTTTTCCGCAGTGCCAGCACATCTGCAACCGTTGAAAGCGGCCACCAATGCCCTGCGCGACATTGCACAACAGAGCGGCTTAAGTTTAGCGTCTCTCGCCTTTCGGTTTGCCGTTTTTCATGCAGATATTAATACGGCTCTTTTTGGAACAACCTCAAAAAAAGAGCTGAGAGACAATATGGCATTTTACCATCAGGGCCCTCTGTCAGATGACCTAATAAACGCTGTCCGCCGCGTGGAATTGAGCGATAGCCGCTTGCTTAACCCGGGCAATTGGCGCCTGATTACCTGAGTATTTACACTCAACTTGCATAAGGCTTTTTAATATGGACGAAATAGGATATAAAGCCTGGGGGCTGATCCCAGTAGACGGCCAATTGTCGACCACTGGTCCTTCCATTCTCAATCCCCCCATGCTCGTCAACTTGGCTCTTGATGGCGGCGCCAGCTTAGTATTTGAATTGGCTGTCGCTGCAACCACTCTGCATATTCGCATAAAGACTACTGCTATTTCTGCAGCCCCCAACCCAAACCAGTCATACCAACTCTATACCGGTCCGACAACGGAGCAATGGCAACTTGGGCAGATTGATCCTTGGTCGGTTGATTACGACGGTCCAACAGCCCAATTTAACACGAAGATCACGGCTCCTGGCCCCTTTCTAAAGTTGCACTATTCCGGCCCGTTGGGAATAGTCATAACGAGTGCCCACTTTTCAATAATATGACGACTATATACCAAGACCGAATAGGAGCACCGATTGAATCGATCGATACCCCTTTTCTGAAACTCGATCTCGATATTTTAGAAAAAAATATCCGCTATATTAGCTCCTACTGCCGAGAACACCGATGCGCCTGGCGTCCACACAGCAAAGCCCATAAATCTCCGCAAATAGCCCATATGCAAATAGCGGCCGGTGCCATTGGTATTACCTGTGCAAAACTAAGCGAAGCCGAATTATTAGTAGATCATGGCATTGAGCATATTTTGTTGGCCAACCAACTCGTCACTCAGGCGAAATGGAATAGATTAGGGCAATTACAAACGCGTTCCGAAGTCATAGCGACCATAGAAGACCTCGATATTATTCCGTTGGCAGCAGAAGCTGCGCGCCACAGCGGCCAATCGATTCCCCTACTCATCGAATTAGATATTGGCATGGGGCGCGTTGGCGTTGAACCGGGGGACAAAACCTTGTCATTGGCACAACGAATAGCTGAGACCGAGGGCTTGAGCTTCCGTGGCCTAATGGGGTATGAGGGCCACGTGCTCTCGGTTCAACCTGAGACAGCCAAAAAAAAGGCTTGCATAGAAGCGATTAACTATCTGTTGAGCAGCCGTGACCTATTGGCCAAGAACGGTTTGAACGCAGAAATCATCAGTGCCGGCGGCACCGGCTCCTTCGCCTATACGGCTGCGATTTCTGGCATAACAGAAGTACAAGCCGGCGGTGGCATCTTTATGGATGCCAAGTATCGCGACGAATTCCACGTTTCCGATCTACAGGTGGCCCTAACACTACTCGCGAGCGTGACCAGCAGACGCCCGGGGCAAGTCGTCACAGACTCGGGGTTTAAAAGTATGTCTGCCCACCACGGTTCCCCGCAAGCGTGCGGTCGCAATGACCTAGAGTTAAAGTACCTGTCGGCTGAACATGGAGTTTTTACAATGGCAGAAGATGCCCCATTACCCGCCCTAGGCGAACGGCTAGAATTCACGCTGGGTTATACGGATTCGACTACTTTTTTGCACGATGTTTTCTGGGGGGTACGCAATGGCAAAGTCGAGTGTGTTCTGCCCATATTGGGCCGAGGCCTACTCACCTGAGAATGCCCCGTGAATCTGCTACTTATATCTATTGACAGCTTGAGACTCGACTATGTCTCCCAGACAAACTCGCAGATCCAAACTCCAGCTTTCAATGCCCTGACGCGCGACTTTTGTTTTTATAAGGGGCTCTTTTCGGCTTCTACCGCAACGCGCCCCGTGCACACCTCGCTCTTTACAGGCCTCTACCCTTTTGAACATGGAGTGCTGGGCCAGAGCAGCAAGAGCATGCGCACAGAGATCCCTACGCTCTTTACTTATCTACATCGAGCCGGAGTGGAAACGAAAGCATTTTCGGAAGTGTCCGATATTTTTACAGGTTTAAATTACGCTTCGCAGATCAAGCCCTTTTCGCCCAATGCCATTCATCAGGCCCTACATCACCCCACTGCGCACAACCGCTTCCTCTTCCTACACTATTGGGGAGCACATACCCCTTATGGCGCAGCGGACCAATCCGCCCTCGGTGAGACGGCCCAACTGCTCCAATCAGGCCAACACCATATCGTTCACCAACGTTATTCAAATGCGGTCGAACGAATATTCGAGCACCAACTCACCCCCTTGCTACAAAGGATCGATCTGCAGGATTGGTGCGTATTAATTTTTTCCGACCACGGCGAGAGTTGGACGATAGAAGAACCCTACCATGGGTGCACCCTGCGCAACTCCGTACTGCGCGTACCGTTCTACTATCACATACCTAGAACCGGCAACCTAGCTCCCACTCGCCCCATACTCTCTCTTATCGATCTTTTTCCCACCATGCTAAACTTGTTGGAAGTAGATAATGATTACCGCGGATTTGCCACGGATATGCGGTGGAGCGAGGATACCCCCTATAAGCTAGCGCAGATCCACCCCGACCCCATGCCCATGGACCTCCAGCCCACGCAAACAGGGACCTGGCTGCCCCCTCCCATTAATTCTGGCAAGCAGTGGGCTCTCTTTAATGCTGAGCACAAGTATTCCTACGATGAAGAGATAGGAAAAGGAAGCTTAGAGCAGACTTTTACAGAGGATAAATTGGTTGGCGAAGGCCTTACGGATGTCCATTTTCAAACTGAATTTGCGCGTTTACGTCAGGCCTCAGCCTATGCCGACCGGCCCCTAGACTCCACTGCCCCCGCCGACAATGACCTTTTGGATCAGCGCCTGCGCGACTTGGGGTATCTGGAGTAATTAAAAACACCTATGGGCGCTGGACCTCAACCCAAGTCAGGGCAAGCGTATCCAACTCGACCATAGCATAAGTGCTTTTGCCAAATCGCCCCATTAATTCTCCGGGATTCAGCAGGAGTGTCCCATTGTCTAAAACTTCTTCAAAAGCTATATGGTCATGGCCATAACATACGATATCGGCCTGCCCACTCGATGCTAAAGGGCGAGCAATAGTCGGATAGTGATTAGCCAAGATACGCCTGCCATCCAATTCTAACTCGGCCAATTCTCCGTGCAACTCAACATGCGGAAAACGCGCCGCCAGCTGGGTAAGTAACCATTTGTCACCGTCGTTATTACCCCAAATCACGTGAATGGGTCCAGCAAATCCTTCGGCGAGTTGTACCAGGGTAAAAGGGGCACAAAAATCACCGCAAAAAAGCAGCGCCGCATCGCGCTCTGGCATGCGTTTAAGTGCTTCTTTGAGAACCCAGATATTGTCGTGAATATCCGAGCAAACTACCAATTTCATAATACTTCTTTCCTTCGCGTAAAATCTGACAGATACTCCACATACCCATGCCCCAATGCAGAAAAGACAAGCTGCCAACGCCCAACATAGGAACGATCACTTAGATCCGGTGTAAAACCAACTTTTAGATATGTTTTTAAGGCAGGTAAGCGATGGTCATCTGTCAGTAGGTAAATTGGCCGTTTCGGCAAGGTCAATGCATAGCCCACTGCCGCTGCCGTGGCGTGTCTCCCCAGTCGCATTCCCGCCTGTTCGGGGTCACTGGCAATCCAGCCGATTTCCCAACAAGCCAGATCGTTTCGCTGGCGATCATATACTCCTGCACAGGCTACGATTCTCTCCTCGCACTCGACAAAGAACTGTCCAGCGGGCAAAAGGGCTCCCCCTAGCTCCCCTTCGACCCGCGACAAATCCCAGCGTCCCAATTGGCCATTGCGCTCAAGTAGGTCAGCCCACCCTCGCTGGTCTCCCTCGCGAAATGGGCGCACTTTATATCGAAGCGGCAACGGCTCAAGAGCAGAAATGGTATCGTATACATACCACATGACAAGCTGAGGCTGGCTAACGGGTTGGTGGGACCGTAGGCCCAGACGCCGCAGAATCCAGTATATCAGGCGAAGTTTTTTTTTATTCACCAGCCTGTTTTTGCCTAAGAAATGACGATTTATAGCGCTCGGGCTGGTAGGGATCTAACACGATAATACGACAATCCGGGAAATGCTCATGTAGTCCAGCCGGCTTACCTTGATCGTATCCTAAAGCAATAATTGCTGGGCTGATATCCTCAACCACTTTAAGCAGGTTGGCACCGGCGTAACCGAGTTGGACCCAACTCGCTATTCCTAGGTTTTCAATGTTTTTCCGGCGAGATTCTTCGTCGTGGTCGGGAAAATGGCCCTTTATGCGATAGACATTCTCATCGCGTGCCACCACGACTACAAGTTCGTCTCCCAGAGCAGATGCTTGTTTTAGAAAAGCCTCATGCCCCGGATGTAGGTAATCAAATGTGCCGCAGCACAGGACTCGCTTTGCCATGCTCTCTATTCGTTTTCCCGCTTGTCTACCCAATATTCCATATCGTGATCTGCTTGAAAAATAGCACCAAAGCGGGCGGCATCACTCTGTGTCTTGAAATAACCTATTCGCACCCGCATTTCCTTATTGCTTGGACGAGCGATGGCATAGGCCGGATAGCCTGCATTATTCAGTTCGCGCACTAAACGACTAGCCTTCTGCGCATTGCGATAACCGCCGATCTGAACGGTATAAGCACCATCGGGGTCAAAGACTACGGCCTGCCCCGTGGCGAATTCAGCTTCAGCGGGCACCACTTCCACCGGATGCCTCTCTCCCTTTTCAGAGTTAATCACGGCAGGAGCAGCAGTGGAGTCTATCCCTGTGGCATTTCCATTGTGCAACGAGTCTTCTCTTACGGTGGACTCTTTTTTGCCCCCCTCGACGGGTACTAATTCGAAGCGACCATTCTCATCGGCTTCAATGCCCAACTCATCGCGACGATCTACTTCATCACTACAAGCAGAGAGACACAAAAAAATTGCTAAGCCAAGGAATACCTGTGATATCTCAATCTTGATCATAGGGCAGCTTTTGCTAGTGCACTCCTTTGAGCGCTTCATACTGAACGGCAAGGGTTTTATCGATGTCAGTATCGGTATGTGCAACCGATGGAAACATGCACTCATATTGCGATGGCGCTAGATAGACTCCGCCCTCAAGACATGCCCAGAAATAGCGGGAGAAACGCTCTAAATCAACAGACTCGAGGCTGGAAAACCCAACGACGGGTTCTTCAGTGAAGAACAAACAGAGCATGCCGCCCACTCGGTTAATGGTATATTTTAAACCGAGCCGTTTTAAATTTTCACGCATGCCCTCTTCCAATTGCGATGAAACAGCCTCTAAGCGCTCGTAGGTGCCAGGTTCGGACAGGATGCGCAGTTGTTCCAAACCTGCGGCCATGGCCAACGGGTTACCAGATAAGGTGCCGGCCTGTGATACTTTCATCCCCATAGGAGACACATTATCCATAATATCTGCGCGCCCACCATAGGCAGCGGCAGGCAACCCCCCACCGACAATCTTACCCAGGCAGGTCAAGTCTGGACTGATACCATAATACTGCTGTGCCCCGCCGGGACCGACGCGAAATCCAGTGATTACCTCGTCAAAGATAAGCACAATTCCCGCCTCGCTGGCAACCTGACGAAGTGCCTGTAAGAAACCATCTTGCGGCGCCACGGTCCCCATATTCCCCGCTACGGGCTCGACGATAATAGCGGCAATCTGCTCGGGGTTTTCCGCCACAGTTCTCGCGACAGCTTCCGCATCGTTATAGGGCAAAGTCAACGTAGAATCGGCGACTCCCTGTGGTACACCGGGACTATCAGGTGCCCCTAAAGTGAGAGAAGAAGATCCAGCCTTTATCAGAAAGCTATCGCCGTGCCCGTGCCAACACCCCTCAAATTTGATCACCTTTTCTCGCCCGGTAAAACCGCGCGCCAGGCGAACAGCAGACATGGTAGCCTCTGTTCCCGAATTGACCATACGCACCTTTTCGACCGAAGGCACCATTTCGACAATCTTCTTTGCCAACTCGGTTTCCAATTGGGTGGGCGCACCAAAGCTGGTACCTAATGCACAGGTTTCCCGTATGGCTTGTACGACGCGAGGATGGGCATGCCCCAACACCAGTGGCCCCCAAGAGCACACGTAATCCACGTATTCATTACCGTCAATATCCCAAACTCGCGCCCCTTCCCCACGAGCAAAAAAACGCGGCCCACCACCAACGGCCCCGAAAGCACGAGCAGGGCTGTTAACACCACCAGGTATATATTGTTGCGCCTCACTGAAAGCCGCTGCGGATTTCTGGGATCCCGACATCATCATCCTTTCTCTACGCGGTTACACATTAGTTTAGTATACTTAATCTACTGCATTTATTCACTATGATCCACCATCGCCCGAGGCCTATGGCACAGCTACTAATAATTGACGATAATCCGCAAAACCAGAAGTATCTGGAGCGTATAATACGTCTGCGTACGAAGCACCTGTTGGAGTTCGCCGCTAGCGGTCTCGCAGGTATCGAGAAAATAGTCGCCAACCGCCCCGATCTCATTTTTCTGGATTTATTTATTCCCGGAATAGATGGGTTTGAATTATTCAAAATTTTGCGTAAGCATCCTGCGACACACACGATCCCCATCGTCATCCACACGGCTGTTCCATTAGACCAATTAACGCAGATGCGTCTCAAGCGCGTTCAATGCGATGCTTTTGTCGAGTTTCCCATTGAGGCAAGTGAATTGACCCGGATCATACAAACAGCCCTCAGGCGCAATTATAGCGGCACGCGCAAATGGGTACCGCCCAGCGCCTGATCAGTCCTTGTTTTCTTCTTTCGCCGTGTCGGGATTTTGTATCAAGCTCGTGAGTCGCACTGCCATCATATCAGTGACGACAACCACTTCTCCAGCTGCAAATAGACGGCCATTAACTCGAATCTCGAATGCCTCACCCGCCAGTTTATCCAATTCAATGACGTCCTGTTCCTTTAGATTAGACAGTTCCAAGACCGTCATATCTTTACGCCCCAGTTCAACAGTAACGGCAACCCATACGTTATTAAGTATATTCGGCTGCGTCCGCACCTTGGGCACCGCTGGTTCCAATTGAGGAAAGCGGACAGAAGCGACCTGGTCATCACCATCAAACTCCTCTAGCGCATGCCCCCCTTCTTCCCAAGCCTGTAGCGCCTCTTCAACACCTGAATCCTCTCCCAGTTGATCGTCGAGATGACCGGCAGATCCTAAGGACACATCCCCCCCACCGGTATAATCCTCGTCAGCTAGGGAAGTATTATCCGCAGCCTCGACATCCATATCGGCTGCCAAGCTTTCGAGATCATCCGCATCTAGCTCTTGTTCTGCTCCAGGTTCTAATTCCGACATGTCTTTCTCTCAAGCCGAGACTTGCGTGATTTACGACACATTTAAAATACAGGCAAGCCACTTATTAATCAATCAGTTATACCCCGAGTTCAACTTGCAGTAAATCCTCTTCTGGCAATCTCTCGAGGACGAAAAGTATCCGTTTACGCCCTCGACTCTGCACAGGTAGGGCAGCGGCAATATCAAAAGCATGCCCTCGCAATGCAGCAACAAAGGGCTCGGGGGTTTCCACCTCAACAACTGCTATTCCACCAAATGGCAATATGCGTGCCAATTCGGGCAAAATGGCTACTGAGTCCGATGCGCGTAGATTGACTAGCACGTGGGAACACATCGCATCTAAAATTGGAATATGAAATTTTTCGACATAAAATCCACCGGTGACTGCGACCGTATTTTTTCCATTGGCAGGCAAACCAACCCACACATCGGCACCAAAGGCCTGGCGCAATTCATCCGCTTCTGTCCCATCGCGTCGCAGCCACAAAACTTGGTCACCTGGGTCTAAGCCCAATAAATGTCCAAGGCAGTACGCCATGGCGTGATTCGGCTGACGATCCGCAGCACTTAGCCGCATACCCAATATAGCACTGCGCCCCTTCACCTGTATTTGTAGATGAAGACATCTTTGCCCAGTTGCGATCCCCCCAATACCATGCTGAGTGGCAAATACGTGCTGCACCTCTTTCACCAACTCTGCCGCTCTAAACCGATGGCGGCCTTGCACAGTGGCATTAATTTGTGCACAATCAACAGCTACGCTTGCATCCAGAGACAGTGCCAAGCGTTTCGCCACTCCCATATCAACTTTCGCTAGTTGATTTTTGATTCGCTCTAACCCTGGACCACCGACAGTAATACCACTTATCGAAGTCAGAGTTGCATAGACGCTATCGACAGAGCGAAGGGAAAGTAGGGCCTGCGGACTGCGCTCATAATTAAAAAAGATGCGCGTGTAATCCCGCCCCTTTTCTATGTGCTCTAAGCGAATCCCCTTCACCACCTCGCGCATTTCCTCGCGAGCGACTTCCTCTAACCCCGCTACTGCCGTCGCCCAATAACTATAGATCTTGCCCACGTGCCCCTTCATCTTATCTCCTCGTGGGGATAGATATAAACCACCCCACCTCCGCCGGGCCGCAGACAGTCCTGCAGACACGATTCGATCCCTTCGTTACTTAGTGATTCGCATATTTTTACATAGTCAAAAGGATGGGCACCGCAACAGACTGCCGATTGCATCAGCGCTACACAATTTTCTACACTCTCGAAGCTGCGCACGATTTGCCCATACGCTTTTCTTTTGGCTCGTGAAAGATCTTGTTGCCACTGTCCCGACACAGCCATATCACCCAACACGCGGTCTATCTCTTCCGATAAAAGCTGGGGGTCGGGAGTTTCAGCTGACAGCATACAAAAACTAAATAGGCGCTCCGTATAAACGTCCGCACTAAAAGAGTCTCCACTGATCAAACCGCGCTCATACCACTCTGAATAAGCGGCACTGGCCGGACCAAATGCGATATCTAAAAGTAGTTCCAATGCCAATTCGCGTTCGAGCAACGGCCTGCCTTCTCTCTCCACACGCCGATCTGCATAGACCACAAATAACTGGGAATGGCTGATGGGGAATTCTCTCACGATGCCCCTTTTCACAGTGGGCAGAATAGGCACAGTTGCCAAGATCGGGACAGATATAGCTTCTGATGATATAAAGTGCCTTGCGATTGCCTGCTCACAGGTCTCTACAATGGCATCAATCTCAATATCTCCGCTCAAAAAAAGGTTCATGTTTTCGGGGCGGTAATACGCCTGATGCCACGAGCGTAGAGTATTCTCATCGATTACAGCCAGATCTTCCTCTCGACCCGCAATTTCTGCAGAGATTTCATGCTCTCCATACGCACAATGTAAAGCAGCTTTATATCCCCCCCAATCAGCATCGTCTTGATAGAGGTGTATCTCGCTCGTTATGACGTCGCGCTCCTTTGCGATTCCCGCCGAAGTCCAAAACTCGCTAAAAACGAGTTCAAAGAGTAAATCGATCTGCTGGCAGAGATTATCACTACAATTCAAGGTATACTGCGTGCTAGTAAAACTTGTGCTGGCATTTACATCTCCACCCAAAGCAGTAAATCGATCCGTAATATCACCTGTCAGCTTTTCAAATAGACAGTGTTCAATAAAATGTGCAATCCCCTTGGGCGCATTGGAGGTTGGCCCCCTGTGCAAGGAGCCGCATTCGACATCGAGTAGAGCTACTTTTTGCCGCACTTTTTTTTGAGGTAAGAGCCATAAAGAACACCCCTGTTTTAAAGTGACAGATAGAACCTCTTCTCCCAAAAGCTCTTGTCGATCTGGCCTCATGTTCGCCGTCGCCCCTCCTGCTGGCCCCCATGTAAAAAGTAGATAGTCCGCAGTTTCATCTTCTCGGCAATCTCCCAAACTTGTTCTGGCTCGACAGCCTCTAATTGCTGGACTAACTCAGAGGGATTACACGATACACCAGCAACAATCCCACGCATCCGCAAACGCATCAGCGCTTCGCGATCATCCGCCATTGCAACGAGGCGTGATGTTAATAGTTTCTTTGCATTGAGCAAATCGCCCAAAGCAACCCCACCTTTTTGTATATTTTCCAGTTCCAACTCTATCTCATTTAACACATGGCTATAATCACCCGCTTCAATCCCAGCTGAAGTATAGATAATACCG
>JBLHGI010000144.1:0-13941 GCA_047616505.1 Planctomycetota bacterium
ACGGTCGCCACCCAGACGGCGCGAAACTCGCGTTCAACGGGTGGTATATCCGCATTTCTATCCATTTCTCTCGGTTGTAATAAGGCACAGCCGACGGCCAAGAGCAGCGTCAGCAAACACAGTTCAAAGAGCGGCTGCGGCCGCTTGGACATCCACTGCAATCGTCGTTCCCCTATTTAACTCTCTTGTAATCGCCGGCCTCTTGCCAGAGAGGGCTGCTCAAACCGTACTCGTCCCAGGCTATATTGCCAGCGCGCAGCGTGGCGCGGCATTCGATCTGTTGGCGTGCTTCCATACGTGCGCGGCCCGAATCGACCAAACCAAACGCTCCCTCGCGCAATTCCAGCACGGCGATATCGGCCTCTGCTCCTACGCCGATATGCCCTAGCTCTGGGCGGTGGATTACTTCGGCGGGGCGCTGGGTCGAGCGATAGATAACTTCCTTGAAGGGCATGCCCATGGCCAGGAATTTTGCCATCGTGGCATTCATCGTCGCATTGGGCCGCATGCGGCTGCTATGGTGTAGGTCGGTACTAATAGTATCGGGGTGGAATCCCTGCTGCATAGCTGGCACGGCGATGCGGAACCAGAACGAACCAGCGCCGTGTCCGGTATCAAAAATAATGCCCTTCTCGCGCGCCTGATGGACGTAGTCGTTGATCTTTTTGTTTTCGTCTAAGAGCGGAATATGCGAGGCGTAGAGATGGGTGTGAATATCGCCCGGGCTCATGCGTTGGATCAGTAGCTCTTCGTAGCTGCGCTCCGCTTTGGGCGCAAAATCGACCATGGCAATGGTATCGCTCATTCGCGCCGCGTCGATCCCGCCTTGAGCCGCTTCCCAACCAGGGCCATTATAGTGCGCCGACTTGGAACCGATGGCGTGCTGGGGGTATTGTTTGATCATTTCGGCGCAGGGCTCGGCAACCATTTCGCTGGTATCCTGCTCACAGGCTCCTGCCATACCGGCGCCTACAATATTGATAAAAGCCAATACGCGTGTCGCGGATTTTTCGATAACGGTCTGCACAAAGTCTTCGAAATGCTGCCAGCCAGAACTGCCGGTATCGACGCAGGTCGTCACGCCGTAGGGCAGGCAGTGTTGGTCCGGGTGCAACCAGGCGTGAAAGCGCCCGTAGGCGTGCAGGTGAATGTCTATGAGCCCCGGCGTTACATAGTAGCTCGAAACATCCATGGTTTTTACCGCATCGCCGCTGAGGTCCTTGCCGACAGCGGCAATCAGACCGTCCTTCACGGCTACGTCTGCCGGCCCGTCGATATTGTTTTTGGGGTCGATGACGTGACCGCCTCTGAGCAGTATATCATATGTCAAGGTATGCCTCTCTCTTTACAAGTGCGCTTTAGATTGTAGGTAATTGCATCGACCTCGTCCAATATGGTCAGAGATACTGGCAGTGTATAGATGTCTTGCATGGGGCCCTTTTAAATACAGGAGCTATGCCGTTTCTTGCCCTATCGCAGAGAGTCGGCAGATGCAAAAGAAAAGGGCGAAGTCGAACAGGCTTGGAGCGCGGATACGCTTGACGAAGCAGCGTGTCGTCGCCTGCCCGAGTTGGCGAGCCTCCTGCATAAAGAACGAGAAACCTGTGCGCACTTGGTGGACACTTTTGAAATTAACCTCATAGAAGAAACGGCCGATACGCTGGGCGAGATTGGTAGCAGTTATGGCTATATTCCATTGGTGCGCTGGGCAGAGCGACTCAAGAGCCAGGCCCATATTTTTGAAATAGACGCGTTGCCGCGAACGCTAGATGAATCACCTCGTTTGATTGCCGATATCGAGGCCTTATAGCGGCATTTAAATAAATAGGTTTTAATTCTGTTCAGACTTCATATCATTTATATCGTCTCCGACGAACACCGCGGCCGTCACCTCGCTTATCTCGATGAAGGACCGTCATGAAAATAGCCCTTATTAGTGCTTCACTGCACCCGCAGAGTCGTTCTTATGTGTTGGCGCGCCACTGTAGCGACATCGCCAGTGCACGCGGAGCCGAAGTGGACTTGATCGATTTACGCAGCTATGCGCTGCCGCTGCACACGGGCACAGCCGAGTGCAAAACGCCGGAAGTTAGCGCGCTGACCGAACGAGTGCGCGCTGCCGCTGCCGTCGTTGTCGCGGCCCCGATCTACGTCTATGACACCAATGCGGCGATAAAGAATTTTGTCGACCTAACGGGGCGCGCCTGGACCGACAAACCCGTCGGTTTTCTCTGCGCTGCCGGTGGACAATCTAGCTATATGGCCATTATGGGTTTGGCCAATAGTTTGATGCTCGACTTTCGCTGCTTGATCGTGCCGCGTTTTGTCTATGCCACCGGCGATGATTTCGCAGAAGATCGCCAGCCGGATATGCATATAACTAGCGATGAAATTAAAGAGCGCATCGAGCAGCTGACAGATGCAGTGTTTCAGCTGACGCGCGTTTTAGAATAGCCCGTTCGCCCTCGTTTTAGGAGGGTCCTCCATACCGTCCAGCTTCTTCCACTCCTGGCTTTTCTACGCCCTTGGCCACTTTTATCCGCACCGTGATCATCCTGGTTATAACGGCTCTCTTCGTGACCGCTAAGACGCAGTGGATACGCCTCGACCAGATCCCCCTGCGTGCCCTTACATTTCTGACGCTATCCGGCATTACGACAGGTCTTTCCTGGCTCTGTTATTACAAAGCACTGCAGCTGGGGCCGGCATCGCGCGTGGCGCCGGTCGACAAGCTCAGCGTAGTGCTGGTATTGTTGATTTCCTTTGTCGTATTGGTCGAGTCTTTTTCGTGGAAAATTGCGCTGGGTGGGATGTTAATTACGGCGGGGGGCGTGCTTATTGCCGTATCTGAATAACGGCGATTGAGCGCTCTTTGCCCGTCATCTATCGCGCTCATATTGCGGCTGTATATAGAACTAGTATACCTATATACGATACGGCTACTCACCTACACATCAAGTCCACTAACGTGCCGCGACCTCTTCTTGAGACCAATTGTCGTGATACTTTTCCCCCGTAACCTTTTCGTACTTGGCCTGTAGAGCGGGCCGCCGGCGCAGGTTCTGACGGATCTGCGCGTCAATTTCTTTGGCTACGCGCTTAATGGCTAAGCGCGGGTCGGCGCCATTTTCTACTTCTTGCACCGCCTCCAGCGTCCAGCGCTTGACGATTTGCGCCTCGATAAACGGGCTCATCTTTAGCGTTACGCCTTCTTCTACCGCATCGATAAAGGGTTGGTGGAAAGCCGGATCGGGCACGATGTCGTTGACCAGATCCGCGCCCGTGCGCGCCATATTTGGGTTGGGCGGTAGTGCGTCGCCGTCTTCGACGATGAGTGTACTGTAGTCGCGTCCGGCCAAATACTGCAAAAAGCGCTTGGCCGCCTGTGGATTCTTGCTTTTGGCATTGATACCGGCCGCACGCGAGCCCACGACGCCACGCGACGGCTGTCCCGCGACTCTGGGTAGCCGGGCAGCGGCGATATTCTCGACGATATCGGGATTGCGCTCTAGGTATACCGGAATCTGCACGATCGCCCAGCGGCCAATGTGGATATAGGCCGCCTGCTGATTAAAAAACCAAGAGATGCCACCCGAGCCCCAGCCGCCCTGTGATGATAGCGTCAGGGCCTCAGCCGAGGTCGGCATAATATCGTGGGTGATGGCCATATCGCGAAAGGTTTCCATCGCCTTTAGCGCTTCTTCCTCGCCGAGCCGCGAGTGCAGACCGTCTTCTGTAAAGAAGTCGCCGCCGTGGCCGATGAGCAGGTCGCGATAAATCCATTCGCTGTTCCAATTGGCTAGCGGAATATGCTGCTCGCCGCTTTTTGACGGATTGTTGCGGACGGCCAGAGCGCTCTCGATAAAGTCGTCCCAAGTCCAGTCGGGCTGGGGCAACGGCGCACCGTGGTCTGCGAGTATTTTTTTGTTGTAGACCATCACGTTGGCGTGCACATTGCACGGAAAGCGATAGTGTTTGCCCTCGTAGCTCAAGCCCTCGCGCAGCGACGAATACGTGTTATCGACGCCAAAACCCAGGCTGTCGGCAAAGGGCGTTAGGTCCATCAGGATGCCCGCTTCGGCAAAGGTCGCCAGCTCAAACACGTCGTAGATATCGACGATATCTGGTCCGGTGCCGGTGGCGCAACGCACGATAATTTTGGTGGCGTCTCGTTTTTCGACGAGTCCCTCTAAATCGGAATTATTCGCTTCAAAGATGCCTACTTGTTTGGTGCGCGCTGGGTTGGGGTCTGTCGACCAAGTAATCGTCGTGCGGTTGGGATCGCCCAGTACTTCTAGGGTGCTAATGGCATAAGCATACATCACGACAAAAACACCGATCAAGGCCATAATCACATATTTCATCGTCGCTTATCCTTTCACGCCGCCGAGTTGAATACCGCGCACCAAAAATTTCTGAAAGATCACAAAGAGGACAATGAGCGGTGTCACCGTGATGGTCGCTGCCGCCATGATGAGTTCCGTCTGTTGGCCATAGGTCGAATCCAACTCTAAAAGGCCCACGGGCAGCGGGTAAAATTGCTGGTCGTTGAGCATGATTAGCGGCCAGAAGAACTGTTGGTACTGAAATATGAAGGTGATGAGCGCCAGGGCGATCAGACCGGGACGGGTCAGTGGTAAAATAACGTCCGTAAAGGTCTGCCACTTGCTGGCTCCGTCGATATGGGCGGCTTCGTCCATCGCCTTGGGGATGCCGAGCATAAACTGTCTGAGCAGAAAAGTGCCAAAGGCGCTAAAGGAAGCGGGTATGATCAGGCCGTGGTAGGTATTGAGAAAGCCGAGCCAGACCATCACCTGAAAATTGGGGATCATCAGCGTTAGGCCGGGGATCATCATCGTGGCTAAATAGAGCAAAAATACGCTGTCGCGCCCACGCCACTGCAAACGCGAAAAGGCAAAGGCAGCCAGCGCCGAGGTCAGCACCTGGATCAGCGTATTTGAAAAGGCGATAAAGATGCTGTTGAAAAACCAGCGACCGAATTTCAACTCAAGTTTTTCACCCGTTACCGGCTCGGGCATTTCGCCAAATAGTACGGGGTAGTTCTGCGGGTTCATTTTCTGTGGCACCACGTGCACGCCGCCGGCTTCGATTTCGGCGCGCGACTTAAACGATGCCCCCACCATCCATACAAAAGGCATCGCGAGCATAAAGCCGAGCAGGCCCAGCACCACAAAACGCACGCGCGTAGAAGTATTATCGAAAGGCAGCTTCATAAATCAACCTCTTGGTCGCGACCAAAGCGCCAGTTGAGTGCGGTGGCGACAAAAATAAAGGCGAAGAGCACCCAGGAGATCGCAGCCGCATAGCCCATGTCCAAATCCTGAAACATCTTATTGTAGATGTAATAACTAAGAGCAGTTGTCGATCCTGCTGGGCCGCCTGCCGTCATCACCCGCGCCTGTTCAAAACCGCCCTGCAAACCGCCGATAACAGAGACGACCGTAATAAAAAAGGTCGTCGGCGCCAGCTGCGGCCATGTCACGTGGCGAAAGCGCTGCCAGTGCCCCGCTCCATCCACCTCCGCTGCATCGAGCAATTCCTGCGGCACGTTGGAAAGGGCTGCTAAATAGAGCAGCATGTTCTGGCCGCCAATGACGATCCACACGCCCATCGCCAGTATCGCCGGCTTGGCCCAGGCAATTTCGGCCAGCCACGATGGTGGTATCAACGCCAAGCCCAGCGCATCAAAGCCCGCTTCTAAGCCCATGTTGATTGGGCCGGTCTCCGGGCGGTACAGCGACTTCCAAAGAATGTAGACGGCGACGCCCGAGGTGAATTGCGGCAGGTAAAAGATGGTGCGGAAGGTCACGATATTAAAGAGGAAACCCGCGGCGGCAAAGAGCCAGACCAAGCCGGCAAAGAGTCCGATGTTTTCCCAGCCTATACCAAAGCCCAGGACAAAACACAAGAGCGCTAACCCCATGCATACCAGCGCTCCGGGGATGCGCTCGCGCCATGGACCCAGCGGCAATTCTTTGTTGAGCAACATCGCCAGACACAGCGCACCGGCAACGGCTAGGGGCAGGCCCATCATCATAAAGAGTGTGTTGTAAAAATAGTACCAGAAGCGCGTATCATTTGGTTCGTAGGCGCTCCACATCGCCGTGCCCAAACTCCAGAAGCCCAATACGGCGAGAGCAATCAATAGCCCCGGCACGGCGCCCATGCCCCAGTCCCATTCTGTATCCTCGCGGCCAACAATGGCCACGCCGCAAATGATGGCGAGCAAACCGCCAAAAAATGTTCCCTGTCCTCCTTCGCTAAACCAGAACGCCGCCGCGCCGGCATGTCCCTCGGCGCCGCTACCCAATGCTCCCAGCATCATAGCTAGGCCCGTCGCGGTAATGATAGCGCCACCCGAGCGCGCGCCGCGCCAAGTGTGCACATTGGAGAGCAGGGCTCCGATCAACCCCAATATCAGTGCCAACACGCAGAGCAGATATAGAGCCAGCACGCCGTATTGCGGCGTATCGAGAGCATGCACACCGAGGACGTCGACAAAGTTGCGCAAGCCGACAAAGCTGGCTTCCTCCTGTGGCCGCAGCGTCCAGTAATGGAAGGCCATGGCAAAGGAGAGCAGCACGGGAAAGAGAGTGAAACAGAGAAAGCCGATAAAGTTGGGTGCCAAGAAAGCGGCGGCCGCTGGCCAGTTGGGGTCCCAACGGCGGGACGGAGGTTTCTTGCTCATCGCATGCTCCTGCTGGATGGGAATACGACTCACAAGATAGCAGGTGGCGACAAGGTAGACAAATGTAAAAATGGTGCAATATAGGACCAATGCAGCAAATGAAAAATAGCTTTATAACGATTGCGACCGATTCGCTATGCGGCATGACGGCGGTCTTCTGGGAGTACATGCTACTCGGGGGTCTGTAGCTCTTTCCATGCGCTATGATGCCAAAGACAGAACGCGCTTAAGACCTACCAAGGACCGCTGCACGAAGGGTCGTTGACATAGCGCTCGGTGCCTAGGTCGAGTAGCAACTCAGTCCCCGGCGGGAGCTCGACGCGGAAGCGGCTATTATTTATCGTCTCCGTTTGCTCTTTCACTTCGAGCGGCGTCGCCGCATAGGTTCCGGCATAGCCCCCCATCCAACCGGGATACTCGCTCGTCCGCCGCTGAAATTTCACCTCGCTAAAACGATGCTCGCCAAAGGCCCCGCCCTGGATGATTAATTCACGTTTGGCCACGGGACTGAGATTGATCAGCCGCACGACGGTGCGGTCGGCGCTCAGCTTTTCGACCAGTGCTCCGACGTCTTCCGGCAGGCCCGGTCGGCGCCGCTGAGGATCGAAATAGCGCAGTCGCACGTGTAAGAGGCCGCCATTGTAGATCGGCTGGGGGCCACCTAAAGTTTGCTGGATCAGCGCTTCGGACGATACGGGGTTGCCCCACTGCCAGTGATGGATATGGTGCTGGGTACCCACATCCTGGTCTTCGCGCACTTGGGCGGCTCGTCGACAGGTCAGTTGGTGGCTGGCCTGGAGCATCCGCTCTGGATACTGCGCGTTCTGTCCGGCGAGAAAACGCACCCAGGGAGACTCGTGCCCCGAGTCTTCTTTGTTGTGAAAAGGAAAGACCGTATCCCAGTCAAAGGCTTCGGCCTGGCGCACCTGCTCAATCCGCTGCCAGTCGCCGTCGTCCATCGACAGATTCCACAGCGCGACCATATATACTGGTGAAATTGGCTGCCAGTCGAACCAGCCGGCGTCGCCATAGCGATGCGGCACTAGGAAGGTCTCGTGCTGGTCCATCGCATTGAACTGGCTCAACCAGCGCTCGCTGACGCTCATCGCCTGCTCGCGGTAGTCGCGCACCTCGCCCAACTCCAAGATCCGATCCATCTGCTGCCGGGGCAATTCGAGGTAGTCTTTATCGCGCGTCAGCAGGTAGGCGTTGGCTCCGGCGTCGATGGTCGCCTTCTGCAAGGTGAGAAAGCCGTGCGGGAAGGTCCAGCCATAGCGGCCGCCATACCACTTGCCATTGCAGTATTCGCCGACCTGGCCCGAATGGCCGACATTGTCGGGCAGCAGCCCGCCGTTGGCTTTGGCTCGTTCGATCCAGGCGTCGGTATATTCGACGACCCAGTCGCGGTATTTTTCTTCGCCCGTCAACAGAAAGGCATTCGTCACTAGCGAAGTGACCGATAAGTTGGTCGGTGTATCGCCCATGCGCCAGCGGTCGAACAGAGCCTGCCCCATCCGCCGCGCGTTGTTCGGGTCGGCCAGGTCCTCTACGCTGTCGATGCCCTCCAAGTCGAAGAAGGGCAGACTGTAGACCTCCATCGTCGTGCCGAGCGGGTTATAGCGTTTGTCTGCGCGCGCCGATTCGGGCTCGTAGTAGGGTCCCTTGCTGCCATTGAGCCCCGAGAGGAGCATCTTGTGCACGGGATCGTAGTTGATGGCCTCGGGATCTTCGTTGAGGTAGAAACCGGCGAAGCGCCGTGCGCGTTCGCGCCGTTTGGGATGCTCGGCGTTGGCCAGACTCAGGTGATAAAAGAACACATCGCATTCGGACTGGTGCATCTGGTCTTCGCGAATTCCGTATTCCTTGTGCGAAGTGCCCAGCCGGGTAAGCTGTTTGGTCACGGCCTCCCACTGGTGCTCCGCGAGGCTGAGTAAATGATCGCCGCCGCCCATCAGATAGACCAAAGGCCAGTTAAAAAAAGGCTCGTAATAGTCGTCTGGACTGCCGCCGCCCCATTCGTCCCGCCAGATAAACTCTCCGTCCTCGCGGGTGAAGTGATCTAAGAAGGGCTGAACCGACTGGTTCATCGCCGTGAAAAGTTGGCGCTGCCAGGCAGCCCAGGGTGCAGGGGTCGAAATGGGCACGGTGGCCTTTAGCTCAATCACAGTCTGTTCCTCTCACTTTTAATAGGTGCTCGGTCCCAAGGTCGCGATCTCATTTCAGTTCAAAGCGCACGCCCACATTGGATCTTCCCATGGGCGCGTGCCCATCGCCGCTTCCCATTGTGCCAGCTCAAATTTCCCGATCCAAAACCCCTTCTCTAACGTCACTTCGTGTTGCGGTCCCTCGTCGTCTTTGCGACCCACTTCGGATGCGGGCGAACCCATGGTGAAGGTCCCCGCTTCTATCCAAATAAATTCTAAATTGAGCGCGGCAATATCGATCGGCGCTAGCTCTTCTCGCGGTGCACTCGGCGAATTGTTATCATCGCTACAGGCACCTAGTAAAAAGCCCGTGAGAATAAAAAGCTCCTGGCCGATTATAGGGTTTTTCTTGTCTGATAGATAGTTCCATATGAGGCATAGGCTCGTTTCTTAGGTGCAACCCACTCAATAGGCCACGTTGACGATTCCCTGCTGGCTCACCGTTTTTGCATCGGCTTCAACTTTGATCCGGTAGAGATATAAACCCGGTTCGACTCTATGATCATTGGCGTCGGTGCCGCGCCACAGTCGCGCAAAGCGCCCGTTGCGGTCTTGGCTCAGTCCTTGGGCGACGAGGCGACCGCTGAGGTCGAATATTTGAAAGGAGACCGGTGCGGGGCGCGTCAGTTTGAGCAAGTTATAGGAGAGCTCAAAAACGTCGTTTATACCGTCGCCATTGGGGCTGAAGATCGCCGTGCGTGTCGCTAGTGCATCGATCAGTGTGCGGTCCTCTGGCCGCAGGCGCACCTGGAGTTCGCCGCCGAGAGAAAACAGGTCGATATCGCCGGGTTGCGCCGTTTGGTAGACCGGCTCTATTTGTCCCGCTTGTGCCCGCAGGTCGAGTGCGCGCAGTTCAAAGGGGGTACCGTCTCTGAGCACGGTCGCCGTAAAAACCACCTGTATAAAGGTGCCCGATTGTAGTATGCGCTGCCAGATGTCTATCGTAAACCCTTCGTCGTTATAGGCCGGGGTGAAGACGGTTTCTTCGTCATCGACGCGCACTTTCAACACGCGGCCAATAGAGGCTGGAGTGCGCACCTGTAAATAGCGGAACCCGGTGTCGCCGCGGCCGCTATTGAGCTGTGCCTGCAGCGACAAGGTAAATTCAGTCTGTTGGCCGGCCGCTACGGTGAGTGGACTGATTTCGGCTATGAGTTCGTCGGCGAGTGGTTGTTGCACATATTCTATGAGCAGGTTTTCGATGGCCGTGCCCGGCTCCGCCATTTCAATGCGAAATTGAATATAACGCCTGGGGGCCGGTGAACGCACGAGACTCTCTGTCACCGTCTGCCAAGGGCTCCACTCTGGATTGGGGCGGATCGGACCTAGTAAGACCTCGGCTGCACCGGCAAAATCGAGCCCACTAAAGCTGATATAATCCGCACTCGATACGCGCTCTAACTCGTCGCCGCGCTGGAGAAAATAGTGCAGGGGCTCTTCGTCGGGTCCCGTGCGCGTCTGCACCGTAATGGGCAGATCGTCCAAGTCCCCTCCTTCGTAGAGCATGCGTCCCCAGATCGGATAACTACCGCGAATAAAGAGCGGTGCAGAAACGAATTCCCCCGCCGGAGCAGTGCCCTCGGCATAGACCTCAAATTCAGCTAGTTCCCACGGTTCGCCGGTCTGGGAATTCAGGCGTATAAAGCGGATGTCGCGGCGCGAAAAGCTCACATCGACGACGGGTTGTCTATTGGGAGAGAAGGTGGAGAAGCTGAGTCCGGGTATAGTCCGATAGGATGAGTCGAGCAGTGGCCCCTGCTGCCCATCGTTGCTGGCCACCTCGAAACTGCCCAACAGCAATCCGCGGTGTTCTCGATCGAGACGGGGGTAGAAGCGGATACGGTCGACCCGGAAAGTGGCCCCTAGGTCCATATAGATTGTGCTGCGGCGTCCGGTCTCCGCATCCTGATCGGGTCCCCAAGCCGTTTCGGCATCGCCGTCGGCCCAATGTTCTAGTCCCTCGCGCTCGGAGATGGTCTCGACAAAACCGGAGAAGGTCGAGATCAGTACCTTCGTCGCGATGAGCCCACCGCGCTCTTCGAGGCCAGCGGCTAGGTTGTCGCCGCGCTCGGCGGTCCAGGTCCACAGCGAATCGGCGGAGATGGCGACGAAGCGGGTCGATTCCGCGATCTGGTTCCAGTCGTGCGCCGCCGTTGAGTTGCCCACTCGCAGCGTGTCGAGTGCCCGCGCCGGCATAACCAGAGCGCCTAGGGCGAGTGCCGTATAGAGGAAGATGCGTCTCATTCGCCTAGTACGACCTCCACGCCCTTTTCTCGTAGTGCGGGCACCTGTTGGCCGATAGCTTCGCGGTTGAGCTGGTTGCCGATGAGGAAAACCGACTGCAGTTTTTCCAACCCTAGTAACGGTGCCAAATTCTCTATGCGGTTGGCGATGGCGCTTAGCGTGCGCAACTCGCTAAGCGCTGCTAGCGGCGCGAGGTCGACGATGTGGTTGACGGAGATATCGAGCGTGCGCAGTTTTTCTATACTGGCCAGCGGAGAAATGTCGACTAAGAGATTATTGAATAATAACAGCGTCGTGAGGTCGGGCTGTTGTGCTAGTGGCGAGATGTCGACGAGTAGATTGTTGGCGATATCGAGTGAAGTTAGCTCTAAGTCTGTCAGCGAAGTGATGTCTTCGATGCGGTTGCCCGACAGATCCAGTGTTCGTAGGCGCGTCAGGTTGTCCAACGAGGAAATATCCACCAAGCGGTTGTCGGAGAGGCCTAAAGCGCGCAGGCGGGTAACGGCTGAGAGCACGGATATATCGGTGATGTGGTTGTCGGACAAGGTGAGTTGGGTGAGTCGGCTAACGTTGAGCGTGTGCAGGCGCAGCGGGGAGATGTCTGTGATTTGGTTGGAACTGAGATCTAAACTGGTCAACGAGCGCAAATTACTCAGTGCTGAAATATCATCGATACCATTGTCGGTCGCCGTCAGGCCCGTCAACTCCGTAAGCCTTTCGAGCCCGCGTATATCGCTTATACGGTTGCGCGATAGGTTGAGCCGGCTAAGGTCGACCAGACTCTCCAACGCAGAGATATCGCGTATTCGATTGCCCGCCAAAGAAAGAATATCCAATTGCGTTAGTTCGGTTAGTGGCGAGATGTCTTCGAGGCCAGCTTCGACCAGATTGAGCGTGCGGAGTTGCTCCATGTTGGCGAGGAACGCGAGGTCGTCGACGTTGGTGCCGCTGATATTGAGTGTGCGCAGCTTAGTCAGACCCGCTAACGCACCGAGGTTGCGCACGCGGAGATCGTTGAGCGTAAGGCTCGTTATATTACGCGCGCCCTCGATGCCGCGTAGGTCGCTGACGCGGTCGCTCGCCTCGATGGTCAAGCGCACGACAGCGTCGAGGTCTTCGCGCGTGAGGTTGCCCAAGTTTTTGCGCGCAGCCTGTCGCAAGAGGGCTTCTAGTTGCAGGTCGGGTATCAGCAAGGTGCCTTCGCTGCTGTAGAAATTCACCTCGACGCCGCGGCGCACGAGCGTTGGTAGGTCTTCGGCAAAGGCGGCCTCGTTGAGCGGGTTGCCCGATAGCTCGACGTTCTCGAGTTGCTCAAGGGCTACTAGCGCACCGACGTCGGCAATGCGATTGCCGTTTAGGTTGAGCAGTCGCAAACGCGTGAGAGAGGCCAACGGCGCCAGCGAAACGAGGCGATTGAAGTCGAGGTTGAGATGCGTTAATTGGTGCAAGGTGGCCAGCGGCACAATGCTGAAGAGCGCGTTGCTCGACAGGTCTAACACGGCCAGCGAGTCCAAGCGTCTCAACGGCGTCAGATCGCGTATTTGGTTCTGCGCCAAACGCAGCTGCTTCAGCTCTGCCAGCTGCGCGATGCCCTGTAGGCTGACAATGTCGCGTCCGCTGGCATCGAGTTCTCGCAATGCCAACAGCTCTCCTGCTCCTATATCGCCCCGCGGCTGCCCCAAAGCCGAGCGTACGGCGACCTCCAAGCCCGCATCCTCAAAGAGCGTGTGGTCGAACTGCTCTGAAGAAGCGGAACCCGTGTCGAGCAGCTTTCCAGGTTCGTTGGTACACGCGACTAATCCCATAACTAGTAAATAGATGAGGAATAAGTTCCTCCCCTTCTTCTCTCTCTCTATCGGTGGACGAGCGTGCAAACCCCTTGGAAGTGTCCTTCTCCCATAGTGTACCATATTATTCAACCCCAGCAAAAATCGTCATAAAACCGCGCGTATTCGTCTGCGTCCCCTCGATCTCAAAACGCCGTTGCGTCACCTGAAGCCCCGCCAGTGTCGTCAACTTATACCCCAAATACTCCGATACATTGCTCAGCTGTAGTGCCGCGACCAAGCCGTTGAAACTCTCCTCGGCTCCCGGTGGGCGCGGGTTGCGCAGCTGCGAGAATAGCTCGTATTCGAAACCACCTTCGAGAAAGCTGCGCCGCATGATGGGATGGCGCATGAGCACCATAAAAAACTGGCTCCACTCGCGTTGGCGCGGTCGTCCCTTGAGCGCCGGAGCGCTGTGGATAAATTCGCTTTTCCACCCCGGCACGATGCTCAGGTTGCCTAGGTTGAGCTGGTAATCTGCCTTGTTGACGGAGCCGAAGAAGAAGGCTTCCTGGCGCAGGCCGCGCAGCGCGAGGGAACGCTCCGTGCCGAGTTGGTGATAGAGCTGCCACTTTAATTTGTTGCCTAGGTGCAGGCCCGGCAGCGGTTCTATATCCCACCCGACCCAACTCGTGTTGGCAAGCGTGTTGGGGGCGGGCCGTTCATCGCGCAGGGGGAAGATGTCGCCGCGCGAATTGGGCGGCTGTTGCCACTGTAAGAGATCGTCGGCGATATCGTCACGCACCTTGCGCAGGTCCTGAAAGGCGCGCCAATGACCAAAACGCGGCGAGTGGTGGTCTACGGTCGCCAGTAAATAAACGGCGCGGTTGTGCCCCGCCGCGGCCTTCTGGTCGATCCGCATCCAGCCCAGGGTCAGGCGCGCATCGGGATGGGCGAAGAAACCGCCGTATATATTGAATCCCTTTTGGTTGCGCTTATAAGGCAGGTCGGCCTCATC